>NZ_KB906169.1:0-182926 GCF_000381205.1 Thioalkalivibrio sp. ALE11 | reverse complement strand
TCCCGCGCCCCGCGGCGCAGCAGATCGGTCAACGGGTCCTCTGGTCCGTTCGGGATGTCTGTCGTATCGTGAGCCATGGTGGCGTATCTCCTCGGGCTGGTTGGTTGGTGGTACTTCCATTCCAGCCGGATACGCCGCCTTCCTCAATCCCCCCGTACACCACTTTCGACAGTAACTCGGTACGCTGCGGCTCTGACCGGACAGGAAATGTCAGCATGGCGGATCACCATGACAACAGTTACAAGCTCCTGTTTTCGCATCCCGAGATGGTGCGGGACCTGCTGACCGGTTTTGTCCGGGAGGAGTGGGTGAGGGAGCTGGATTTCTCCACCCTCGAGAAGGTGAACGGATCCTACGTGACCGACGAACTGCGCGACCGCGAAGACGACATCGTCTGGCGCGTGCGCTGGGGTGGCGGCTGGCTTTACGTGTACCTGCTGCTGGAGTTCCAGTCGAGCGTGGACCGTTTCATGGCGGTGCGGATGATGACGTATGTCGGGCTGCTGTATCAGGACCTGATCCGGCAGAAGGCCCTGACGCCCGGCGGCCGCTTGCCCCCGGTGCTGCCGGTGGTGCTCTACAATGGAGAGACGCGCTGGACGGCCGCACAAAACGTGGGCGAGCTGGTCGAACGGGTACCGGGTGGCCTGGAGCATTATCGGCCCGATCTGAGCTATCTGCTGCTGGACGAGGGCGCGATCGTGGAGGCGCCCGACTGGTCGGACGAGACGCGCAACGTGGCGGCGGCGCTGTTCCGGCTGGAGCCCAACCGCAACGAGCAGGACCTGCTGGAAGTGCTGGGCCGTCTGGTGGAATGGCTGCGGTCCCCGGAGCAGACGGGGCTGCGGCGCTCGTTCGTGGTGTGGATGCGCCGGGTGATGCTCCCGCATCGAGCACCGGGGATGGAACTGCCGCCGTTCAACGACCTTCAGGACTTGCACGAGGTACACGACATGCTGGCCGAACGGATCAAGCACTGGCCCGACCGGTGGATCGAGGAAGGGCGCCAGGAAGGGCTTCAGGAAGGGCGCCGCGAAACCGCGCGCAATCTGATCCGGTCAACCGAGATGGACGACCGCGCGATCGCCGAGATTGTCGGGCTGACAATCGAGGAGGTGACCGGGCTGCGGGAAAACCCTCCGCAGTGATCCGCCCCGGTCCGGATTGTCCCGCCTGGATCGATGCCGAACCGAGATCGGTGCCTTGATCGCCGGGATGGCAACGAAACCACGGTTGTCGTGTGGATGCACCGGGCGTTGCTACCGTATCGAGCACCGGGGACGGATCGGCGACTGGCTTCGGCCACTGACGAGCAGTTGAACGAGTGGATCGTCGGGATCCTGGACGCGGACAGCCTCGAGTCCCTGCTGGGGCCGCCGGGGGCTGACACCTGAGCATGGTCGGGGAGATCGGCCAGAGGGCGGGCCTCCACGGGGGGTACGGGAACCGTCGCCCATCTTCGGGATCGATGATACATTGGTAAAACGAATTATCGATCGATCAGGGTGCTGAAAATGGAAGCCCTCACCATCTCTCCGAAATATCAGGTCGTCATCCCCAGGACGGTACGCGAGGCGCTGCATCTTCGTGCAGGCCAGAAGGTGCAGATTATTGCGTACGACGACCGTATCGAACTGATTCCCGAGCGGCGTATGAGCGAGATGCGGGGGTTCCTCAAGGGCATTGACCCTGACGTCCCGCGCGAGGGAGATCGCGTGTGAACGTGGTCGATTCGTCCGCGTGGCTGGAATATTTTGCCGACGGCCCCAATGCCGAAGTTTTTGCAGACGCCATCGAGACCACGCCAGAACTGATCGTCCCCACGATCAGCCTCTACGAAGTCTTCAAACGGGTACTCCAGCAACGAGGCGAGGCGGCAGCCTTGCAGGCGGCCGCATTGATGCAGCAGGGCGAACTCGTCGAACTCACGGGGCCTTTGGCCCTGTCCGCCGCGAGTCTCGGCAACCAGCATGGTCTCCCGCTCGCCGACAGCATCATCTACGCCACCGCGCGCGCCCATCAGGCCGACCTCTGGACCCAGGACGCCGATTTCGACGGGCTTCCAGCTGTTCACTACATCCCGAAGCCTTCCCCGTAGGAGGCCAGCCCTCTGGCCGATCGGGGCTGTCAAACACCCAAATCGGCGAGAGGGCTCGCCTCCTACGGGCCGGGGTCGCCTTGTGGGAGCACAGCCCCCTGCGCGATGGGTGGATGTCCGGCCGGCCCGCATAGTGCATGACCGCTTCGGCTTCGGAGTCAGGATTGCGAGCAGGCCTTGTTACGCTGCAGTGCCAGCCGGAAGCCGTGTTCCGACGCATGGGCCAAGCCACCAACTACTCGAACCAGTCGGTGACGTGCAGGTCGGGAATGCGTTGAAACTCACCGATGTTGTGGGTAACAAGCGTGGCGGCGCGTACGAGGGCCGTGGTGTCCAGCGCATATTTCACAGCTCTTCCCGCGCTGTCCGGCCCGGAGACCCGCAGCTCATCCAGGCTCGGAAAATCCGCCCACTGGCCCGGCAAAGCCCGAACGTTCTCGGGCCATTCGTTCCGGGTTTTATCTTCCACCAGCCGGGCCACATATCGGCTCACCGGGAGGCCCGCAGCCCGCGCCGCCTGCTTGAGGCGCTGTTCGTGTTCCTGATCAAGATAGATGGTGACCTGGCCCATAAGTCCTCCCGGCATCGGACATATAAGTACAAGTATAGGTAACCCCCGATATCTTCACCAGGTTTCCTCTCTGCCCCGCAACCAACCGCCGGTGCGCAAGCCCCTGCGCGATCCGGCGCGGGGATACATCCAATCGGCCAGGGAGCCGCCCCAGCGCGCAGGGAAGGCCTGCCGCTATCCTTCGGGCGGGAATAGCCCCGGCATCAATTCAGGGGCCAGCGCTGCGGGCAGCGCCAGGCGCAAAGGGGCTCGGCTGCTGTCGGAGGCCAGAACTCCCTGTTTGACGAGCGCCGAGGTCACCCGGCGGGCCTGGCGCTCGCTCACATCGAGCAGCCCGGGCACGTCCGCTCTGGGCACCTCTCCCCGGTACAATACCGCCTCGAGAAGGCGCCCCGACCTGCCCGGCAATTCATCCGCCCGCACCCTGTCTTCCGCCCAGCGCAGGATCCGCTCACGGAAGCGGCCGGGGTCCATCAGACGCTCCATGAACGCCACCTGGTCGATACAGACTTCCAGGAAAAACTCCACGAAATCCGCCAGGGCCGCTTCACTGAGCTGACCACGGCCATCACGGTCACCGCGGCGGGGTTCATCACATGCGGCAAGGAGCTGCTTGTAGCGGCCCTCGCTGCGGGCCAGGCCTCGCGCCACGGACCAGACCCCGCCGCTGTTCAGGTGCTCCACCAGGATGGCATGGGACATCAACCGCGCGACGCGACCGTTACCGTCCAGAAACGGGTGAATCCATAACAGCCGGTGATGGGCACAAGCCACGCCCAGCATTCGATCGGCCTGCCCGCCCCGCGAATAAGCCGCGTGAAACCGCTGCATGAACCGTTCCACAGCACCCGGACTGACCGGCACATGCCGCCCGATCCGGACATCGTGTGTTCGGTATGCACCGGGAAACACCCGGAGATGCTGGCCCGTGTCGGGATCCTCAACCCACAGAAGATCGTCCGGGAGCCGCTCGCAGAAGCACCGATGTAACTCGCACAGCCCCTCGGGCGCCGTCTCGCGCCCCTTCAGCCCCCCAGCGTCGATCCAGCTCTGAACGTGGATATGCGCCGCCGCCTCCAGTTGCAGGTCGCGCTGACGGGAATCCGGGCTGTATTCGCCGGCAAGCGCCCGCTCGATGGCCACGGGATGCGTGTAGTGGCCTTCGATCAGGTTGCTGTAATAGCAGTTCATGGAGCGCACCAGGCCGGCCAGGGCCGATTCCACCCCCACCGGAAGGCGGGCGCGAAAGGCAGCGGCCTGCGCAACCAGATCCAGCACCCGATCGGTAAGCCGCCCCCGATGGGCGGAGCCCTCCCCCACCACCAGGGGCTCCATCAGGGCAATGCGTTCACCTCGATCAATGACTGCGCTCATGGCCGGTTGGATGCCCTTTCACGCCATTTGCATGAGTCTCATCCTATCAGCAATTTAATCTCCGAATGGCGTCCGCATCGGGCATGCCATGACCGGACCGATGGCCGGATCCGTGGCCGGTTTGTGCTCGCCCGGGTCGAGGAAGTCGCGCCCCGCCGGCCAGCATCGCGGAGCAGTCCGGAAGCACGCCCCTGCGCGATGCAGCGCCGGGGACAACCCAATCGGCGAGAGGGCTCGCCTCCTGCGGGCCGGGGTTACCTTATGGGAGCGCAGCCCTCTGCGCGATGCGGCGCGATTTTGGGCGGATGCGACGGGATCGTATACTCGCCGGACGTATACGCAACCAGCGGTGTCGCATGCCCCCGAGCAATATCGTCGAAGGCCCTCGCGTAGCCACCTGGCACTGTCCCTCCTGCCGCGAATCGGTGCCGCGACTGCTGCCCAACGGCAGCGCCAACCGCGTGACCCTGCCGCCCGAACGCACCATGCTGCCGGATGACGACATCCGCGCGGCCTGCGAACGGGTACAGGGGCTGCGCGCCCCGGAGGTGTGCTACGCCTGCGACCAGGCGTTCCAGGAACTGCTGGGCACGCTGGTGCGCCCACCAGCCGAGGAAGGAGACGCCCGGGGCGAACCCGGGCTGAACGACACCGGCGTGATCGGTGCCCTGGTCCCGCTGGCCGAACGCGGGACCCAACTGCTCATCTTCAACGTGATCGCCGGCGAACTGCGCTGCACCGAGATCGAATACCTCACCGATTTCGACCCCGACCGCCTCACCTACCCCGGATCACGCGGGGCGATCGCTCCGCGGATCTGGGCACTGTACGAGCAGCACCTCGCCGAACTACACGGCACCCCGTCAGAGGGCGAGTGAATTGGAGCCGAGGGGCAGCTCTCCGTTCCGCGATGGCGAGACATCGCCCGGACCGACGAGACAATCAGTCTCGTCGGTCTGCGGCTACCAGCACTGGGATACGCTGCCGTCCTGCGTGGTGCGGTCTCCAGTATGGTCGAGCGAAAGGTTGCCACAGCCATCATTCGCCTGGCGCCCCTGCGCATTGGCCCGGATCAAAAAGCTAGTGTCATCCGATTGCGCATCAACCCGCTCAAAGGTGTAACGGCCTTCGTCTTCGATCTCACTGCGGCAGCCACGGTTCGGGAGCGATCCCGGATAACTCATGTCGCTGGTGCGCTCGCGCTCCATCGCCTGTGCCAGCTCCGCAAGACACCCCGTCGCCTTGGCCCGCCACGAGTTATCCACGTGGTTCAAATAAGCCGGGTAACCAATCGAGACGATGATCGCCAGAATCGCGATCACGATCATCAGTTCGATCAGAGTGAAACCTTCGTTTCTGCGTAGAAGCGTCATGGATCACCCCTGCGGCGAGCTGTACACAATGACGTCACGGACAGAAGGTCTGTCGGCCCGGTCGTCATCGACAACTCGATACTCGATCCACTGTCCCACTTCTACCCGGCCCAGGCTTGTGGAACCTCCATCCTCCGTGGCAAGCCTCACGGACGTGGGGACGCGGAACCAATGGTCGTCAATCTCGATGGCATGCTCGACCACATCCACGCCCGTCACCTGCCCCATGTAGCCCCCCTCCATTTCGGCGGCCGCCGGGAAAGCCAGCATAAAGACCAGCAACAACCCGACCAGGGCACTTCTTGAGATCCAGACTAGTGTTTTCATTGTTCCACCTCTCCTATCAGCGCAGCTGATACCAACTGCGCGGTCCCAGCCCGGCCGATCCAGGCGCCTCATCGATCGTCTCGCCTTCCGTCCCACTGATCAGGCGGAAGACCTGCCCGGTCTCGGGATCGCGAACGACCGTCGGGCGCCCGGCGATGCCAACCCCCGGATCCACGGCACTCGGGGGGATCTCCTCCCCATCGTGGTCGACGAGATCCTCTTCGCCGAAGCTGCCGGAACTGCCTCCGATGTCGAAAACCGGGTCATCAGGCCGCCCCCCACTGGCCGCATCCAGGGCAAAAAGGAACGAAGTTCCACCACCGCGACACGGATCATCGAACGGGATCAGAGTAACAAATTCGACCCGACCATCGATCAGGACCGGCTGGGTAACCACCCGCTCCCCTTCGGCGTCCTCAGCATCGAGCGCCAGCTTCCAGCCTTCGTGCTCATCGGGATCGAGCGTTTTCTCCGAGGTCACGCGCCAGCGAATCCCGTCGCCGGTCATGCCGTCCTCCTTGATTTCCTGTGTCAGCAGATCATCGTCCGCATCCACCGGGGCATCCGTATCCTCGTGGATCCGGATCCCGTAAAAGGCCTCCGTTTCCCCGGACACTTCATTGTCGCCCTCGGCGAAATACTGTCCGGTTCCGAACAGCACGATGGAGCCTCCTTCAGGGAAACTGCCCAGCGCCGGTTTGGCCGTAATCGGCCGCTCCGCCTCGAACAGCGGACGCGGGGTGTTTCCCTGCTTGAAGGTCACGTCCCAGTCATCTGCCGAGGGATCCTGCTGGCCCGGGTCAACATCAAATGCCCACATGTTGCCCTTCAGATCACCCGCAAACCCCGCCTCGAGGATATTCCCGGAACCCGCGCGGAACACCACCGGCGACAGTCCATTGTCACCGTCGGACTCCGTTTCGATCTCCTTCCGCACCGTTCCGTCTTCGAGGTTCAGGATCATCAGCACCGCATCGCCACTATCGCTGTCATATCCGTTCCCGAAGAGCACGCTCCATTCACCTGGGCCGGTCTGCGCGACAGTTGGCTCACCGTCAATCGTGTAACCCAGATGCTCCGAGTCGTCGGCAGTGAACTCCCAGAGAACGTCCTCATCCGGGTTCTGACCAAAGGTTTCCGGATCCGTAACGTCCAGTGCGTACAGCCCCTTACCCCCTGCGCCGAGGGTCCCGATCAGGATGGTTTTCCATTCCCCGTCCACCTGAGCGTGGGTAATGTGCTGGCTGCCGTCCACGTAGTACCGGTGCTGATAGTCCGGGTCCGCCAGATCGGGCAGATGTTCCAGCAGCATGGACGGTGCGTAGGCGAACAGCTCGTCGCCCGTTTCGGCATCGAACGCATGCAGCATGCCGGCGTTGGAGCCGACGTAGACGACTTCCGCCCGGTCTTCGTTGTCTTCCAGGAAGCCCGAGTATCCCGTCAGGCTGCTGTACCCCATGTTCAGGTTGGGCCCCTGGTAAGTGGGATCCGAATTGACGATGTCGCCCATCACCGAACCACGATTACGATAAGGGCCACCGTTGGCGATTTCGTTCGAGTCATCCCCTGCCAGATAGTCGACCAGACCGTCTTCTTCGGGGCCGAAGATCTGCTCGGCATCGGGAATCTCTCCCCATTCGAACGGGACAGCCTCGCCCGCATCCGAATCGAAGGTGAATACGTTACGGTCCGTAAAACCATTGCTCTCAACACGATCGTCCAGCAGAGTGGCCGCAGACCAGGCCTCCTCGAACGTCAATGCCTCGAAATCGGCTTCGAGCGCCACCAGATCACCCGACCAGTCCGCCGAATTGAAATGGGCCTGAAACACCCGCGCCCCTTCATCGACACTCACCTGGGTCGACTCGGTCGCCAATGACGTACGTGATGCCCCCGCGCGATCGGATATCTCCGCCAGAACGTCCGACAGCTCCTCTGCGAATACATCGGGGTCGAGTGCGGAGAAAAAGCCCCCGCGCGAGTTCACACCCGCATGCAGGAGGTCATCGATCTTGTCCGCATCAGAAAACTGAGTCCGAGGATTTGTCGCTTCCGGCCAGTCAATCTCTTCCCCGGTATGGATCGCCTCCATGGCCTCGTCCGGATCGATCGAACCGGTCACGCCCAGACCGACACCGTACGTGACCATGTGCTGCCAGAACGCCGGATTCAGAGAATCCGTCGGAACCCTGTTCTCCAGGTCCGGTCGCAAATCGTTTTTCCAGTAATGCATGGCCACGTCGGCCAGCGTATTGGAAGTCCCATCGGCAAAAGGCGGCCCTGGCGTATACTGAAAGGTCTCGCCATCGGGAGATTCGTGGGTCGGCCCGGGCGAGTCGTCGGCATTACCCACGCCCGGACTCAGTCGGTTCCAGAAGCCATCCGTCATCAGGATGGTGTAGCTCTGCCGGCACTCCAGATGCTCGCCCCGGGGGTCACCAGGTTCACCGGGCGTCTCGCTCCAGGGGCCCTGATTGTCGGTACGCGAGAAATACTCTCCAGCGTCTCTGAGAGAGCGACGCAAGGGCGTTCCACCCCAGGGGTGGAATTCGTAGAGCATCTCAAACCAATCCTCGCGGTGCTGCCCTTCAAACGGTGAGACATCCATCAGCACCGCTCCCGCATTGATGGCACCGAACCCGACCCGGAACTCACTCCCCTGGTTGGCAAAAGCGCGACCGATCCCGGCCGCGCCGGTCAACATGCGGCTGCGGTGATAGGTAAAGAAGTTGGCGAAGTTCTGGATCTCTTCGTCGTAGGTGCACACGCCCTGCGCTGCATTCTGACAGTCGGAGCGAGCCTCGCGACCGTGCCCCTCGAACGGGCCTTCACCGGGCAGGATCTCCACGCGTTCGTAATTGCTCAGATTGGACAACGACCCGCCGGTGTGGTGGTAATACAAAGGATATTCCTCTGATGGGTTCCACCAAGGCCCCATCGTATGCTCCGTCGTCAG
The DNA here is from genome assembly GCF_000381205.1 of Thioalkalivibrio sp. ALE11. NCBI lineage: Bacteria > Pseudomonadati > Pseudomonadota > Gammaproteobacteria > Chromatiales > Ectothiorhodospiraceae > Thioalkalivibrio > Thioalkalivibrio sp. ALE11. The sequence continues at coordinate 174,227 of NZ_KB906169.1, read as the reverse complement.
GTCACGGGTGCCGGCCCCGGTGTGGATCGGATGATAATACGCCGCTTCCGGATCAGCCGGCTCCATCTCCTGCCCGTTATGGTCCACCCACGGTCGATATGTCCTCGACGGATCATAGTACTGGGGGTTACCTGCCACACTGCGATATCTCGCCGCCTGCAAGCTATGATTGAAATTGGAAACAGACCAAGACGAATAGAGGCTGTTCCCGGGCCCGAACATTCCACTCGCTGGCGTAAAGTTGTAGTAGGGTAGGATCATGTTGTCCGGAATGGACTCCCACTGCATCGACCCGGAATCGTCGAGGATAAACAGGACGTTCGGGTCCACCGGGCTGGTGAGGAAAAGAGGAACCTGCGCGGGAGTCTGCGCCTGCGCCGGCCCTGCAATGCCTACAAATGCGGTTGCCAGGGCCAGCGTCAGGGCACTCTTGCGAAAGGTTCGCCGGGCACCAGGAGTCCGTTCCATCCCTGCTTCTCTGGTTTTCATCGCAGTCACCTCTTTTCCCTTTCTATCGTTCAATTCGTCACGCGAATGACGGCCTGGAGCACAACCCGAGTCTGATCCGTCCCACCAACACCCACGGATGTAATGCGATACGCGCTGACGGACTCCGCAGGCCCGAATTCTTCATCACAGACCTGCCCGGGCGGGCAGGAGTCCTCACCGACCAGAGACAGAAGTTCCACATGCGTGGCATGCGCCTCGGTATCACCGGGATCCAGGTGATCGAGCCACTCCTCCACATCGAGCGGTGAAAAGCTGATCGAGCCATCCGGAGACCCCGGGACCTGGTTCCGCTCAGCCGCACGCAAACCGGCCTCGGCCTGCTGGAAGGCAAGGTTGCGATCGTGCATGTTGCCGGCCATGCGTTCCTGCAGCACGGTGTTCTGCATGCCGGCGACGGCCAGTAGCGTGATCACGACCAGGAGGATCAGGCCGACGACCAGCGCGGCCCCCTGCTGGTGCTGCTTCCCGCGGTTGGCACGGGCCGCATGGGATGGTTGGTTTCTCATGTCGTAACCTCGAGATCAATCAAGCAGGTTTCGGGCACCGACGGTGGTACTGAACGTCTGATACAGCCGCCGGTCCTGAGCATTGAACAGGTTGCCACCGGAGCCGGAGGTCGGGAAAAAGAGGTCCTGGCGAGGTTGATCGACGACGTTATCTTCCTGTCCGTTGTACACAAGGAGATGGATGCGGACCGCCACGGCGTCCTCCCAGTCACCGGAGCCCATGTTGCTCGCCCACTCGAAGCGGTTGACATGGCCATTGTCATCGGTGTCGAGACCATACTCCACACTCATGTCGTATACACCGGCGACAACCTCGACGGTTTCATGAACGGGATTTCCATCGCCGCCCGAAGTCGTCGTCCGGCGGTAAAGGCTGTAGGTCTCGCCGTCTGGAGATTGCCCGACATAATAGGTCCTGCTGGACAGCGCGAGGATATCAATCGGGCCATTAAAATCGACATAGTCCACCTCGATGTTGCCAGGATCGACATCCTCATCCTGTCCGGGGCCACGGTTGATCACACCCTGCTGATCCGGGACGTTCTGGAATTGTTCGCACACTCCCGTGGAAGGATCGGCGATGAGAAGAATCTGTCCCTGACTAACCTGCGTGGGATCCCCTTCACTGAGTTCAAATTCTTGCTGCGTACCACCCTCCGCTTCGAACGGACCACCGCCGACCGAACCCATGGACGAGACGGTCAGGATGTCTCCCCGCTCGGGGCTCGGGTTGTCCGGCTTATCGGCATTGATAAAGCCGGCCCCGGGCTCATGCAGATCGGGGTCATAATCGGCGCTAGCGGTATTGAGGAGGTTATTGACCGATCCGGGGCACCCACCGTACCCAGCCTCGCGCGCATCGCGCGCGATGATATCGAGGGCGAAGCGGCCGGTTTCCTGCACGCTGGACATCGCCTCCTGGGTGCGATTGGTCTGCTGCGTGCCGATGAACACGTTGATCACGCCGGCCATGAGCAGCAGGCCGAGGAGGATCGCGATCATCAGCTCAACCAGCGTGAGGCCGCGCAGCGACGAGATGCCAGCCGGTACAAGGTGCCCGTTCGCGCCTTTCATATCTCGGTCCTCGTGGTAAAGACTTCGGTGTAACCATCGGCCGGAGCGTCATCGTCATCGTCATCGTCGATGCGGTCTTCCTGCCAGCGAACGGTGATAGTGAACGTATCGCCATTTCGGAAAACACTGGCCTGACCGGCGGGGAGGGTACAGGCGATCGCGTTTTTCCATTGAGCAAGGTCCTGGTCAGCGAGATCGCCGGTCAGGCTCAGGTTAGGATTGCAGGCACCACCCGTCCCCTCATTATCTGTGAAGGCGGTATCGTAATCACCCGACAGAGCGGCCTGGCGGTTAGTCCGCATGCGGTCGGCGATGTCGTAGGCCAGGTTGGTGGCCTGGGAACGCATGTACGAACTGTGATTGGCCTGCAGCGCGTTGGCCTGCAGGGCCGCAAGGCCGATCAGGCCGATCGACAGGACGAGTACGGCAACGAGTACCTCGATGAGGGTGACGCCCCTGGACTTTCGGAGCGACGGGCGTTGCTGGAATCGTGATTGGGTCATTGCGGTTTTGCCTTGCATTCTTCGGTCCTCGCGGATCAGGGGCAATCGGAGCGGACGATGCCGACCTTGCCGCCAGGTCCAATGTTCAGATCCCGTGCCCGTTCGCCGGAGCAGTTCTCGGCGTGGATGTAGAACATAGGATCGTCCTCATCATCCCGCCCGGGGCTTTCACGCCCACCCAGCGGCCCGAAGGTGAGGTGGCTCTGGTCCTCGATGTTGTCATCGATGACGACCCGACCGGAGATGTCCTCCCAGCGACGCAAGGGATCGGCCATTTCGGGCGCGGCACAATCATTCCCCAGAACCACCCGCCAGCCGTCCGCGTGCCAGTCGCCGCCGGCGTCGTCGACCGGGCAGACGGAGACCTCCTCGCCGCGGGTGACCGCTTCGCTGCGAGCGAAGCTGAAAGCCGTGCTGAGTTCGTTTGCAGCGGCGGTGGCCCGGTTGTTCTGCACCAGACTCTGGAAACCGGGGACGGCGACCGTGAGCAGGATGGCCGCCACGGCGATGGTGACCATCAGCTCGATCAGGGTGAATCCGAGAGCGTTACGAGACATGCCGCGGGTCCTTGTGGAATCGGTCGATTTCACTATGGGCGCAAGCCATGTGACGAGCAAGGGTTTCAGTGCCGAACGGTCGGCAAAGGGTACCGAATGGTTATGGATCGAACGGGCATCCCTGATGGGCGACGCGAGGGCGACCGGCGCGGTTGATGACGACGGCCCGGCCTGCCGCTTCGTTGCAAATTCTCAGCGTACCCATCTGGAGCGCGCCGGAGAGGCGCCGGGTGGCGCCGAGCGCTCCGTAGGTGACGCGATGCCGCACCGGGAGATTGCCACGGATTTCCAGGCCCCCGTCGGGGTTCCCCTGCCGCCGGCGAAGGATGTCGTTCGCGCTGGCAGGCTGGGTTGCGAGACCGGGGTTGTGGAAAACCAGCCACCCGGACTCCCAACGGGCATCGCCGGAACAGTGAACGCCGTTGGCACTGGCACAGAGAGTAACCGGCGCAGCGGTCCGCACGGCCTCGCTGCGTGCATGATGGAGAGCGGTGACGAGTTCGTTGGTGGTGGCGATCAGCCGGAACCGGTCCACGAGTTGCGCAAACGACGGGATGCCCACGGTCACCAGCAGGACGAAGACCAGCAGGGCCACGAGCAGTTCGATGAGCGTGAGCCCGCGGGTCCGCGGGCGGTATGGGGTAGGGGTCACGTCGGCTCCTCCCTGAGTCCGGACATGGTTGCGGGCGTTTGTCTCGCCCTGGGTGGCAAGCTAGCGCGCGGGCGCCGTTGCTGCAAGAGCATTGTGGCGAGGCGCGGGCCCGGCGGGTGCGCGGGAACCCGGCACCCCGAGCGCTGCCTTATTGGGTAGAGCCGTGGAGTCACCCGGAGGGATGATGGCGAAGAACGTTCAGCAGATGGATCAGGCGCAGTTGCTGGAGCTGCAGCAGCAGGCCGCGCGGGAGGCGCGCCGGGACACGGTTTTCCGCGACGAGGCCCGGTCGGGCGTGCCCACGCCGGAGCTGGTGGTGATCCCGCCAGGAGAGCTCGAAATCGGTTCCGATGCGCGGGAGTTCGGCCGCCAGGAGCACGAGGGCCCGCGGCGGCTGGTGACGCTGGAGCGGCCGTTCGCGCTGGGGCGTTTTACGGTCACGCTGGAGGAGTGGCTGGCCTTCGAGGAGGCCACCGGGCACGAGCGCTGGGACTGGCTGGTGCGCCCGAAGACGCCGCGCACGCCGATGTTCAACATCAAGCCGGCGGGAGTGCGCAAGTATCTGGAGTGGCTGAGCGAGGAGACCGGGCAGCGTTACCGCCTGCCGACCGAGGCCGAGTGGGAACATGCCTGCCGCGCGGGGACGACCACGCCGTTCGCGTTCGGCGAGGTGGTGGGCTGCCGCGACGTGCATTTCAATTCGCTGTTCCCGTACGAGGAGCGGCGCCAGCGGCGCAAGTGGTATATCCCGGCGTGCTTTCCGCTGAACCGGCCGCTGGATGTGGGCAGTTTTCAGCCGAACCTGTGGGGGCTGTACGACATGCACGGGAACGTGCAGGAGTTCACCGCGACGCCCTGGCACGACGGCCACGCGAGCCTGCCACGCGACGGGGTCTACGGGCCGGAGCCGGACAACGAGTGGCTGGTGACCAAGGGCGGCTCGTGGTTCGACCCGGCGGTGCTCACGCGCAGCGCCGCCCGCCGGCGCCGCAACGTGGACGAGATGGACACCAACCTGGGATTTCGCGTGCTGCGGGAGCTGGAGAGCTAGCGCCCGTAACCGGCTGGAGTCTCTGTCGGGGAACCGGGCGGGGCAACACAGTATCCGGATCAACGCGCAGTGGCGGATCTGTTTTCGGTGGACGAACGAGGGTGTCGAAGATGTGGAGATCGTCGACTACCACTGAGCAAAAGGCTTCGGGAGGAGCGACGGCATGAGTTCAAACGGTATGCGGCCCGTCCATCCGGGCGAGATCCTGCGCGAGGAATATCTGGCACCGCTGGGCATGAGCGTGAACGCCCTTGCCGGTGCCCTGCATGTGCCGACAACGCGCATGAATGACATCGTGCGCGAGCAACGCGGCATCTCCGCCGACACGGCCATGAGGCTGGCACGCTATTTCGGAACGTCCGAACGTTTCTGGCTGAATCTCCAGCTGGAATTCGAACTCAGGCAGGCACAGCTCGAACTTGCCGAGCGGGTGCGCCGCGAGATCGAACCGCGAGCGGCCTGAGGCGATCGTTCGGGTCAGTAGTGGTAACGGAGCTGTGCGATGAGCACAGTGTCTTCATCGATCTTGTAGACGATCCGATGTTCGGTGGAGATTCGGCGGGACCAGTAGCCTGAAAGGCCGTACCTGAGCGGTTCGGGTTTGCCAATGCCTTCGAAGGGGTCGCGCTGAATGGCGCGAATGAGCTCATTGATGCGCTTGACGGTCTTCCGCTCGTGGCGCTGCCAGTAGAGATAGTCTTCCCACGCATGCTCGGAGAAGAGCAGCTTCATTCCTCGATGTCCTTCTCCAGACCTCCCCCGCGTTCCAGTTCGACCACGGATTCAAGAAGCCGGCGGGCGTTCTCGGGGGCACGGAGCAGGTACGAGGTCTCCTGCAGGGCTTCATAGTCTTCCAGCGACATCATCACCACGGATGGAGCCTTGCTCCGGGTAATGATGACGGCCGAATGGTCCTCGCAGACCTTCTCCATCGTCCTGGCCAGCTGACTCCGGGCCGCCGTGTAGCTAATGGCATCCATGGTATACCTCGCCGTCATTGAACCTGTACATGTACGCAATACTGTACGTATTCTCCAGCAATGACAAGCATCCCTCCCGGAGAACGCCTGGTAGCCAGCTGACACCGCGCGCCGGCGTCGCAACGTGGGCGAGATGGACACCAATGAGCACCGGATCGCGCAGGGGGCTGCGCTCCTACAAGGCACCCCCGGCCGCGGGGCCCGTCCTCTGGCCGAAGACGGCATGAGTGAGACCTTATTCCGGTCGGAACAGATGGATTTCGAGGCCTTCGATGTGGCGATAGTGGCGATCGTTGGCCGTGACCAGAGGCAGGCCAAGCTGGGTGGCCGTTGCGGCAACCAGGGCATCGGCCATTTGCATGTTGTGGCTGAGCGCATACGTCTCGACCAGGAAGGTGGCACGAGTCGAAATCGCTTCGCTGACGGGATGAATCGTGGCATCCCAGTAGCCCATGGCCTGCCGAAGCATCCGGAATTCGACCTGGTTCCGCAGGCCCTGGACCAGCTCCATGTACGTCACCGCAGACACCGCGAATCCGGGCGAACTGTCGAGCCAGTCCCCCGCTTTCCGGTTCCCGCGCAGGTTCCAGATCAGGACGTCCGTGTCCACCAGCATCAGTCGAACGCCCTCGGTTGGCGCATCCGCCGAACCTGGTCGTCTACCGATCCGGTCCGGTCACCCCAGAGTCCGAACAACGGATTGCGAGCCCCCTCTTCTTGCCCGTTTTCCTCGCGGAGGGTGAAGGGGACCAGACGCGCCCGCTTGCGGCCATGATAGGTGATCACGATCTCCTCTCCGCGATCGATCGCGGCGAGGAGTTCGCGGCTGTGGAGCCGCATGTCCTTGGTGGTGGCTTCCATCTTTGCCTCCCGGAGTTACACTTTTCAGTGTAACTCTTGGGCCTGTACTGCCCAAATCCCAAGGCCCGCGCCCCATGAGCTGCGGGTGGAACAGGCCGCCCGGGGCTGCACCATCAGAGCCAGCGGGCGAGCCAGAGGCGGAAGCGCAGTTCCAGCGGCGGGGCGTAGCCCTGCTTGCGGAAGACGACGTCGCCGTCGGTGTTGATGATGAAGCTGGCGGGGACGCCCTGGACGCCGTAGCGGGCGGCGAGCTGGCCCTGCGGGTCGTTGATGGTGGCCAGTTCGCGCTCGCGTTCGTTGAGGTGCGCGATGACTTCCTCTCGTTCACCGGACTGCATGGCGACGGTCAGTACCGGATGGCTGTCCGACAGGCGTACGATCTCGCCTTCCTCCAGCCGGCAGATGGCGCACCAGCTGGCCCAGAAATGCAGCAGCACGGGTTCGTCGCCCACGTAGTCGGCGAGTGCCACGGGCGAGCCGTCGAGCAGTTCGGCCTCGAACTCGGGGGCCGGGCCTTCCACCATGTCGCGGGCCATCCATGCGCGCACCAAAAGGAAGATGGCCAGCGCGATGGCGATCTGGATGCCCCAGCCGAGCGCACGGCGGCGCGCGGTGGGTTTCGGGCGTTCGGGTTTTTCGGGCTGGGTATCGGTCAACGGATCATCTCGGCCTGGCCGGGTCGGGCGCGGGTGCCGCGCTGCTTGGGGCCCTTGCGCACGGCAATGCGTACCAGTTCGTCCTCGTCGTCCATCAGTTGTTCCCGCTGGTCTTCGCTCAGCAGCGGGTTGCGGGCCACGAAGTAGCGCAGGTTGGGGTCGCGGTCGTTCACGCAGGCGGCCACCTGCTCCGGCGTGAGGTCGGGCCGCTTGGCGCAGTTCAGGCGCACGGTCTGGTTGGGGTCCGCCAGCAGCAGGGCCACTTCGTCGGGCTGCAGATCGAGACGGCGGGAGAAATACGCCTTGACCTGGGCATGCTGGTCGCGCACCAGAAACGGGCGCCAGCACGAGTCGAGGTCGGCGGCCAGCGCCATCTCCATGCGCTGGTCGAAAGAGAGTTGTCGATACTGTTGCTCAAGCTCGGTCATGACAGGGCCGGAACGACACCGGAAAGGGGGCTGTCGTATTATAAGCAGACTGTAATGACGGCGAGGATTCCCATGAACGCACCGGTGGCCGACCAACCGCTGTTCCACGTGCCGTCCACGGCGCACGTGACCGCCGGGCTGCATCACCTCGGCGAGGCCGAGCGCGCGGAGCTGGTGGAACGCATCAAGCGCCTGCTGCGCGAGCGCGATGCGGTGCTGGTGGCGCATTACTACGTGGACGAATCGCTGCAGCGCCTGGCCGACGAAACCGGCGGCTGCGTGGCGGATTCGCTGGAGATGGCGCGCTTCGGCAAGGACCATCCGGCGAGCACGCTGGTGGTGGCCGGGGTGCGTTTCATGGGCGAGACGGCCAAGATCCTCAGCCCGGAAAAGCGCGTGCTGATGCCCACGCTGGAGGCCGAGTGCTCGCTGGACCTGGGCTGCCCGGCCGACGAGTTCGCGAAGTTCCGCGCGCAGCACCCGGACCACACCGTGGTGGTGTATTCGAACACCTCGGTGGACGTGAAGGCGCAGGCCGACTACGTGGTCACCTCCAGCATCGCGGTGCCGCTGGCGGAACACCTGCGCGATCAGGGGAAGAAGGTCCTGTGGGCGCCCGACAAGCACCTGGGGGACTACATCCGCCGCACCACCGGCGCCGACATGGTGCTGTGGGACGGCTCCTGCGTGGTGCACGACGAGTTCCGCTCGTGGGCGCTGGAAGACCTGCGCAGCCGTCATCCGGACGCCGCCGTGCTGGTGCACCCGGAGTCGCCGCGCGAGGTGATCCATCAGGCCGATGTGGTGGGCTCCACCAGCCAGCTGATCGCCGCGGTGAAGGACCGCGACGAGCCGGAGTTCATCGTGGCGACCGACAAGGGCATCTTCTACAAGATGCGCGAGGCGGCCCCGGACAAGACCTTGATCGAGGCCCCCACCGGCGGCGAGAGCGCGACCTGCACCAGCTGCGCCCACTGTCCGTGGATGGCGATGAACGATCTGGTCTCGCTGGCCAATACGCTGGAAGACACCGCCGAACCGGCCACCAACGAGATCTTCATCGACGAGGACGCCCGCCTGAAGGCCCTGACCGCAACGCAGCGCATGCTCGACTTCGCCGCCGAGCACCGCAAGGCCACCGCCGGCGACGCCTGACCGGGAATCGGGATGATGCCGCCTCATGCGACCGGTACAACGCTTGCGGGACAGCCCCTCGCATCATCGCCACTTGAACGTGACCGGGTCCTGGCGACACTCCGGGCACATCGCGCCATACTGATCCGCGAGTTTGGCGTACGAGAGCTCGCGCTGTTTGGCTCGCTCGCCCGAAACGAAGCCGCCCATGAAAGCGACATCGACATCCTCGTCGATTTCCCCGACCCAGCCTCAGCACAACAGTATTTCGGGCTGCAGTTCTACCTCGAGGACCTGCTCGGACGCCCTGTAGACCTGGTAACCGAACGAGCCCTGCGCCCCGAACTACGGCCGTATGTGGAACGCGAGGCCATTCATGTCTGAATCGTCACCCTCTCGGGCATGGCATCCCGTGATTGGGCTTGAGTAGTTCCCCGTCAGCGATCGTTGAGCCAGGCGGCCCACTGGGAGTGGGTGGAGGCGTCCACGCCGTCGGCCTTCGCTGCCTGCTGGAGGTGGGCCTGCAGGTCTTCCATCAGTTTCGAGTCCATCAGCTCCGGCTGCAGGGTCAGCTGGGCATGCAGCGTGGTATACACCAGCTTCAGCTCGCTCAGGGCATACTGCGACCAGTCGAATTCGGCCATCAGAGGTTCTCCGCGATGAATGATGATCCCGGCATCCTGCGGCCCCGCGCGGGCCGTCGCCAAATGAACCCGCAGGGGAGCGGAGATGTTTAAGCGCCGGGCGCGGCTGCTGGTGGCCGCCGCCGGGGATGACGGCCGCGCCGATCGCGTGGCCGAACTGGCCGCGCAGGACAGGGACGTGGCCGAATGGCTGGAGGTGCGCCCGCGCCCGGCCATGGGCGAACTCGCGCGCGAGGACCTGGAGTGGGCGGACCTGCTGGTGGCGGTGGACGCCGAGGCCGCGGAGGCCATGCCGGCCGGTCGCCCGCCCGGCTGCCGCCCGAAGTACTGGAACCTTCCGCCGGCCGACGTGCTGCAGGACGCCCCGACCACATTCGACGACTCTGCCCGCTCGGCACTGACCTGCATGGCCGGCGGCATGCGCATGCTCGCCCGCATGGACTCCGAAGACTAGCCCGAACCGCAATAACACCTCAACATGGCGTGAGGCCCTAGCCGGTCTGGCCGTGGGGAGTGCCGCACTGCGGCAGCATATGCGTTCGGGCGGGCAACGCCTTGTGGCTGCGCCCCGGGCGTGACTGTCGTATCGTAGGAGGACAGGAGGCTCGGGCATGCATCCATTGATCCAGCAACATCGTAAAGCGCTCAAATCGGTATGCCGCGACTTCGGTGTATCGCGGCTGGAGGTTTTCGGGTCTGCAGCCCGTGGGGATGATTTCGACCCTCAATGTTCGGACGTGGATTTCCTGGTGGAATTCGGTCCGGACCAGACCGAATGCTCTCTGGAGCAATTCCTCGCCCTGCGCAGCGAGTTGAGCGATATCCTTGGGCGGCCCGTGGACCTGGTGATGCCGGAAAGCGTGACCAATCCGTACGTCCTCGCGGATATTGAAAAATCTCGGGAAGCGGTCCATGCGGCGTGATCCGCGGGCTTACCTGTGGGATGCGCGTGAAGCCGCCCGACGCGTGGCGGAATTCGTGAAGGACGCAAATGAAGAGGACTACGTTGCCAGCGATCTGATGCGTTCCGCCGTTGAGCGACAGCTGGAGATTCTGGGCGAGGCGCTGGGCCAGCTGGAAAAAGCCAATCCCGAAGTGGCTCGACAGATCCCGCAATTGAGGGCCGCCGTGGATCTGCGAAACCTGCTGATCCACGGTTATGCGAAGATCGACGACCGTATTATCTGGAATACCGCCACCACCGACGTCCCGGTCATGGCCCGGGAACTGGACAGCTTACTGCGGCAACTGGACGGATGAGACCTTCAATGGCGGCCGTCAGGTTCAACGGACGACATCGCCAACCTTCAAGTCCACACGTCGTCCTCGGCGGGCTCGCGCCATTCATGGATCATACTGGCGGAGTGCTCGGAGAAAGCCTGTACATCGGCATCCTTCGCGCCACCGTCGTCGACCAGCACGACCACCCGGGCATGCGTATTGTTCAGACGCGCATACTCATCCGGAATCCTGACGACCCCATCCCGAATATCAGCCTCGAACTCAATCGCATACATCCTGCACCTCCGTGCCAATATCGCGTACACGTCAAGGCTCGAGGTAGCACTCCGCCCCGGCGGGCGCCGGGGCGGGGACGGGCGTCAGGCGTTGGCGGCGGCGCGCGAGGCCTTTTTGCGCTCGTGCTCCAGCAGGAGCTTCTTGCGGATGCGGATGGCGCTCGGGGTCACCTCGACGAGTTCGTCGTCATCGATGAACTCGATCGCCTGCTCCAGCGTCATGCGCACCGGCGGGGTCAGCTGGATGTTCTCGTCGGTGCCGGCGGCGCGCACGTTGGTGAGCTGTTTGGCCTTGAGGGCGTTCACGACCAGGTCGTTCTCACGCGCGTGCAGGCCGATGACCATGCCCTCGTAGACCTCCTCGCCGGGGCCGATGAACAGCTTGCCGCGGTCCTGCAGGTTGAACAGGGCGAAGCCGATGGCCTTGCCGGGACCGTTGGCGATCAACACGCCGTTCTGGCGCGAGGCCACCGAACCGGTCGTGGACAACGGCCCGTAGTGGTCGAACACGTGGTGCAGGATGCCGGTGCCCGAGGTCGCGGTCATGAACTCGGTCTGGAAGCCGATCAGCCCGCGCGAGGGAATGGTGTAGTCCAGGCGCACCCGGCCCTTGCCGTCCGGCATCATGTTGGTGAGTTCGCCGCGGCGTTCGCCCAGCTTCTCCATCACCGTGCCCTGGTGCTCTTCCTCGATGTCCACGGTCACGGTCTCGTAGGGCTCCTGCTTGACCCCGTCGACCTCGCGGATGACCACCTCGGGGCGCGAGACGCCCAGCTCGTAGCCCTCGCGGCGCATGTTCTCGATGAGGATGCCCAGGTGCAGCTCGCCACGGCCGGAGACGCGGAACTTGTCGGGGTCCTCGGTATCTTCCACGCGCAGGGCGACGTTGTGCTTGAGCTCTTCTTCGAGGCGCTCGCGAATCACGCGGGAGGTGACGTACTTGCCATCCTTGCCGGCCAGCGGGGAGGTGTTCACCTGGAAGGTCATGCTCACCGTGGGCTCGTCCACGGTCAGGGCCGGCAGGGCCTCGACATGGCTCGGGTCGCACAGGGTGTCGGAGATGAACAGCTTGTCCATGCCGGTGAAGGTGATGATGTCGCCGGCGTTGGCCTCGCTGACATCCACCCGGTCCAGCCCGTGGAAGCCCATGATCTGCAGCATGCGGCCGTTGCGCACGCCGCCTTCGCGGTCGATCACCTTGACCTGGGTGTTCGGGGTGATGCGCCCGCGCTTCACCCGGCCGACGCCGATCAGGCCCTGATAGGAGTTGTAGTCCAGCGAGGAGACCTGCATCTGGAACGGGCCGTCGGCGTCCACGTCCGGCGGCGACACGTGCTCGACGATGGTCTCCAGCAGGCAGGTCATGTCGCCGTCGGTCACGTCCGAGTCCATGCCGGCGAAGCCGTTGAGCGCCGAGGCGTAGACGATCGGGAAGTCCAGCTGCTCGTCGCTGGCCCCGAGGCGATCGAACAGGTCGAAGACCTGATCCACGGCCCAGTCCGGACGCGCCCCCGGGCGGTCGACCTTGTTGACCACCACGATCGGCTTGAAGCCCATCGCGAAGGCCTTCTGGGTCACAAAGCGGGTCTGCGGCATGGGGCCGTCCACCGCGTCCACCAGCAGCAGCACGGAGTCGACCATCGACAGCACGCGTTCGACCTCGCCACCGAAGTCGGCGTGTCCGGGGGTGTCGACGATGTTGATGCGGTAGTCCTGCCACTTGATGGCGGTGTTCTTCGACAGGATGGTGATCCCGCGTTCCTGCTCCAGGGCGTTGGAATCCATGACCCGCTCGCCGTGGTCGCCACGTTCGTCGAGGGTGCCGGACTGGCGCAGGAGCTGGTCGACCAGCGTGGTCTTGCCATGGTCGACGTGGGCGATGATGGCGATGTTGCGAAGCTTCTCGGTCATGGAATACGAACTCTGGGTACTGGCAAAAGGGCCGTCACTATACAGATTTATTCGCGCCCGCGCTGCCACTCCCGCGTTTTGCACGCAGGCTCCTTCTCTCCCAGCCCACCCTGCTCCCGGAAGAGCATCCCTGCCCCGCAGCCCCGAACCGCCGCTCCCCGTCTGCAAGGCCAGCCAGCCCGGCGCACCGAGCCGATCGCCGGCACCACGTTGAGCTCCGTTGAAGACACGTAGATTTGGTGCTACACGTATTTACGTGACCCAAGGAGACTTCAGCATGAAGCAGAACATCACCCTGTCTCTCGACAAGCAGGTATTGACCGAACTGAAGGTTATCGCCGCTCGTCGTTCGACTTCGGTCAGCCGGCTGCTGACCGAGGAACTGGAACACATCGTGGAACGGTCCGACCGTTATGAGCGCTCCAGGCGCGAGGCCCTGGCCGCTCTCGACAGGGGGTACCGCTTCGGTGGCGGTCGCCCGGATCGGGACGCCCTGCATGAGCGATAAGGTCTTCGTCGATACCAACATCCTGCTCTACGCGCATGACCTGGATGCGGGCGATCGACACGACCGCGCCGAGCAAGTCATCCGTCAGCTCTGGGATACGGGCGGGGCGATCATCAGCATCCAGGTGCTGCAGGAGTTCTACGTCAACGTGACCCGCAAGGTCGCGGATCCTCTCCCGCCCGGGGAGGCACGCCGCATGATCGAGGCCTACCGAGCGTGGCAGGTGGAGTGCCCGGATACAAAGGCCGTGCTGCGGGCCTCCGAAATCCAGGAGCGGAATCGCCTGTCCTTCTGGGACTCGATGATTGTGGCGACCGCTTGCCAGGGCGGTGCGACGGTCCTGCTGTCGGAAGACCTGAACCATTCCCAGATCATCGAGGGCATCCGCGTGGAAAATCCCTTACTGCACCCTGATTATCAATGAGACTCCGCCAGGCTCACTGAGACAGCCTCCGGACGGACGCTGGAGGTCCACATCCTGCGGAGGACGGCATCATGGCGCAGAATCGGGTCCAGTTTCAGCAGGGTCTGTCGTTACCGACGTTCATGGCGCGTTACGGCACGGAGGCTCAGTGCGAGACGGCGCTGGAGCAGGTGCGCTGGCCGGACGGCTTTCTCAAGAAGCTGATCAAACGGGCACCGTTCCATGTCATGCACGTGGTCACGGACAACGGCAAGGAGTTCACGGACCGCTTTGCGGCCACCGGGGAACGCGAGCCCACCGGGGGCCACCCGTTCGACCGGCTGTGCGCTTCGACTCGGGGGCGCATCTGCAAGACACCTTCCGGGACTACCAGCGCCTGTACAACCATCAGATCGGGCAGAAGGCGCTGGGGCACCGAACGCCGGTGGAGACCCTCAAGGCCTGGCAACAGGAACGCCCCGATTTATTTCGAAAACGTGTCTACAACCAGCCGGAACCTGACATGTATCCAACCAGCCGGGACCCGACAGCAGTCCCTGGCGTTGCGTTGTCGTGACCGCCCCCCTCGCCTAGACTAACGAGATGACCAGGTCGCACAGGTGCCTTGATGACCACCACCGTGAACGTGCATGAAGCGAAAACTCATTTATCGCGTCTGCTGAAAAGGGCACACGACGGCGAGGAGATCATCCTGTCGCGCGCCGGGCGCCCCTATGCACGGCTGGTCCCGCTGGAGGGCACACCGCAGAAACGGCAGCCCGGCAGGGTTCAGGGCCGTGTGGAGGAATCCTTCTTCGAGCCCCTGCCCGAGGAAGAACTTCGGGCATGGGAAGAGTGATGCGAGTCCTGCTGGATACGCACGCCCTCTTGTGGTGGATGACCGACGACCCGAAACTCTCCACCACTGCCAGAAATACCATCCAGGACGAAACACACACGGTGCTGGTGAGTGCGGCCAGCGCCTGGGAGATCGCGACCAAGTGCCGTCTGGGCAAGCTCGCGATCGGGGCGAGGGTGCTCCGCGACTTCGATGAGCTGATCACCGCCGACGGGTTCTCGCATCTGGCCGTGAATTACCGACAGGCCATCCATGCCGGGTCCTACCCCCAGGAACACCGGGACCCGTTCGACCGGGTCCTCGCAGCTCAGGCCGAACTGGAACAGGTCCCGCTGGTCACCGCGGACCCGGCCCTGCAGACATTCCCGATCCGCTGCCTCTGGTAAGCGTCCGCTCCGATCAGCCCGACACCCCGCCCTGCCACGGGTCGAGCTTGTCGTCCGGCGGCGGGACCTGCAGGTGGAAGCCCTGGTCCTGCAGGTTGGCGAGGACCTTCTGCGGGTCTTCCTGCGCCAGGGTGCGGTCGGGGGTCAGCTCGAACTCCAGCGCGAATTCGAGGCTGCCCAGGGCCTTCATCAGGGTGTCGGGCAGATCGGAGAAATCGTCCTTCTCCGGCAGATAGACATAGGTGTCGGCGCGCCGCGTGGCGCGATAGACGTAGCACTGCATTTCAGTCCTCCAGATAGGTGTAGCCGGTCAGGCCGTGTTCCAGTTCCGCCAGCAGCCGCCCGGCCGCCTCGCCGCGCAGGCCGGCGGCGTCGATGCGGGCGCGGAACGCGCGGCGCAGGTCGTCGGGGGCGAAGTGCACGTAGGACAGCAGTTCGTCCACGGTGTCGCCGCGTTCGGGGTCGACCAGACGGTAGCCGCCGTCGGCGGTGAGCTCGACGTTGACCGTGTCGGTGTCGCCGAACAGGTTGTGCAGATCGCCCAGGATCTCCTGATAGGCCCCCACCAGGAAGATCCCCAGATAATACGGCCGTGCGGGCTCCCACTCGTGCAGGGCCAGCGTGGTGTGGGTGCCTTCGCGCTCCACGTAGTACTCCACGTGGCCGTCGGAGTCGCAGGTCAGGTCCTGCAGCACCGCACGGCGCGTGGGCGCCTGATCCAGCCGGTGCAGCGGCATGATGGGGAAGATCTGGTCGATCGCCCAGGTGTCGGGGATGGACTGGAACACGGAGAAGTTGCAGAAGACCTTGTCCGCCAGCTTGTCGGTCAGCTCGGCATGGATCTCGGCCGGCAGGGCATCCGGGTCCACCAGCAGTCGCTGGCACAGGGCGAAGTACAGCGCCTCGGCGCGGGCGCGGTCGGCCAGCGAAAGCAGGCCGCGGGCGAACTGCGCCTGCACCTCGGCCAGATGCCAGGCGGCGTCGTGGAAGACCTCGGACGGCGGACGCACGCTGTCCTCCAGCAGCGCCCGCAGGGTCGCGATCTCGGGCGGCTCGTCGGCGGCCGGCGGCGGCACGGGGCCGTCCCCGGGGGCCGGTTCGCAGTCGATCACGTTGGTGATCAGCACCGCGTGATGCGCGGTCAGGGCACGCCCGGACTCGCTGAACACCTCGGGCATCGGCAGGTCGTGCTCGTGGCAGATGCGGCTGAGCGGGCGCAGGATGTTGAGGGCGTATTCCTCCACCGAGTAGTTGATGGAGCACTCGTTGCGCGAGCGCGAGCCCTCGTAGTCGATGCCCAGGCCGCCGCCCACGTCGACCACGCGGATGCCGGCCCCGGCCTCGTGCAGCGCGGCGAAGTAGCTGGCCGCCTCGCCCATGCCGTTCTGGATGTCGCGGATATTGGCGATCTGCGACCCCATGTGGAAATGCAGCAGCTGCAGGCGGTCGAGCCAGTCGAGCCCGCGCAGGCGCTCGAGGATCGCCAGCACGTCCGCGGCGGACAGGCCGAACTTGGCCTTCTCGCCGCCGGTATTCTGCCACTTGCCCTTGCCGATGGACGCCAGGCGCACGCGCAGCCCCAGCAGCGGCGAAACGTCCATGGCTTCGGCCTGGCGGATCACCTCCTCGAGCTCCGAGGGCTTCTCGATCACGATGTACACCCGGTGGCCAAGCTGCCGCCCGATCAGGGCCAGGCGCACGTATTCGCGGTCCTTGTAGCCGTTGCAGATGATGACCGACCCGGGGCGCGACTGCGCCAGCACCGCGATCAGCTCCGGCTTGGAGCCGGCCTCCAGACCCACCTGCGGCCGGTGGCCTTCGGCATCCGCGTGATCGCCGGCGGCGAGGATGCGCTCGACCACCGAACGCTGCTGGTTGACCTTGATCGGATAGATCGCGGTGAAGTCGCCGTGGTAATCCAGCTCCTCGGCCGCCCGGGCGAAGGCGCGTGACAGGCGCCGCACGCGACCGTCGAGCACGTCCTGAAAGCGCACCAGCACCGGCGGGCCCACGTGCTCCTCGCGCAGGCGGCAGGCCAGCGCGTGCAGATCCACGCCGGGGTGTTCCGGCCAGTCCGGACGGCGCATGCAGACATGCCCGGACGTATTGACCTCGAAGAAGTCCCCGTTCCAGTGATCGATGCCGTAGGTACGGCGCGCATCATCCAGGGTCCAGGACGTGGCTGACATGGCGGTTCCGCGGTTGGGGAAGGTCGGAGTTGCCCGCAGGATACAGGGCACTATCATGGCGGCGCATCCTACCGTTCACCCATGCACAAGGGGAGCCCGCCCGATGGCACTCGACGACCACTGGTTCAGCGAACCCGACAAGGACATCGCGATGTCCCTGCGCATCACGAAAAAGCTCCACGAGGAGCAGACGCCCTATCAGAAGATCGAGATCTTCGAGACCACCGGCTTCGGCAACCTGATGGTGATCGACGGCTTCGTGATGCTCACCGGCCGCGACAACTTCATCTACCACGAAATGATGTCGCATCCGGTCCTGTATTCGCACAACGCACCGAGGAACGTGGTGATCATCGGCGGCGGCGACTGCGGCACCCTGCGCGAGGTACTCAAGCACGACGAGGTGGAAAAGGCCACGCAGGTGGATATCGACGAACGCGTGACCCGCCTGTCCGAGCAGTACTTCCCCGAGCTGTGCGACGCCAACGACGACCCGCGCGCCGAACTCCTGTTCGATGACGGCATCCAGTTCATCAAGGACGCGGACCCCGGCTCCATCGACGTGATCATCGTCGACTCCACCGACCCGGTCGGCCCGGCCGAAGGGCTGTTCTCCGCGGATTTCTACCGCGACTGCGTGAAGGCGCTGGGCTCCGATGGCCTGCTGGTGCAGCAGAGCGAATCCCCGCTGCTGCATACCGACAGCATCCTGCGGCCGATGCACGACAGTATGCGCATGGCGGGTTTCATCGACGCCCTGACCATGCACTTCCCGCAGCCCACCTACCCCTCCGGCTGGTGGACCTGCACCATCGCCTCCAAGGACGCCCCGGTCGCCTTCCTGCGCGAGGAAGCCGCCGAGGAGATCCCGTTCGTCACGCACTACTACAACGCGGCCATCCACCGCGCCGCCGGCGCCACCCCGGAATTCTTCCGCCGCAAGCTGTTCGCCTGATCCGGCCGCGCCGGTCCGCCACCCCGGCGCCGGGCCGGCGCGGGGTGGCGGCTTCAGCCGGGAGTAACGCCTCTGCACGCCTTCCGGCATCCGCCCGGCATCAGCAGACACCGCCTCGAAACCTCCCGCGCTCGCACACTTTCAGGGCAGCCTGATCCATCTTGATGCATGCCCCCCGAAACGGGCTGCACCACGACGAAACATTAGCTCCGCAGACCGGCGCTCCCTGGCCCGGCACCACGCTCCGCAACGCTTTCGGGGCGACCATGGCATGGCTCCTGCTTACTCGGATTACTGCCGGCGCATTCCTGCGCGCCGCACCGAGATTCAAGCGAGGAGAACCATGCTGCATCGACGCTGCATCGCATTCGTTGTTCTGTTTCTTGCGCCCGTGATGGCGCTGGCCCATCCCCACCACGGGCACCACGCCCACGAACATGCGGGCTTCGCTGCGGGATTTCTGCACCCGTTCACCGGCCTCGATCACCTGCTGGTCCTGCTCGGAATCGGGTTCTGGATGGCCCGCTCACAGCGACTCCCGGGCACCCTGACCGCCGGCGCGGCGGTACTTGCCACTCTGGCGCTCGCCTTCGCCCTGGGCGTGGCGCAAGGCCCGCTGCCGACCGTCGAATTCGGCATCCTCGCCTCGCTTTTGCTGACCGGCGTACTGGTCTTTCTGGGCACGCGTCTCCCGCTGGTGGTGACCGCCGCGATCGCGGCCGGCTTCGCCGCGCTGCACGGCTTCGCCCACGGTGCCGAAATGGCGGCCGACCTGTCCGCACTGAGATTCGCCGCCGGCTTCCTGCTGGCCAGCGCCCTGCTGCTGACCGCCGGTGCACTGGCCGCCTCCCGGATACGCGATACGGATCTCGAGCGTCCGGTGGGACAGGCGGCCGGAGGGGCCATGGTTGCCACCAGCGTCTATCTGTTGCTGGTGGTCTAGCGGCGTGGACATCACCCCCGTGGAACTGGCCGGCGCCACCGAGACCGTCCCGGAGACCCGGGACGGATGGCTCGGGCGCCTGGAGCTGGGCTTCGCCTCGCGTGGCGGACGGACCCGGCTGGCCCGCCGTCGTCACGAGGGCCCTCTGCTGGTGCAGCGAAGCTTCTTCCCCGAAGGCGACGTCTGCCACTGCTACGTGATCCATCCCCCGGGGGGCGTCGCCGGCGGCGATCGCCTGCAGCTGGAAGCGGAGCTGGACGCCGGCAGCCGGGCTCTGCTCACCACCCCTGCCGCGGCCAAGTTCTACCGGACGCGGGCGGACAGCGCCCGCCAGGAACAAAGCTTCACGGTGGGGCCCGACGCGAGTCTGGAGTTCCTGCCGACGGAAACCATCCTGCACGGTCGCTCCCGCGTGACGCTGCACAACCACTTCCGTCTGGGACCCGGCGCGTGCCTGTGCACCTGGGATGTCCTGTGCCTGGGACGCCCGGCGCACGGCGACCACTACGAGGGCGGAGCGTGCACCCAGGATCTGTGGATCGAGCGCGACGGCCGACCGCTGGTACATGACCGCCTCGACCTGGTCCACGGCGATCCGCTGCTGAGCCGTCCCTGGGGCCTCGACGGCTTCCCCGTGGTGGGCCAGCTGGTGGCCACCCCGGTTCCCGAGGGACTCGAACCGGCACTGCGCGAGCATCTCGGAACGCCCGACGCCCTGCGCCTGGGCATCTCACGAATCGGGGATGTCCTGTTCCTGCGTTGTCTGGGCCATGGCGCGGAGACCGTGCGCGCGCTGCTGCAGCGGGCCTGGGCCTTCCTGCGCGAGCCGGTCATCGGGCGGCCCCCGTGCACCCCCCGTATCTGGAACACCTGACCACCGGAAGATCCATGGAACTGACCCCACGCGAGAAAGACAAGCTGCTGCTGTTCACGGCCGCCCTGCTGGCGGAACGCCGCCAGGCGCGCGGGCTGAAGCTCAACTACCCGGAGGCCATGGCGCTGATCTCGGCCGCCATCCTCGAGGGGGCCCGCGACGGCCGTTCGGTCGCGGAGCTGATGAGCCTGGGCGGCGAGGTGCTGACCCGTGACGACGTACTCGAAGGCGTCCCGGAGATGATCCCGGAGGTACAGGTCGAGGCGACCTTCCCGGACGGGGTCAAGCTGGTCACCGTTCACGAACCCATCCGTTAAGAGGAAGTGCCCGATGATCCCCGGTGAACTCCTGCCCGCGGACGGCGACATCACCCTGAACGCCGGCCGCGAGACCGTCACCCTGGAGGTGGCCAACAGCGGCGACCGGCCCGTCCAGGTCGGTTCTCACTATCACTTCTTCGAGACCAACAACGCCCTGCGCTTCGACCGCGAGCGCGCGCGAGGCTTCCGCCTGGACATACCGGCGGGAACGGCCGTGCGTTTTGAACCGGGCCAGACCCGCAGCGTGCAGCTGGTGGCCTACGCCGGGGAGCGCCGGGTGTTCGGATTCCAGGGCCGCATCGGTGGCCCGCTGGACGGAGATGCGCAATGAGCCAGACCATTCCCCGCCGCGCCTATGCCGAGATGTTCGGCCCCACCACCGGTGACCGCCTGCGCCTCGGCGACACCGCGCTGCTGATCCAGGTGGAGCGCGACTGGACCGTCTACGGCGACGAGGTCAAGTTCGGCGGCGGCAAGGTGATCCGCGACGGCATGGGCCAGAGCCAGCGGCACGACGAAGCCGTGGTGGACACCGTGATCACCAACGCGGTCATCCTCGACTACTGGGGCGTGGTCAAAGCCGATGTCGGCCTGAAGCAGGGCCGGATCCACGCGGTGGGCAAGGCCGGCAACCCGGATACCCAGCCGGGCGTCGACATCGTGATCGGTCCGGGAACCGAGGTCATCGCCGGCGAGGGCCGGATCCTGACCGCCGGTGGCATCGATGCCCATATCCACTTCATCTGTCCGCAGCAGATCGAAGAGGCCCTGACCTCCGGCATCACCACCATGGTGGGTGGCGGGACCGGACCCGCCACCGGAACCAACGCCACCACCTGCACCCCCGGACCCTGGCACATCCAGCAGATGCTGAAGGCCGCCGAGGCATTCCCGATGAACCTGGGCTTTCTGGGCAAGGGGAACGCCAGCGAACCCGGCGCCCTGCACGCGCAGGTCGAGGCGGGGGCCCTGGGCCTGAAGCTGCACGAGGACTGGGGCACCACCCCGGCCTCGATCGACTGCGCCCTGTCCGTCGCCGACGCGCACGACATCCAGATCTGCATCCATACCGACACCCTGAACGAATCCGGCTTTGTCGAAGACACCCTGGCGGCGTTCAAGGGACGCACCATCCACACCTATCACACCGAGGGCGCCGGCGGCGGCCACGCCCCGGACATCATCAGGGCCTGCGGCGAAGCCCACGTCCTGCCGTCCAGCACCAATCCC
The DNA here is from genome assembly GCF_000381205.1 of Thioalkalivibrio sp. ALE11. Lineage (NCBI taxonomy): Bacteria > Pseudomonadati > Pseudomonadota > Gammaproteobacteria > Chromatiales > Ectothiorhodospiraceae > Thioalkalivibrio > Thioalkalivibrio sp. ALE11. Next base: position 152,576 of record NZ_KB906169.1, on the reverse strand, counting down.
ACGCGGCCGTTCACGGTGAACACCATCGACGAACACCTGGACATGCTGATGGTGTGCCACCACCTGGATCCGCAGATCGCGGAAGACGTCGCGTTCGCCGAGAGCCGGATCCGGCGCGAGACCATTGCCGCGGAGGACATCCTGCATGACCTCGGTGCGTTCTCGGTGATCGCCTCGGACTCGCAGGCGATGGGACGCGTGGGCGAGGTCATCCTGCGGACCTGGCAGACCGCCCACAAGATGAAGAGCCAGCGCGGCTCGCTGGCCGGCGACCCGGCCGAGCACGACAACTTCCGCGCACGTCGCTATGTCGCCAAATACACCATCAATCCCGCTCTGGCGCACGGCATGGCCCACGAAGTGGGCTCCGTCGAACCCGGCAAACTGGCCGACCTGGTCCTGTGGGATCCGGCCTTTTTCGGCGTCAAGCCGGCGCTGATCATCAAGGGCGGGATGATCGCCTCGGCCCCGATGGGCGACCCCAACGCCTCCATCCCCACGCCACAGCCGGTGCATTACCGGCCGATGTTCGGCAGCTACGGCCCGGCCATGACCGGCACCTCCGTCAGCTTCGTCTCGCAGGCCGCCCTGACCGCCGGGATCGGCGACCAGCTGGGTCTGGAGCGAAGGCTGGTCGCGGTCCGCGGCTGCCGCGAGATCGGCAAGCAGGACATGCGGCTGAACGACTGGCTGCCGAAGATGGAGGTGGACCCGGAGACCTACGAGGTCCGTGCCGACGGCGAGCTTCTGACCTGCGAACCCGCCACCGAGCTGCCGCTGAGCCAGCGTTACTTCCTGTTCTGAGGTCCCCATGATTCGCCTGATCGAACGCGCCGAGAGCGCCCCGACCACCGTGACCGGAACCCTGCATCTGCCGGTCGAGACCCGGATGAAGAGCCGCTTCCGGGCCACCCTCGACACCGGCGACGAGGTCGGCGTATTCCTCGAGCGGGGCGGCATGCTGCGCGACGGGTCCGCCCTGCGCGCCGAAAGCGGCGAGTGGGTCACGGTGCGTGCCGCACCGGAACCGGTCAGCACCGTGTACTGCGAAGACCCCCTGCTGCTCGCGCGGGCGGCCTACCACCTCGGCAACCGCCATATTGCCCTGCAGATTGGTCCGGGCCGGCTGCGTTACCTGCACGACCACGTGCTGGACGACATGCTGCGGGGCATCGGACTCGATCCGATGTTCGAAAACGCCCCGTTCGAGCCGGAGGCGGGTGCCTACGGGCACGGCCATGCGCACGGTGGCCACGGCCATGGCCACTCGCACTGATCTAGGCCTGACGGACCCGGGCCTGACAGACCCCGGTCTGGCCCGGCGACGGCTCTGGCAACTCCTCAGCCCCGCGCTTCCGGTCGGTGCGTACAGCTACTCCGGCGGACTGGAATGGGCCATCGAGGCCGGCTGGGTACAAGACGAGGCCGCGGTCGCCGACTGGCTGCAAGGCCAGCTCGACCACACCCTGAGTCGGGTCGACATCCCCATGCTGCAACGCCTCCACCAAGCATGGCAGACCCAGGACCTCGACGCAGTCGCCCGGCTGAGCGCCTGGCTGAGCGCCAGTCGCGAGACCCGCGAACTGCGGGACGAGGATCGCCAGCTGGGTCAGGCGCTGGCGCGCCTGCTGACCGAACTGGAGCTGCCCGAAGCCGAGCCCTGGACCCGCGATCCCGAGGCGACCTGGGCCACGCTGCTGGCGCTGGCGCTCGCGCGCTGGGATATCGCCATCGGGGAGGGCGCCGAGGCCTGCCTCTGGACCTGGTGCGAGAACCAGGTGGCGGCCGCCATCAAGCTGGTCCCGCTGGGCCAAACCGCCGGGCAGCGGCTGCTCTACCAGCTGGCCTCGACGATCGGCACGGCGGCTCGTGCCGGGCTCGCCCGCGAGGACAACGCGATCGGCGGCACCGCCCCGGGTGTCGCGATTGCCAGCGCGCTACACGAAACCCAGTATTCACGCCTGTTCCGGAGTTAGGAACCCATCATCAGGAGAACCCCATGTCACTGAATCCCCGCGTACTGCGCGTTGGCATCGGCGGACCGGTCGGCTCCGGCAAGACCGCCCTGCTGCAGGCCCTGTGCCAGCGCCTGCGCGACACCTACAGCATCGCCGTGGTCACCAACGACATCTACACCCGCGAGGACGCGGAGTTTCTGACCCGCCACGACGCCCTGGAGGCCGAGCGCATCGTCGGCGTGGAAACGGGCGGCTGCCCACACACCGCAATCCGCGAGGATGCCTCGATGAACCTGTCTGCGCTCGCCGACCTGGGGATCCGTTTTCCTGATCTGGAGGTCGTATTCGTGGAGAGCGGCGGTGACAACCTTTCCGCGACCTTCAGCCCGGAACTGTCGGACCTGACGATCTACGTAATCGACGTCTGCGCCGGCGACAAGATCCCGCGCAAGGGCGGGCCGGGCGTGACCCGCTCCGATCTGCTGGTGATCAACAAAATCGACCTGGCCGACGGCGTCGGCGCATCGCTGGAGGTGATGGACCGCGACAGCCGGCGCATGCGCGGGGATCGCCCGTTCGTGTTCACCAACCTGAAGACCGGGGAGGGTCTGGAGGCGGTCACCGATTTCATTATCGAACACGGGATGCTGGAGCGCCCGGCCCGCGCCGGCTGAGGCGCGCCCCGCAGCGCCCAAACGAGACAGCTCCGCTTCGCCTGCGAGGCAGTCTCTATGGGGGGTTAGATCACGCAGCCCCCCAAGCGGCGAGGAGTTGGCAATGCCCGATCGGCGAGAGGGCTCGCCTCCTACGCGTTGGCGGGCGCGATGCCGAGGCGACGAAAGCTGACCGTGTCGCGGCCGGGCATCGCCTCCAGGACCCGTGGCTCTGAGTCAGGATTGGGCGTGATCAGCAGATATTCCGCTAGCGGGGCCTCGACGACATGGCGCATGGCGCGACGCATGGCCCGGGCCCCGAACTTGCGGTCGTATCCGGCCTCGCGCACCTGGCGATGCACCGACTCGGTCAGCCGCAGTTCCACCCGGTGTTTCTCCAGACGTCGATTCAGGCGCGCTAACTCGAGGTCCACCAGCTCGTTCAGGGTATCGCCATCCAGCCACTGAAACACCGAGATACTGTCGATGCGGTTGACGAACTCCGGCGCGAAGCGGCCCAGCAGTTCGCGCTCGACCAGCCGGTACTGGCGCTCCCGCAGTGGGCCGCGCGACCACCAGCGCCCGAGCCAGCCCTGGCGCCGCTCCGCGTCCTTCTGCAGACGGCGGGCACCGAGGTTGCTGGTCATGAACACCAGTGTATTGCGGAAGCTGTAGGTACGTTCTCCTGACGCCGTAGTCAGAAGCCCGTTGTCGAACACGTTGAGCAACGCCCCCACGACCTCGTCGGAGGCCTTCTCCAGCTCATCGAACAGGACGATGCCGGGCTTGCGCAGGCTGCCCTCGATGCGTTCCTGATCGAGCAGCGTCGTGCCCTCCTTGCTGCCGACGTAACCCGGCGGGGCCCCGGTCAGGGCCGCCGCATAGTGCTCCTGAGAAAGGGTGTTCATGTCGACCCGGCAGAAGGCCTCGGCATCACCGTGCAGAGCCCGCGCGAGCGCGCGCACGATTTCGGTCTTGCCGACCCCGGTCGGGCCCAGGAACAACGCGGTATGCAACGGCCGGTGCGGGTCGGAGATATCGGCCCGCACGATCCGGAGCATGCGTTCGACAGCCGCGACGGCATCGTCCTGGCCCAGGATCTCCCGGCGAATCGCAGACATGATCGCGTCCACGTCGAAGCGATAGCGGCTTTCGATCCCGCCGCCCTCTCCTGTGGCCACGGAGGCGCCGCTGCGATCCCTTCCCGCATCGATCCGGCGCTCTGTCTCCATCCGTCGGCGTTCGGTATCCGCAAGACGGTCGTTAATAAATGGCATTACCTCAGCCTTTCAGGCTATACAAAAGATTACCGGTCCTCCTCGGGGAGGACCGGCATCCATCACACCGCCTGTACAAGCGGGAAATCCTGCGACTACGATCCCGTCTCTTTGGTCTTTGCGGCGTAGGGAAGATCGCGCACTGGCGCACTGGCAACCCCGACCTGGTCGCGGGTGATCTTTTCGACGTCCTCGCGGGCCTTTTCGGCGTCGTTGACCCAGGTGCGGTAGAACTCGAACGGACAATCCGCGACACCCTTGTCGCCATCGCCCGAGTCGTGCATCCCGGTGTAACCACGATGCAGCAGCTTGAACAGGTGGTTCTGCGACTGATCGTTGGCGCGCGCATCCCGGATCTCGGGGATCGACAGCTGCGCATACTGGATGCCGTTCTCCTCGGTGCCGCACTCGCCCAGGGTACGCCCATCGAACCCGACGACCGCAGAGTGACCGAAATAGCTGTAGACGCCGTCGAACCCGGTCGCGTTGGCGACCGCCACATAGGTGTTATTAGCCCAGGCCATGCACTTGGACATATTCACCTGCTGTTCCTTGGCGGGGTACATGTAGCCCTGGCAGCGCACGATCAGTTCGGCGCCTTTCATCGCGCAGTCGCGCCAGATCTCGGGATAGTTGCCGTCGTCACAGATGATCAGGCTGAGCTTCAGCCCCTTCGGGCCCTCGGAGACGTAGGTGCGATCGCCTGGATACCAGCCCTCGATCGGGCACCAAGGGATGCACTTGCGGTACTTCTGGACGATTTCACCCTTGTTGTTCATCAGGATCAGGGTGTTGTAGGGCGCCTTGTTCGGGTGCTCCTCGTGCCGCTCGCCGGTCAGCGAGAACACCCCCCAGACATTGGCCTTGCGGCAGGCCGCCGCGAAGATCTCGGTCTCGTCGCCCGGGATGGTGGCAGCGGTCTCCATCATCTCGTCATGGTCGTACATGATCCCCATGGTGCTGTACTCGGGGAAGATGACCAGATCCATGCCGGGTAGACCCTGCTTCATGCCCAGGATCATGTCGGCAATCTTCTGCGCGTTGTCGAGGACTTCGCCTTTGGTGTGAAGGCGGGGCATCTTGTAGTTCACCACCGCCACGCCCACGGTATCGGGGCTGCTGGAAATATCGCCGTGTCGCATGGATGTTTGCTCCTCTAGCTAATAGGTGTACCGGCCCACGGGGCCGGATCAGATCGACAGGTACCCGCTGATGGTCTGTTCGTCGCAACTGGCGCGATCGGTTTCGTGCACGATCTCGCCGGACTCGATCACCAGCAGGCGGTCCGCAATCGCCATCGTGAAACTCAGGATCTGCTCGGAGACCACGATGGTGATCTCGCGCGAGCGGCTGATCTCGTTCAGGGTGCTGGCGATGTCCTTGATCACCGACGGCTGGATGCCTTCCGTGGGTTCGTCCAGCAGCAGCACCTTCGGGTTGGAGACCAGCGCCCGCGCGATCGCGAGCTGCTGCTGCTGCCCGCCGGAGAGGTTCCCACCCTTCCGGTGCCGCATTTCGTGCAGCACCGGAAACAGATCAAAGATGTCGGACGGAATACGCCGGCTCTTCGTGGTCTCCAGACCGGTCGCGATATTTTCCTGCACGGTCAGGCCCGGGAAGATCATCCGTCCCTGCGGGACATAAGCCAGACCAGCCGCGACCCGTTTGTGGGTCGGCATCCTGGAGAGATCCTGCCCATCCAGATTGACCTGCCCGTCTTTCGACTGGATCAGGCCCATCAAGGTCTTGAACAGGGTGGTCTTGCCCATGCCATTGCGACCCATGACGGCCAGGGTCTCGTTGTCCCCGACCGAGATGTCGAGCCCCTTGATGACCCCGACCTCCCCATAGCCGGAACGCAATCCTGTTACTTGAAACATGTCTTTTTGTCCTCTGCAGAATCTGCGTCAGTGGCCCAGGTAGACCTCGATCACCCGGGGATCGGACTGCACCGTTTCCATGTCACCTTCGGCCAGCACCTTGCCCTGGTGCATCACGGTGACTTTCCGAGCGATCTGCTTGACGAAGTTCATGTCGTGTTCGATGACGATCACCGAACGTCCCTCGGTGATCCGGTTGAGCAGGTCGGCGGTCAGCTCGCGTTCGCGCACGCTCATACCCGCCACTGGCTCGTCCAGCAGCAGGAGCTCCGGGTCCTGGATCAGCAACATCCCGATCTCCAGCCACTGCTTCTGCCCGTGACTCAACTCCGAGGCGGGGCGCTCCAGCATGTCGGTGAGGAAGATGGCCTCGGCCGTCTCGCGAATCTTGCGGTCGACCTTCGGGGTATTCTTGAAGAACAGCGCCCCGAACACGGTCTTGCCCTCCGGATACGACACCTCAAGGTTCTCGTAGACCGTCAGCCCCTCGTAGACCGACGGCGTCTGGAACTTGCGGCCCACTCCCTTCCAGACGATCTGGTGTTCGCGCAGGCGGGTCAGCTCGGTGTCCCGGAACTTGATCGAACCCTCGGTGGGCTTGGTCTTGCCGCAGATCAGATCCAGCAGCGTGGTCTTGCCGGCGCCGTTGGGGCCGATGACCACCCGCAACTCCCCGGCGTCGACATAGAAATTGAGGCCCTCGATCGCCTTGAACCCGTCAAACGAGACGGTCAGATCCTCGACGGCGAGCAACAAGGGGGTATGGGTCTTCATTTGCGGGCCTCCTGAGCAGCCTGAGGATCAATGGCATGGGGGGTGTCGGAAGGGGGCGTGTCCGGGCGCCAGCCCATGCGCACGAGGAAGGCCTCCACACGCGGGCGAACATGGGTGTTGTACAGCCCCGCCAGACCGTAGGGCGCGAACATCACCACCGCGATAAACACGGCACCGATCAGGAACAGCCACAACTGCGGAAAGGCCTCGGCGAAGGTCACTCGGGCGTAACCCACCAGCAGCGAGCCATACACCGCGCCCAGCAGCGACAGCCGCCCACCCACCGCGGCGAAGATCACAAACTCGATCGACGGGATGATCCCGATGATGCTCGGGGACATGAAGCCGACCTGCAGGGTGAACATCGCCCCGCCAATACCGGACATGAAGCCGGCCAGGGCGAAGATAAAGATCTTGAAGTAAGCGACGCTGTACCCCGAGTAGCGGATCCGATTCTCCTGGTCACGCGTAGCCATCAGGATCCGGCCATACTTGGTGGAGAGCACCCACATCCCGAGCGCGATCACCGCGAACAGCAACACGACCGTGGCGAAGTAGAAGACAACCAGCGCCTCGTCCGTATTGATATCCCAGCCCTTCAGCGTCCGCAGGTCGGTGATGCCATTGACACCCCCGGTGTAGCCCTGCTGACCGATCACCAGGATAGTGGCAATGGTCACGATGGCCTGGGTGATGATCGCGAAGAACACCCCGCTGACCCGTCGGGTGAACAGAGCGAAACCGATAAAGGCCGCAAAAAGCGCGGGCAGAGTCAGGATCGCCAGCACCGTGAAGGTCAGACTCTGGAAGGGTTCCCAGAACCAGGGCAGCGAGGTGATCTGGTTCCAGTCCATGAAATCCGGGATCCCCGGCGTGGTCTGGATAGCGGTGGCCTCCGGCGTTGAGGCCTCCAGCTTTAGGTACATCGCCATCGCGTACCCGCCGATCCCGAAGAACAGCCCCTGGCCCAGGCTCAGCAGGCCGCCGTACCCCCAGGCCAGGACCAGCCCGACCGCGACGAAGGCAAAGGCCAGGAAGCGCCCCGTGAGATTCAAGCCATCCACATCCATGGTCAGCGGGAACACGACCAGCAGGATGAAGGCCAGAATCAGCAGACCTGGCAGGCCCTTCTTGCCCAGTAACATCTGCAATACGTTATTCATTTCTCTGAGACTCCCGGAAGAGGCCCGCCTAACGGCGGACCTTGCTCTTGAACAAACCTTCGGGTCGCATCATCAGGATCGCGATGATGACGAGCAGCGTGGTCACCTTGGCCATGGAACTGCCCATGAAGAACTCGAGAATCGACTGACCCTGGGCAATAATGAAGGCGGAAACCACGGTTCCGGAGATGCTGCCGGCCCCGCCGAACACGACCACCAGGAAGGTGTCGACGATGTAGAGCGTGCCGCTCGTGGGCCCGGTGGAGGAGATCATCGTGAACGCCGCGCCGGCGATCCCTGCCACGCCGCAGCCGAGCGCAAACGTCAGGCGATCGACCCAGCGGGTGTTGATGCCCACCGCCGCACTCATCTCGCGGCTGGCCATGGTCGAGCGCACTCGCAGGCCCCAGCGCGAGCGATACATCAGCCAGACCACGCCGAGAGTGACGATCAAGGTCAGCACCATGATCGCCATGCCGTTGATCGGGATGTCGATCATCGGCGTCGGGCGCCAGGAGCCCTCCAGCCATGAAGGGGTGGAAGGACTCACCTCGCGCGCGCCGAAGATCGAGCGGAAACCCTGCTGCATGACCAGCGCCAGCCCCCACGTCGCCAGCAGCGTATCCAGAGGCCGGTGGTAGAGATGCCGGATCATCAGCACCTCGATCAGCATTCCGAACAGGAAGGCCGAGAGAAACGCCAGCGGGATCGCCAGCAGAATGTAGTATTCGGTCGCCCAGGGGCCCAGGCCGGAGGCCAGGGTAGACACCATGTAGGTGGTGTAGGCCCCGAGCACCATGAATTCGCCATGGGCCATGTTGATGACCCGCATCTGGCCGAAGATGATCGCCAGCCCCAGGGCCATCAGAAGCAGGACCGAGAAGAAGCTCAGCCCCGCGAAGCCCTGCATGGCGGTGATCGCCATCAGATCCTGCATTGAGTAATCCATGAACGGTATTCCCTGAAGCGGGAGCCGGGTGGCTCGTTACGGGATTCAGGAGGGGGCGCCGGACCGGCCAGCGGCCGACACCCCCGCGGTACGGCTTACTGATAGCCTTCGGGGAACGGATCCGGCTCGATCAGATCGGATTCCCACACCACATCGGCCTGACCGTCGCGGCGCCACTGGCCAATTCGAGTCTTGCTCCACAGGTGGTGGTTGTCGTGGACCTTCACGTAGCCTTCCGGTGCTTGGTTGAGCTCGATCCCCGGCGAGTGGGCAGTTACCTTGTCCACATCGAAACTTCCAGCCCGTTCGACCGCTTCCTTCCACAGCCACGGGCCGAGATAGGCAGCCTGGGTGACGTCGCCGATCACGCTGTCCTCGCCCCAGCGATCCTTGAATGCGCGCACGAACTCCTGGTTGTTCTCGTTATCCAGGCTCTGGAAGTACTTCATGCTGGAGTAGAAGCCCTCGACATTCTCGCCGCCGATGCCCAGCACCTCGTCCTCGGTCGTCGCCAGGTTCAGCAGGGTCTGGTTGCTGCCGTCCAGGCCGGCGGAAACGAGCTGGCGGAAGAACGCGACGTTGGAACCGCCGACCACCGCGCCGTAGATAGCATCCGGACGCCGCAGGCGAATGCGGTTGATCATGGAGCCGAACGAGGTATGGCCCAGCGGCGCATAGTCCTCGCCCACCACCGAGGCCCCGTCGAGGTGCTGTTCGATATGGATTCGCGCGATCTTCATGGTGGTGCGCGGCCAGATGTAGTCGGAGCCCACCAGATAGAAGGAGCGAACACCCTTCTCGTTGTACAGCCAGTTCAGGCTGGCCAGGACCTGCTGGGTGGCCTCCTGGCCGGTGTAGATCACGTTCGGGGACTGCTCGAGACCTTCATAGAAGGTCGGGTAGTACAGCAGGCCGTTCTCGCGCTCGAGAACCGGCAGCACCGCCTTGCGCGATGCGGAAGTCCAGCAACCCATGATCGAGGCGACCTTGTCCTCGCGCAGCAGCTTGCGCGCACGCTGGGCGAAGGTCGGCCAGTCACTGGCGCCGTCTTCGGTGATGATCTCGAGCTTGCGGCCGAGGATGCCGCCCATCTCGTTGATCTGCTCGATGGCCAGGGTCTCGGCCTCGACCGACCCGGTCTCGGAGATCGCCATGGTGCCGGTCAGCGAGTGCAGGATGCCGACCTTGACCGTGTCATCGGTCACGGCCAAGCCGGTGGTGTTGATCTCGGAGGTGGCCGGCTTGGCAAACAGGGACTTCGAGCCCGCGATGCCCGAAGCCATGATCGGCAGGGCGACCATCGACTTCAGCAGCTTGCGGCGGCTGAAGGTTTTCTTGATATCCGTCATTGTCATCTACCTTGGTTTGGTTGGATCTGGAGCACACGTTGAACGCGGCCTTCGAAACCGCAACGGAACGTCTGCAATGCCTGTGCCAACCACTGACAATGTTCACCAAGGGCATGTATCAGTGGGATTTCCCAGCCCCCCACACCATGCTCAGTACAACGGGAGGCTTGCTCTTTATCGGTGCACGCAACCCCCGATCCGCCCCGAAATGGCTCACACCCATGACACATGCCGGTGCAAACGCAGTGCCGAACCCGTGGCGACGAAACCCGCCAGAAGCGGCGCGAATCCTGCATGCGGCCACCTCGCCCCCTTCACCGGACATGTGTACAACAGGCCCATGAACAAGACGCAACGGGTAGTCGCAGGGGAGACACTGCGTCTGCAGCTCTCTATACAGCAGGAGATCGCCAAGTTGTTGGATCGCCCGCTGGACCCACCGCACACCGTGCGAGGGATTCTGCGGTTGCTTTCGCAGATTCTCGGGCTCAACTGCGGGAGAGTCCTGGCGCCCAACCAAAAAAATGAGGTTCTGGAGGTCCGCTATTCCTACGGCCTGACCCACGCTCGTCTACGCGAAGGGGCGTTCTCGGTTGGTTATGACGAGGGCGTTACCGGCTTCGTGATGCGTACTGGGTCCACGGGGCTGGTCCCGGACATCGACCGCGAGCCCTTGTATCTGCAGCGGATCACTGAACGCCCACATAACGACACAACCCGGATCGCATTCATCGCAGTGCCGATCCTGGAATCAGGGACCCCCGTAGGGGTACTTTCTGTACAGAAAGCAGGTGGCCAGGAAACCCCGTTCGAAGCGGATATTGCGACCCTGAAGGTCGCCGCATCGGCGATCGGTCAGGTCATGCGGATTGGCGAATTCATCCGCAAGGAGACCGAACATCTGATCAGAGAGAACCAGAGTCTTCGCAACTCGGTGACGATGGAGGGGATGCTTCAAAAGAGCCTGGCCCACGGGATTGTCGGCTCCAGCGAGGCCCTCCTGGACGCGGTCAAGCAATGCATACAGGTCGCACCCAGCGATGCGGCCGTCATGCTTCTGGGGGAGTCGGGGACCGGCAAAGAAAAGTTCGCGCGCATGATCCACCAGCAGAGCGAGCGAACCGACCGACCGTTCATCTGCATCAACTGCGCGGCGATACCTCCCGACTTGCTCGAATCCGAGCTATTCGGCCACGAGAAAGGCAGCTTCACAGGGGCTTCGGGGAATAAAAAGGGCAAAATCCTGCAGGCCGACGGCGGCACCTTGTTTCTGGATGAGATCGGCGACATGCCACTGCAGCTGCAGTCCAAGCTGTTGCGGGTGCTGCAGGAGCACCAGGTCGATCCAATTGGCGCCGCCAGCCCCGTCCCTGTCAATTTCCGGCTCATCACCGCAACCCACGAAGATATGCAGGAGCACGTCAATACCGGAGGTTTCCGGCTCGATCTGTTTTACCGTATCAATGTAGTGCCAGTGTACTTGCCCCCTCTGCGCGCTCGCCGAGGCGACATACGACCTCTGGCACTGCATTTCCTAAATGAGCTCAACCACCGCTACCAGCGCAATGTCGCCTTGCACCCCGAGGCTCTCGCGGCGCTGGAACGTTATGGCTGGCCCGGAAACATTCGCCAGATGCAGAACGTCGTCGAACGCGCCATCTTGATGGCGGAGAGCGACCACATCCAAAGAACGCAAATCCAGCAGATTCTCACCGAGCAGGGCAGCGTGCGCCTCCCCGAGGCGCCGACACCCCAGTCTTCCAGCCCACCGGCGTTCGACTACGGATCCACCACGAAAAACGAGGTCGGTCGTTACCAATGGGTGCGCCAGGAAGATGCAAAACAGATCCTCGACGCCCTAAATCAGTGCAGAGGGAACCAATCTTGTGCAGCCAGACGCCTCAATCTCTCCCTTCGCCAGTTGCGTTATCGCATCGAAAAACTTGGGCTTGAAGTGAGGCGACGTTAACCACCCGACGACACCCGAAATGACAAAGCTCGCCATTGCTCGCCATTGGCACACTTTGACCCTCCCTCGAAGTTCCGCCAAACCGAACCGAACCGCCTAAACGAGCCTTCGAACGAGGCCCCCGCCGAATTGGCACGCTTCTAGCATGCAACGTTATACCGTTTCATGTCCGCTAGGAACTCCTGGAATGAAACGGCTCGAAATGAATCCAACCCGTGAACGAATCGGGACCGTCGAAAAACCTTCAAGCCCGAAATTGAGGAGTCGTAAACAATGGCAAGCACAGGCAGCGTCAGCGCATGGGACGAAGCATTACTCACAGCCATGATTCAGTACCCGGTGCCAGTCATCAAGGGACCAGAAGATATTCAGACGCAGGTGGACCAGATCTGCAATGCAGTGAAGTCTACGAAAGCCGGGTACCCGGACCTGGACCTGATCGTTTTTCCGGAATATTCAACCCAAGGTCTTAACACCGCGATCTGGACCTACGATGAAATGCTGCTCACCATCGACAGCCCGGAGATTGGCCGATTCAAGGAAGCTTGCAAGTCAAACGACGTTTGGGGCGTTTTTTCCTTGATGGAAAAAAACGAGGATCCTCAAAAACCGCCCTACAATACCGCAATCATCATCGACAACAACGGAGAGATCGCTCTCCACTACCGTAAACTGCAGCCATGGGTTCCTATCGAACCGTGGTCTCCGGGCAACTTCGGCATGCCAGTCTGCGACGGCCCAAAGGGATCAAAACTGGCCGTTTGCATCTGCCACGACGGCATGTTCCCGGAACTCGCCCGGGAGGCGGCGTACAAGGGGGCAAACGTTTACATCCGGATTTCGGGGTATTCCACCCAGGTGAACGATCAGTGGATTTGGACGAACCGCACAAATGCATGGCAAAACCTGATGTACAGCATTTCGGTCAACCTCGCGGGCTACGACGGCGTTTTCTACTATTTCGGCGAGGGAACGGTATGCAACTACGACGGCAACGTGATCCAGCAGGGCCACCGGAATCCCTGGGAGATCGTCACGGCAGAGCTGTTCCCGCGACTCGTCGACAAGGCCCGCGAGCATTGGGCTCTAGAAAACAACATCTTCAACTTGGGCTGCCGGGGTTACGTTGCCGAGCCCGGCGGCGGTTCCCAGAACTATCTGACTTGGGTAAACGATCTCGCGAACGGGACCTACAAGTTGCCGTGGGATGAAAAAGTGAAGGTCCGAGACGGCTGGAAATACTACCCGGAGGGCGTCAAGCTCGGCCCGATGCCGAAGTAGCCCCGAAAGCATGAACAAGAGGCTTCACCTTGAATAGATAATTCTCCGGTTATTCAAGCCTTCCGGGCTCGCGCGCTGAGGCGGCCGGGTTGGCTGGATAAATCATAAACGCTGAGTAAAGAGTTTCCTCATCCATTGCTGAAGCTTTGCTGTGGAGAGTGCCTTCGATAGGCCTCTCCACGGCAACGGCTCTGTGGGCGCACCAGCGCCTCCACTGTCGGGTATTTTTGATATCTCTGTTTCCGACCGCAGCCGTTTTCGGCCCTGACGAGAAGGGTCGGAACACGGCGCTTCCGGGCGATTAGGCAGCCCCCCATGAAACGAATCAAATCCGACAGGCGGCGACCTCTTTAAACGCAAATGCGTTTCGGCTCCACAGGCCCGAGAGTAATCAAACATTTCACGCCGCGTTTTTCCACGAAAAACTGATCAGCGCTCGGACATAGCGATGAACCGATTGTCGCTGAGTAGAACTCAGAAACAGGAGTTTTCGTGCAGAGCGTTTGCTCGAGCCGCGAGCTCGGATAATGGTACAGGCATAGACACTTTTCTCCAGGGCGTCTTGTTCCGTTGACGCTACTGTCTCTCCGGGTTCCCGGCGGATTCGCGGACTCGCTCCGTCGAACGCAATCTTGTCCTGACAATGTCGCCGGCGATAACCGGCGCAGCAGGTTCGACAAAGGCTTGCTGAAGGTCACCGAACCGAGAGCCCCGTTCAACGCCGGTCGCTGTCCTCGATTGCGGGTCCCCGGTCCTGTCACCCGCCAGGGTTGGCACGGTTTTCGCTAGAAATCTCCTGCGCAAGCGAGCCACCGGCCGGCTGCGTAGCTGGCACCCCCCAGCATCTCGCTCCGGGCGTAAGGCGGATCCGGAGCGCGTTGGAACCCTGACATTGGAGAGACTCATGGCGGAAACCCTGATTTCCTACGACATCGACAAGGCCCCGGAAGAACAAGACATCAAACCGCACAACCGCTGGCATCCGGATATCCCGATGGCAGTGCACGTCAAGCCGGGCGATGAATTTCGCCTGGAGTGCTGTGATTGGACGGGCGGGCAGATTGGCAATAACGACTCCGCCAACGATATTCGCGATGTAGACCTGACGAAGGTGCACTACCTGACCGGTCCTGTGTCGGTCGAAGGTGCAGAACCCGGCGATCTGCTCGTCGTCGACATCCTGGACGTGGGGCCGCGCCCGGATCAGCTTTGGGGGTTCAACGGCTTGTTCGCGCGGGAAAATGGAGGCGGATTCCTCACCGAGCACTATCCGGATGCCCGCAAGGCAATCTGGGATTTTCATGGGATCTACACCAGCTCCCGCCATATCCCGAAGGTTCGCTTCCCCGGTACGATCCATCCCGGGTTGATCGGCACACTGCCCTCCCGGGAACTACTGGAGAAGTGGAACACGCGGGAGCAAGCCCTCGTGGACACCGACCCTGATCGAGTTCCCCCGCTGGCCACTTTGCCGTATGAAGACACTGCTCTGATGGGGGGCCTTCAAGGCGACGCAGCCAAACGCGCGGCTCGCGAAGGCGCGCGCACCGTCCCACCCCGTGAGCACGGGGGTAACTGCGACATCAAGAATCTGTCGCGCGGATCCCGCGTGTATTTCCCGGTCTACGTTAAAGGAGCAGGATTGTCGGTGGGTGACCTGCATTTCTCGCAGGGTGACGGGGAGATCACTTTCTGCGGCGCGATCGAGATGGCCGGCGTTATCGACTTGAAGGTGGGTTTGGTCAAGGGCGGCATGGAGAAATACAACATCAGCAGCCCGGTGTTCCAGCCGAGCCAGGTGGACCCCCATTTCCGCGACTACCTGATTTTTGAAGGAATTTCAGTGGACGAACAGGGCAAACAGCACTACCTGGACGCCCACATTGCTTATCGACAGGCCTGTCTCAACGCGATCGAATACCTGAAGAATTTTGGCTACTCCGGCGCACAGGCCTACTCGATCCTGGGTACCGCTCCTGTCGAGGGCCACATTAGCGGCATCGTGGACATTCCCAAT
This sequence comes from Thioalkalivibrio sp. ALE11, assembly GCF_000381205.1. Lineage (NCBI taxonomy): Bacteria > Pseudomonadati > Pseudomonadota > Gammaproteobacteria > Chromatiales > Ectothiorhodospiraceae > Thioalkalivibrio > Thioalkalivibrio sp. ALE11. Next base: position 137,306 of record NZ_KB906169.1, on the reverse strand, counting down.
GTATGCGCCACTCTCTGGTTGCCGTCCGAGATCTTCGAGTTCGATATCCATATTTCTGACTCCGGACCGACCGTCGAGATCGGCGACGACGTCGACACCTGCATCGCCACCTGACTGTCAATACCCGGCCCGTCTTACGGGCCGGGTATTCCTCACGGAGACTCCAATGCCCCTATACGACTACCAGTGTCCAAACTGCGGCGACTTTTCCGATTTCGGACGCATCGCCGAGTCATCCGCGCCGTGTGTCTGCCCGACCTGCGGGACCGACGCGCCCCGCGTCATCACCGCCCCACGGCTGTCACTAATGGACCCATCGAACCGTCAGCGCTGGGAACGCAACGAGCGCAGCCAGCACGCACCAAAGAAAGTCCGACGGAGCTCATGTGGCTGTAGCGGAACCCACACCTGTGGCACCCAGAAAACCAGCGCGGAAAAAAAGGCAGGCGAAACTACTACCCACCCGCCTCTGCAAAAGCAGACCAAGAAGACCGCCCGCCCCTGGATGCTCGGGCATTAGCCATCAGTCCGGAATCAGATACTCTTCTCCCTACTGCCGCCTACCGTCATGCCGGGGGCGGCAGCTTCTGTCTCGTTGCCTGATAAGCCGGAGCCGAGCGGCCTATTCCAGCCTTGCCCAGCGGGATACACCAGGCACGGCAAACCTTAAAATCGGCCGAGTTTGAGACGGTCTAGACGCAGGCGTTCGCGGGCGTCGAACAGGCGGCGGGAGGCGAACCAGACCGCGCCCAGGGTGCCGAAGCCGGTACCGGCGGCGATCAGGAACATGATCAGGATCTGGTACTTCACGGCCTCCACCGGCGGCGCGCCGGCCAGGATCTGACCGGTCATCATGCCCGGCAGGCTGACGATGCCGGCGGCCGCCATCGCGTTAATGGTCGGCATCAGGCCGGAGCGCGCGGCCTCGCGGCGCATGGTGGTGACCGCCTCGCTCCAGGAGGCGCCCATCGCCAGTCGGCCCTCGATCGTGCGCCGCTCACGCCAGACAGTCTGCGTCAGGCGGTCCAGCCCCAGAGCAATACCGGTCATGGTGTTGCCGAGCAGCATGCCCAGTAGCGGGATCGCGTACTGCGGCTCCCACCAGGGGGTCGGGCCGACCATGGTGGTCAGCGCCAGCACCGTGACGGCGAACGCCGAGATGAACATGGTCACGGCACCGATGCCATAGCCCCACAGCCCGGCGAAGCGGCGCTGCTGGCGTGCCATCACCTCGTAGCCGGCCACGGCGAGCATGATCACCGCCATCAAGGCCACCCAACCGAGCTGCGCATGGTCGAACAGCGTCTGCAGGATCAGCCCGACCAGGAGCAGCTGGATCACGGTACGCGCCCCGGCGATCAGCAGGCTGCGCCCCAGACCCATGCGTGCCCAGACGGTCAGCACTGCCAGCGCGACGACCAGCAAGGCCGCCAGCGACAAATCCAGCGCGGAAAGCGAGATCAGTTCCACGTGGTCACCTCCAGCTTGCCGTTGGCGATGGTCAGGATGCGGCCGCCCAGGCGCTGACGCTGCAGGGTGTCGTGACTGACCCAAAGCGCTGCCGCGTCTTCCTCGGCGAGATACCCACGTACCGCGCGTTCGATGCGTTTGGTGTTTTCCAGATCCAGATTGGCGGTGGGCTCGTCCAGCAACAGGACGCGCGGCTGGTTCAGCAGCGCGCGCACCAGCCCCAGGCGCTGCTTCTCGCCGCTGGAGAGGCGCTCGATCTCCCATTCCAGCGAGGCCTCCGGCAACGCCACCTCGTCCAAAAGGTGCAAGGCCGTGTCGCGCGAGAAGTCGGTCGGCAGGTGTTCGTCCACGCGCTCGCTCCACCACGCGGTTTCGGCCGGCACGTACGCGACGCGGCGGCGCCAGTCGACAGGCAGCATCGCGTCACGCGGCTCACCGTTCAGCGTCACCGCCCCCGTGTTGGGGTCGAGGTCGGCCAGGGCCCGTAACAACAGCGACTTGCCGGAACCCGACGCGCCCGTCACCTGGACCAGTTCACCAGGCTGCAACGCCAGGTCCAGCGGGCCGAGGTGTGCGGTTTTGAGTTGGCGAACGTCCAGCAGGCGATCCATGCGAAAGGGTTCCGGTGCGGCGAAATGGCGATCGTAACTGAAGCCGGGGCAGCGGGATGAATGGCCGGACGGGCAGGCGCTGCTTGCTGCGAGAAGAACGCTCCGCCGTGACGGATTGCCTCTGTAGATGTCGATCGCACTATTCGGCGCGGGCAGGGGCTTCGCGGGCGGGCCCGCTCCCACAGTTCTGGAACCAAAAAAAGGGCGCCCGGTGAGGGGCGCCCAAAGGCCAACATCCAAGTCCTGGGAGACTGTCTTGTCGGCGTCGGAGGAGACGATGTCGGGGCCGGGCCTGTGGCCCGACCCCAGTTTAGGTTAACGAGGGTTTATTGCTTCCCGGTGAACTCCGGGTAGGCCTCGAGACCGCACTCGGCGATGTCGGCGCCCACATCCTCGTCCTCTTCGTTCAGGCGGATACCCATCACCGCCTTGAGGATGGCCCAGACAATCAGGCTGGCCACGAAGACGAAGACGAAGATGGCAAGCAGACCCGCGATCTGCGCCACGAAGGTCGCATCCGGGTTGGACAGCAGGACCGCGAGCACGCCCCAGATGCCGGCCGTGCCGTGGGCCGAGATCGCCCCCACCGGGTCGTCGATCTTCAGCTTGTCCAGCGCGACGATCGAGAACACCACGATCACGCCACCGATGGCACCGATGATCATCGCCAGGAACGGGCTGGGCATCAGCGGCTCGGCGGTGATGGACACCAGGCCCGCGACCGCGCCGTTCAGCGCCATGGTTAGATCGGCCTTGCCGAACATCAGACGGGTGGTGATCAGCGCGGCAATCACGCCCCCGGCCGCGGCCAGGTTGGTGTTGGTGAACACGGCCGCCACGGCATTCGCGGATTCAACGTCGGACACCTTGAGCTCGGAACCGCCGTTGAAGCCGAACCAGCCCAGCCAGAGGATCAGCACGCCCAGCGTCGCCAGCGGCATGCTGGAGCCCGGGATCGCGTTGATCTGGCCGTCCTTGCCGTACTTGCCCTTGCGCGCCCCCAGCAGCAGGACGCCCGCCAGCGCGGCCACGGCACCGGTGAAGTGGACGATGCCCGAACCGGCGTAGTCGAGATAGCCGATCTGGTCCAGCATGCCGCCGCCCCAGCTCCAGAAGCCCTGGATCGGGTAGATCACGCCGGTGAGGACCACGGCGAAGGCGAGGAAGGCCCACAGCTTCATGCGTTCGGCGACCGCCCCGGAAACAATCGACATCGCGGTGGCCACGAACACCACCTGGAAGAAGAAGTCCGCGCGGTCGGAGTAGTAGATGTCGCCACCGCTGCCCAGCACCTCGGACACGGCGTTGTCACCGGTAATAAAGAAGCCCAGGCCCGGGATCAACGAGGTGAGCCCGTCGCTGTACATGATGTTGTAGCCGATCAGCATGTACATGATGCTGGCGATCGAATACAGGGCGATATTCTTGGTTGCAATTTCGGCCACACTCTTGGTGCGCACCATCCCGGCCTCGAGCATGGTAAAGCCCGCGGCCATCCACATGACCAGTGCGCCGGCCATCAGGAAGTAAAAGGTGTCAAGGGCGTAAGCCACCTCGACGACTTGCTGTTCGATATCCATTGTCGGATTACCTCATTCAGTAGGACCGAGGAAGGGCGCTCAGAGCGCCTCGGTTCCGGTTTCACCCGTGCGGATTCGCAGGACCTGCTCGACCGGCGATACGAAAATCTTTCCGTCACCGATCTTGCCGGTGCTCGCGGCCTTGGATACGGCCTCGATCACCTTGTCCACCAGGCTGTCGTCCACCGCGACTTCCAGCTTAACTTTGGGCAGAAAGTCCACGACGTATTCGGCACCGCGGTACAGTTCGGTGTGGCCGCGCTGGCGACCGAAACCCTTGACTTCGGTCATGGTGATGCCCTGCACCCCGATCTCGGACATCGCCTCGCGCACATCATCAAGCTTGAACGGCTTGATCACGGCAGTAATCATCTTCATGGTTCACTCCTTGGGGCGGACCCGCTCACCGCAAGCCCGCCATTGGGGTTTTGGATCAACGACCGGCTCAGAAACCGAGCGACCAGGCGACGTAGGCGCGAACGTCCTCGCCGTCTTCATCGGCATACGCCAGATTCATGCTGAAAGTGCCCATGCTATCTGTGTGACGACTCAGACCAGCGTGATAGTGGGTGTAGCTGTCCACAGCACTATCATCAAAAGTCTGATGGCCAACCATGAATCCAGCGCTGTACACATCGGCAAACGGGACATCCAGCCCGGCGTAGTAGTAAGCGCTACCGCTCTCAAACGGAGCAGCATCAGACTCTTCGTTAACAATGACTTTTACACCACCATAGAACATGTCGTAGGAGAGTTCGCCGTAGATCTCGGCAAAGCCAATATCGAGGTCTGAATCGGGATAGAAGTAGTAGACATAACCAACGTCATAACCCAAACCGTTGGCCAGTTCGTCAGCGAATCCGGCATAGAGATCAAGCTCGTAAGTTCCGCCCGCATAGAGGTCAGGGTCCAGATTGGAAGCCCAAGTGCCAACGTAGAACCCGGAGCCATGTTCATAATCAAAGCCACCCTGGATAGCGGCCCCGTTAGTCTGAGAAAAACCGCGCAGCTCATAGTCGGAGGCGATGGTGATGTTCCCGGAGAACTCGGCGGCGGCGGTCGAGGTGGCAAGCATCGCGCCAGTGCCGCTCATGGCCAGAACGGCGGAAGCCAGGATGGAACGCTTGAATTTCTTCATTGGATGGATCTCCCTCTGGTTGATCGAGTGTCGCGTAGTCGACACCCGGTCCTTGCATGGGCTGTGCCAAGTATCGAAAGGGAGCAAAAATCGGCTTTTCGCAACACCTGTTGCGGCCCAACCACGGGCTTTTGCCTTTATTTGGTGCGCACTAAAAGTGCACACGCACCAAAAACGTGCGGAGACCGAGGACTGTGAACCAGGTCTGGGATTCCAGACGGTTCACCCATCGGCAAGCGGCAGATCGGTAAGACGAATCGGGAGGCAGACACGGTCGCGGAAAGCGCACGTGCGGTAATGCGGGACGCACGGTGAAGATCGCCTTGCCCTGCAGATCGCCCCGTCGTCCGCGATTCGCGATGATCCAACAGGGTATGGGCGGAGCGGCGCAGCCCCAGGCCCAGGAGGTTCTACGAGGAGAGACTTCCGCGTTCGATCTCGATGCCGACCTCGCGCACGCCGGGCACGGCGCCGGGCTTGCCGAGTTTGATGCACACCCAGGGCGTGCCGAACTGGGCCATCAGGGCCTCGGCGATCTCTTCGGCCAGGGATTCCAGCAAGGCATGCGGTTCGCGCGTGACGATGGCACGCACGGCGTTGGCCACCGCCTCGTAGTCGACGGTGTCGCCGATTTCGCCGGAGTAGGCGGCGATGCGGGTATCGGCCGCCAGTTCGATATCGAATCGCAGGCGGCGCTGGATGCGCTGTTCCCAGTCGTAGACGCCAACAACGGCGTCAATCTCGAGGTCGCGCAGATAGATTCGATCCATGGGTTCGGCGGGCTCCTGTGGGTCGGCGCCTATCCTACTGCCCGGGCCGCACAAGGTACACCGAGCCGCTATCATGGTGCCTCCCGGTCACATCGAGACAGGCATGAGCAAGCCCTTTCACGAACTCCCCTGGCCCGCCAATCCGGAGGGCGAGTCCCGGCGCATCGGCGTGGAGATCGAGATGGCCGGGGTGTCGCTGGAGACGATGGCCAAAACCGTGAAAGACGAGTTCGGGGGGCACATCGAGTCGGACAACGCCTTCGTCTTCCAAGTGCGCGACACGGACGTCGGCGACTTCCAGCTGGAGCTGGACGCCCGGGTACTGAAGGACCGCGGCTACCGCGAACACCTCGCGCGCCTGGGCATCGAGCTGGACGACTCCGACGAGGCCGCGCTGGAACACTGGCTCGCGGACGCCGCAGGCCGCCTGGTCCCGCACGAGATCGTGGCGCCGCCGATCGCCGTCGCCGACCTGCCCCGCCTGGACCGAGTGCGCGCCGCCCTGCAACAGGCCGGCGCACTGGGGACCGAGCGCTCATTCCTCTATGCCTTCGGGCTGCAGATCAATATCGAGGTCCACCGCACCGATGCCGAGTGGCTGCTGGCGATCCTGCGCAGCTTCCTGCTGATGGTGGAAGTGCTCACAGCGGCGGGTGCCATCGACCTGGCGCGGCGCCTTTCTCCCTACATTCGGTCTTTCCCCGGCCCGTTTGTACGCTACGTGCTGGACCCGGACTTTCGCCCCGACCGGGCCGGACTGATCGACGCCTACCTGGCGCACAACCCGACCCGCAACCGCCCTCTGGACCTGCTCCCGCTGTTCGCCCACCTGGACTCCGACAGGATCGACGCGGCACCCGTGGAGCACGAGCTGATCAAGCCGCGGCCGGCCTTCCACTACCGCCTGCCGAACTGCGAGATCGACGACCCGGACTGGAGCCTCGCGCGGCCGTTCAACGGCTGGATCGAGGTCGAGCGCCTGGCGGCGGACCCGGAACGCCTGGAACGCCTGTCGCGGGAATATCTGGAACGCCCCGGCCAGGCCCTGGGCCGCTGGGCCGACGACTGGAGCCAGCGCCTCCGTGACTGGTTCTGAGCCCGGTCGCACGGCGACCGATACCGTGGCCGATACCGCGGCGCCGCGTCCACGCCGCCCGGTGATCGCCATCACCGGACCCGACCAGGGCGGCGGCCCCGCCTGGCTGTTTACAGCGCTCGCGGTGTGGCGCGCCGGCGGCCGCCCGCTGCGGCTGCGCCCGGGAAAACCCCGCAGTCACCGGCGCTTCGATGGCCTGGTGGTGGGCGGCGGGGCGGATGTGGATCCGGAGCTCTACGGCGAGACGCTCCCCGAGGGACCGGATGCGGCCGCCATCCGGCAGGCGGAGCGCCGCCTGTCGCAGCGCCTGATCGGCTATCTCTTCTACCCGGCCCTGTGGCTGCTGCGCCGGTTGTTCCAGTCCCACGGCGGCGTGCTGGACACCGACCGCGACCGGCTGGAGAAGGCCCTGATCCATCGCGCGCTGGACGAGCACCGCCCGATCCTCGGCATCTGTCGCGGGATGCAACTGGTCAACGTGGTACGCGGCGGCACCCTGCACCGCGACCTGGCCGAGTTCTACGTGGAAACCCCGCAGGCCCGCAGCCTGCTGCCGGTCAAGCGCGTACGGCTGGATCCGCATTCACGCCTGGCCGCCATCCTGGGCGACCCGCCGCTGCACGTGAATGCCCTGCACGACCAGGCCGTCGACCGGCTCGGCCAGGGCCTGAACGTGGCCGGACGCGAGCCCTCGCGGGTAGTCCAGGCCATCGAGACCGAACAGGACTTCTGTATCGGCGTGCAATGGCACCCCGAATACCTGCCGCAGAAGACCCGCCACCAGCGCCTGTTCCGCGCGCTGGTCACAGCGGCACGCCGCCCCCGGCCTCAGGCCGACGACGGATAGGCGACGCGCAGCCCGCCCAGGCCGCAGTAGCCATCCGGAACCTTCGCCAGATACTGCTGGTGGTAGTCCTCGGCGAAGTAATACGCCTCCGGCTCGCGGATCTCGGTGGTGACCGGACCCAACCCTGCCTGCTGCAGCGCGGCATTGAAGCGCTCGCGGCTGGCGAGCGCAGCCTCGTAATGGACCGGGCCCACGGTGTAGATACCGGAACGGTACTGGGTCCCGACGTCATTGCCCTGACGCATCCCCTGGGTCGGATCGTGCCCCTCCCAGAACGTACGGAACAGGGTCTCCAGTAACACCGCGCCCGGATCGAACACCACACGCACCAGTTCAGCGTGGCCGGTCTGGCCGCTGCAGACCTCGCGGTAGGTCGGGTTGGGGGTGTAACCGCCGCCATAACCCACGCTGGTGGAATACACCCCGTCGAGCTGCCAGAACAGTCGCTCGGCGCCCCAGAAGCAGCCCATGCCGAAGTGGATGATCTCCATGCCATCGGGGTACGGCGGCGCCAGCGGGGTCCCCAGCACCGCATGGCGTTCCGGCACCGGCATCGCCTCTGCCCGGCCGGGCAGAGCGCGCTCCGGGTCCACCATCTGCGGCTGCATCCAGTCACCGAACATCATTCGCTCCCGTTGTCGCCGGCCGGGCGCAGCCGCAGCAGCTCGCCCGGGTTGTGGTCGGTCAATACCCAGATCGCGCCGTCATGCACGCGCACGTCACGTACCCGCCGGTCCAGGCCCGGCAGCACTTCGTCCTCGTTGACCAGCTCGCGGTCCTCGAAGGTGAGCCGTAGCAGGGTCCGTCCGGCCAGACCACCGGTCAGCAGGTCGCCATCCCATTCGGCAAACGCCGGATCCCGGATCACCGCCAGCCCCGAAGGCGCGATCGCCGGCGTCCAGTGGTGCAGCGGCGAGACCATCCCTTCCTTCTCGGTCAGGCCATCGCCGACCGGACCGCCGCTGTATTCCTCGCCCTGGCTGATCACCGGCCAGCCGTAGTTGTTGCCCGCTTCGATGATGTTGATCTCGTCACCGCCCCGCGGTCCGTGCTGGTTCTCCCACAGGACGCCCGTGTCGGGGTCCATCACCATGCCCTGGGAGTTGCGCACCCCGTACGCCCAGATCTCGTCGCGCCGGGCATCGTCGCCGACGAACGGATTGTCGTCCGGAACCGAACCATCGTCGTGCACGCGCACGATCGTGCCGATGTGATTGGACGGATCCTGGGCCTGGTCACGATCCCCGCGGTCGCCCACGCTGACGAACACACGCCCCGTGTCGTCGAACACAATGCGGCTGCCGAAATGGCGCCCGCCGCGCACGCCCGGCTCGGCGGTGAACAGGGTCTCGACGTCGCTCAGGGCCCCGTCCTCGAAGCGCCCGCGCGCCAGTCGCGTGGTCAGCCCGCCGTCCACGCTGGCCGCATAGGTGAAGTACAGCCAGTGGTTGTCGGCGAAATCCGGATGCAGGGCCAGATCCAGCAACCCGCCCTGATTGCGCGCGCGCAGGTCATCGGGCAGACCCGACACCAGTTCCCCGCGACCCGAGAAGTCCGGCCCGTCGTCGCCGGCCGGGAAATGCCGCAGGGTGCCCGAGCGTTCGCTGATCAGGGCCCCGCCGTCCGGCAGGAAGGCGACGGCCCAGGGATGATCGAGAGCGTCGTGCGGAACCTCCACCGACAGCCCGTCGGCCGAGGCCTCCAGGGCATCGGGGGAAGGGGCGGAGGCGCCGGAGCAGCCGGCCAGGAGAAAACTCCCGGCCAGCAATCCGGCCAGGCCGCGACGCAGAGCAGGAGCCGAGTTAGCCGAGTTCGTCATGAGACTTCTCCCTTCGGATCAGGGGGGTGGCTGACAGGCCGGACACCACCAGGTCGGACGCGCATGTTCTCCCAGCAGGGCCCGCTGCAGCGGCGCGGCGCATTGCCGGCAGGCTTCACCCTCACGTCCGTAGACGTACAGGAAGGCGTCCGGTTCCGCCTGCGCCCGCGTGATCCGCGGGCCCGGTCGCAGATTGCGCCGCAACAGCCGCACCGCATCCGCGTAAATCGCCCGCAAACGGTCGTCGCTCACCGCACCTGCCGGGGTCAGCGGATGGCAGCCATGCAGAAACAGCAATTCCGATTTGTAGACGTTGCCGATCCCCGCCGCCAGCGACTGGTCGAGCAGCACGTCCGCCAGCGGACGGTCCGCAGCCGCGTCCCGACGAACCCGCGCCACCACCGCATCGACCTCCACGCCCGGATCCAGCAGGTCCGGCCCCACCCGGGCATCCAGACGTTCGATATCCGCCGCTTCCGCTCCCACTGCGGGCATCCGGCGCCAGACCAGTTCGCGCGGATGGAAACACACCAGCATCCGGTCCTCGAGGGTCAGCACCGCATGGGCCTGGTGTGCCGGCTTCGACCATTCGGCGCCGCGCGCGTATTCGTGCCAGGTGCCCCACATCCCGAGGTGGGTGCGCAGCAGCCACGGCGTATCGTCAGGCCCGGTCAGCTCCATCAGCAGGTGCTTGCCGCGGGCGCGCAGCGCATCGGCCCGCATCGGGCCGTGCTCGCGCAGGGGCTCGCCGCGTGCGGCGCGGGTCGCCACCGCCTCCAGCGCCGCCCCTTCCAGGCGCGGGCGGAGCATGGCCGCCAGCCGGTGGATGGTGTCGCCCTCGGGCATGGGTCAGTAAAGCGGAGGCTCGCCCTCGGGACGCGTGCGGAACAGGCGCAGGGTCCACAGATACTGTGCCGGGGCCTGTTCCACGCCCCGTTCGATGGCGGCGTTCATGGCCCGGGCATCCGCGGCGTCGTCCCCCGAGGGGAAGTCCTCCATTGGAGGCCACAGGCGCATCACGTATTCGTCGCGGGCGAGGTCGTACCAGGCGAAACTCGGCAGCACCACTGCCCGCGACATGCGTGCCAGCCGCCCCAGAGCGGTCAGCGTGGCCTTGGGTACGCCGAAGAAATCCACGAACACCGCACCGTCGGCGCCCAGGTCCTCGTCCGGCAGGTAATAGAAGAACCGCCCGCGGCGCAGCTGGCGGATCGCCGGACGCAGCCCCTGCTCGCGGGCGAAGATGTCGCCGGAGTAACGGGTGCGGCTGCGGTGATTGATCCACTCCAGCACGGGGTTCTTCATCGGCTTGGCGAAGGAGACCCCGTCATACATCTGGCTCATGCGCACCCCGCCGTAATCCAGCCCCAGCGAGTGCGGGGCGAGGATGATCACCGGCGTCCCGTCGGAGCGCGCGCGCTCGTAGTGCTCCACCCCGTCCACCCGGATGCGCGAGGCATGCTCGCCGGGCTTGCCGAACCACAGCAGGCCATAGTCCAGCACGGTCTGCGCCTGGTAGCGGTAGAAGGCGGCGAGCCGAGCCTCGCGTTCGGCCGCATCCAGCTGCGGGAAGCACAGCTCGAGGTTGCGTTCGGCGATCCGGCGGCTGCGCCCCGAGCGGCGGTACAGCAGGCGGCCGATACCCCGCGCCAGCGCCTGCACCGCCGGACGCGGGATCTGCTGCAGCACCCAGGCCAGCGCCACGCCGACCCAGGTGAGCCAGTAGCGGGGTGCGAAATGCCGCGCGGTCAGCGGCGCCCGGTAGGCACCGACGTCCGCCTCCTCCCCGGGGGCATCCTCACGGCTCATGTGTCCGCATCACCCCCGGCCTCCAGCAGGCGGCGGGCGCGCTTCGCGGAGACCTCCATTTCCTTGACCGCCTGCAGGTCGCCCTTCTCCTCGGCGATGGCCATGCCCCGCTCGCAGACCTCCAGCGCACGCTGCGGGCGCTCCAGTGCCACCAGGGTCTTTGCCAGCAGTTTCCACGCCGCGGAGTAGCCCTCGTCCAGCTCCAGCGCGCGCTCCAGGTGCTCCACCGCCGCCTCCTGCTGGCCATCGGTCACCAGGGCGTTGCCCAGCGAGAAGCGCAGCATCGCGGAGTCCTCGCCTCCGTCCAGCATGTTCTGGAAACGTTCGACCATCTGCGACATGGACGACCTCCTGTCCTTGAATTCGCTCCTACCCTAGCGCTGCCAGAACGCCGGGGACAGAAGCACCAGCACGGTGAAGATTTCCAGCCGCCCCATCAGCATGGCGAGGATCAGCACCCATTTGCTGAAGTCGTTGATGGACTGGAAGTTCGGCCCCACCTCGCCCAGGCCGGGGCCAAGGTTGTTGAGGGTGGCCGCCACCGCCGAGAACGCCGTCACCTGATCCAGGCCCGAGGCCATCACCGCCAGCATCATCACCACGAACACCATCACATAGGCCGCGAGAAAGCCCCACACCGCCTGCACCACGCGGTCCGGGGCCTCCTTGCCGTTGACCTTCACGGCGATGCGCGCATGCGGATGGATCAGGCGCTTCACCTCGCGCATGCCCTGCTTCATCAGCAGCAAAACGCGCACCACCTTGATCCCGCCACCGGTGGATCCGGTGCAGCCGCCGACGAACGACAGGAAGATCAACAGTACCGGCAGGAACCCCGGCCACAGGTAGAAGTCGTCAGTGGCGTAGCCGGTGGTGGTGCCGATGGACACCACGTGGAACGCGGCGCGGCGGAAGGCGTCCGCGCCGTCCGCCGCAAAGCCGGTCACCAGCATGTAGGCCACTACCACCGCCACCGCCGAGGCCATCAGGATCAGGTAGGTGCGCAGCTCCTCGTCGCGCCGGTAGGGCACGACCGACGCACGGTGCAGGGCGAGGAAATGCACCGCGAAGTTCATCCCGGCGATCAGCATGAAGACAATCGCCACGCCCTCGATGGCGGCGGAATCGAAGTGGCCGAGGCTGGCGTCGTAGGTGGAGAATCCGCCGATCGCCACGGTGGTGAAGGAGTGCGCGATCGCGTCGAAGACCTCCATCCCGGCGACCCAGTAGGCCACCGCACAGGCCACCGTCAGGCCGAGGTAGATGTACCACAGGTTGCGCGCGGTCTCGGCGATGCGCGGGGTCAGCTTGTTGTCGCGGATGGGTCCCGGGGTCTCGGCCTTGAACAGCTGCATGCCGCCCACGCCCAGCAGCGGCAGGATGGCCACCGCCAGCACGATGATGCCCATGCCGCCCATCCACTGCAGCTGCTGGCGATACCAAAGCAGCGCCTTCGGCATGTCGTCCAGGCCGGTCAGCACGGTGGCGCCGGTGGTCGTCAGGCCGGACATCGACTCGAACGCAGCATCGGTGAAGCTGACGTTCAGATGCGGGTCGAGCACCATCGGCGTCGCCCCGGCCAGACCCAGCCCGAGCCAGAACATCACCACCAGGATGAAGCCGTCGCGCGGCTGCAGCTCACGATGCGCGCGATACAGCGGGCCCCAGAGCATCCCGCCGATCAGCAGCAGCACGATGAACGCCTGCATGAACACGTACGCGGTGGACTCGTCGTAGATAAACCCGACCAGTGCGGGCGGCAGCATGCTCAGGCTGAACAGAGTGAGGAGGATCCCCAGCAGGCGCGCGGTGGAGGCGAGATGGAGCACGGCGGACGGCTCAGAAGAACAGCGGGCTGGGCTGGAACAGGCGCTGGACCTGCTTCACCTTGCCACGGTCGGTGAGGAACAGGATGACGTGATCCCCCGAATGGATCACCGTGTCGTGGTGCGGAATGATGACCTCGTCGTCGCGTACCACGGCACCGACACTGGCCCCCTCCGGCAGGTTGATCTCGTCGATCCGGCGGTCCACCACCTGCGAGGTGCGCGAATCGCCGCTGACGACCGTCTCGATCGCCTCGGCCGCGCCGCGGCGCAGGGTATGCACGGTGGCGGTCCCGCCCTCACGTACCCGGGCCAGCAGGGCGCTCACCGTGGCCTGCTGCGGCGACAGCGCCACGTCGATGGTGCCGCTCTGCAGCAGATCCACATAGCTCGGGCGGTTGATCAGCGACATCACCTTGCGCACGCCGTAGCGCTTGGCCAGCATCCCCGCGAAGATGTTGGCCTGATCGTCGTTGGTCACCGCGCAGAAGACGTCGCTGTGCTCGACGTTGATCGCCTCGAGGAAACGGTCGTCGGCGCTGTCGCCCTGCAGTACCAGCACGTTGCCGGGCAGTTCCCGGGCGAGCTGGTCCGCCCGCTCCGCATCGCGCTCGATCACCTTCACCCGGTAGCGCTTGCTCAGCGCTTCGGCGAGCCGCCGGCCGATGTTGCCGCCGCCGGCGATCATGATCCGCTTGTAGGGCTTCTCCAGCTTGCGCAGTTCGGAGGTCACCGCGCGAATGTTCTTCTTCGCCGCGACGAAGAACACCTCGTCGTCAGCTTCCACCACCGTGTTGCCGTCCGGCTGGATGGAACGGTCCTGACGGAAGATCGCCGCGACCCGGGTATGGACCCCCGGCATGTCGTAGCGCAGGTTCTTCAGCTCGTGGCCGACCAGGGGCCCGCCGTAGTAGGCGCGCACCCCCACCAGCGACACCCGCCCCTCGGCGAACTCCAGCACCTGCAATGAGCCGGGGTGTTCGATCAGGCGCTGGATGTGGCTGGTGACGATCGCCTCCGGCGAGATCAGCATGTCCACCGGCATCGCGTCCTGGGCGAACAGCTCCGGGGTCTCGTGATAATCGCGGGCCCGCACCCGGGCGATCTTGGTCTCGATGTTGAACAGCGTGGAGCCGACCTGACAGGCCAGCATGTTGACTTCGTCGGAGTCGGTCACCGCCACCAGCATGGACGCGTCGCGCGCCCCGGCCGCATCCAGTACCGACGGATGGGCGCCGAATCCGTGGACCGTCTTGATATCGAACTGGTCTTCCAGCTCGGCCAGGCGCTCGGCGCGGTTGTCGACGACGGTGATGTCGATCCCGTCGGCACTCAGGGCCTCGGCCAGGGAATGACCGACCTGACCGGCCCCCAGGATGATGATCTGTTTCATGCGTCAGCCGTCGGATTTCACGCGGCGCGGATCGATGCCCAGCGCCTTGAACTTGCGGTAGAGATGCGTGCGCTCCAGCCCGACCCGCTCGGCCAGACGCGTCATGTTGCCCTCGGAGCGTTCCAGCTGCTGCATCAGGTATTCCCGTTCGAACTGTTCGCGCGCCTCGCGCAGGGGCAGGTCGGGGATGGTCACCACCCCCTCGGCGCTCTCCTCTTCCGCCCGCCGCGGCTGCCCCGACAGGGTGCGGTCCACCTCGTCACGGGTGATCTCGTCGCCGGAGCCCAGGATCATCAGGCGCTGGACCAGGTTGCGCAGCTCGCGCACGTTCCCCGGCCACGGATACTGCTGCAGGCACTCCAGGGCCGGGCGCTGGAACGTGCGCTGCGGCAGGCCCTCCTGCTGATGCAGCTGGCGCATATGGTAATCCAGCAGTTCGGGGATGTCCTCGGCGTGCTCGCGCAACGGCGGCACGTTCAGCGGCAGGACGTTGAGGCGGTAATAGAGATCCTCGCGGAACAGCCCCTGCTCCACGGCCTCGCCCAGATCGTGCTGGGTGGCCGCCACCACGCGCACGTTCACGCTGATCGGCTGGTCCCCGCCGATGCGCGTGATGCGACCGGTGTCCAGGGCATGCAGCAGACGCGCCTGGGTCTGCAGGTCCATCTCCGCAACCTCGTCGAGGTACAGCACCCCGCCGGAGGCCTGTTCCAGCAGGCCATAGCGCACCCGCTCGCCCTGCTCGCTGCCGAACAGCTCGGCCACCGCCTCGTCGCCCGACATCGATCCCACCGAGACCACGATGAACGGGCTTTCGCGCCGCGCGCTGCGCGCATGCAGCATGCGCGCGAAGGTCTGCTTGCCGGCTCCGGGCTCGCCGGTGATCAGCACCCAGGTATCGTGCTGGGCCATGCGCTGCACCTGGTCGCGCAGGTTCACCATCACCGCGCTGCTGCCCACCGGGTCCGCCACCGGGGCCACCTGGCGCCGCAGGCCGGTGTTTTCCCGCTGCAGGCGCGCGGCCTCCAGCGCGTTGTTCAGGGTGATCAGCAGCTTGTCGATGGTCAGCGGCTTTTCGATGAAGTCGTAGGCGCCCAGGCGGGTCGCATCCACCGCGCTTTCGACATTGCCGTGGCCGGAGATCATCACCACCGGGCACATCGCCCCCTCGTCCTCCTGCCATTCCTTGAGCAGGGAAACCCCGTCGCCGTCGGGCATCCATACGTCCAGCAGGATGGCGTCCGGCCGCCGACTGCGCCGCTGTGCCTTGGCCTCGGCCACCGAGCCCGCGAGCGCCACCTGGTAGCCCTCGTCCTCCAGCACGTCGCGCAGCAGCATGCGGATGTCGGGCTCGTCGTCGACCACGAGAATGTAGGCGTCGCTCATTGCGGCTGTTCCTCCTCGGCAGCGGACGCCCCGGACGGGCCGCCCTCGTCCACCGGGATGCGGATCACGAAGACCGCGCCGCCCGCCCCGGAATCATCATTATGGCACTCGATGATACCCCCGTGCTCCTCGACGATCTTCTGCGCCACCGCCAGTCCAAGCCCGGTTCCACGCGGCTTGTGCGTCGTGTAGGGCTCGAAGATGCGCTCCAGCAGCTCCGGCCGGATCCCGGGACCGTTATCCCGGACACGCAGTTCGATCCAGTTTCCGGAGGCGCTTTCGACATGGTCGGTGGAGACGTACACCTCCAGGTCGTCGCCGCGCTCCTGCTCCTCGGCGGCCTCCATGGCGTTACGAACCAGGTTGTGCAGCAACTGACGCAGGCGACCGCCGTCGGCACGGATCAGCGGCATTCCCTCGCCCAGATCCAGATGCACCCGCGAGCTGCCGTCCGCGGCCAGGTACAGCTCGGAGACGTCGCGCACCAGCTGGTTCACGTCGGTGTGGCCGAGTTCCAGTTTGGGCGCCTGGGCGTAGTCGCGGAAGGCGTTGACCAGGGTCTTCATCGCCTCCACCTGCTGGATGATGGTGCCGGTCGCACGTTCCAGCACCTCGTGATCGGCCCCGTCCAGCACCCGGCCCAGCCGCCGCGAGAGCCGTTCGGCCGACAGCTGGATGGGCGTCAGCGGGTTCTTGATCTCGTGGGCCAGGCGCCGCGCCACCTCGCCCCAGGCCGCATCGCGCTGGGCCTTCAGGAATTCCGTCATGTCATCGAACACGATCGCGTGCAGCCCGCGCCCGGATCCCGGGGTCGGCAGCCAGACCGCACGCGTCATCAGCACCTTGCGCCCGCTGCGGGTGAACACCACCACCTGGCGCGACCATTCCGCCTCGTGCCCGGCCAGCGGATCGCGGATGGCCTCGAAGAACTGGTGCACCAGCGGGCACTCGCGGCCGACCTCGGCGATGTCCCGGGTGCGCGCGCCCGGCAGGTCGCATTCGAGGATCTGGCCGGCGGCGTCGTTGGCAGTGCGCAGGCGCAGGCTGCCGTCCAGCGCCAGCACGCCCGAACGCAGGTGCTTGAGCACGCTCTCGAGATAGGCCCGCTCGGCATCCAGCAGCCGGCGGTTGCGCTCGGCCTCGTTGCGCGCCTCGCTGAGGGTGCGGGTCATCGCGTTGAACGACTGCACCAGGAAACCCAGTTCGTCCGCCCGCCGCACCTCCAGCCGGGTATTGTAGTCGCCGGCGGCGACCATGCGCGTGCCCTGCACCAGATCGGACACCGGCTGCACCAGCCGCCGTGCGACCACCAGCCCGGCCCACAGCGCGGCCATCAGCGAGATCGCCAGCGCCAGCGACATGGTGAAGATGAAGCCCTGGGTGATCGGCCCGCGCAGATAGGCGAACTCGCGGTAATCGGCAAACGCGTCCTGCACCCGCAGGGACAGGGCGCTCATGCGCGGATCCACGGGGTACACGGCCTGCAGAATGCGGTTGTCGGTGCCGGGCCGGCGCGAGGCCGTGGTCGCCACCACGCGGATCACCAGCTGATCATCGGGGCGTGGCTCCAGACGCGAGTAGGGCTGCCCCGGCCGCACGCGCATCAGGATGTCGGAGCTGGGCGGTGACGGCAGCTGGCGGATGGGGCTGTCGGTGCTCGACGCGATGATGCGGTTGTTGGCGCCCACCAGGGTCAGCTCCTGCGCCCCCAGACTGCGCCGGTAATCGTTGAGGGTCAGCCCCATCAGGCCCTCGGAGACGCCTTCCAGGTCTTCCATGATCTCCTGGGTCTCTTCGGCCAGCTGGCGCACGCGCAGGTCCAGCGAGGAGCGCGACAGTTCCAGCGCGTCTTCCAGCGCCGAATCCACGCGCACGTCGAACCACGAATCCACGCCTTCGCTGAGAAACTCGTAAGAGAAGTAGTACACCACCGAGACCGGCAGCACCGCGACCAGCATGAACCCGCCGACCAGGCGCAGGGTCAGGCGGCTGCCCGGAACCCCGTGGCGGTACTGCCAGAACATGCGCACCACCTGATAGATGATCAGGCCGGCCAGCACGATCAGCACCGCGGCGTGGAACACCAGCAGCCAGATGAACAGCTGTTCGAAACGCGCCTGGTGCTGGGCCGCGTCCCCCATCACCAGCAGCGAGGCCAGCAGGAGGACGAACAGCAGGATCATCCCCAGCAGCCCCCAGGGCAAACCCTTCAGTCGAGCGACCATCCGTACCACTCCTGTCGGGCCGTGAGTTCGCCGCGCAGGCCGGCGTCCAGCTGCAACGGCAGCGGCAGCGCGGTGTAGTCCAGCGACAGCCGGGCGTTCAGGCGGTGGTCACCCGGGGCCTCGCGCAGCGCCTCGGGGACGTCCTCCAGCCGGATCCGCCCCAGACGGCGGGCGCTCTGCTCCAGGGCATCCACCAGCGTGGGGCGCAGCTCCATGCGCTCGCCATCCCGCGAGGTCACCAGATAATGTCGGTTGAGGGGGTAGTAGCGCAGTTGCACGCGGTTCTCCGCGCGTACCAGCGGTCTCCCCGGCAGCATGCGGTCGGGCTCCGCCTGCGCCTCCAGCCGGAACCCCAGGGTCACGCCGTTCTCCAGCGCGTCCACCAGCACCTCGGGCAGGGCCATGTTCAGATCCAGGCGCGCCAGCAGCGTGGTGTCATCCAGCCACAGATGACTGGCCTCGCGGATCTCGAGCGCCGGGGCCACCCCCGGCGCCAGCACCAGCACCAGCAGCCAGACGAACCGCCGCATCAGCCCGCGACCTTCTCCAGCAGGGCATAATAGAACCCGTCGCCACCGGCCAGCCCCGGCGGGATGGACACCCCGGAGGTACGGGACAACGCCCAGGGAATCGGGCCTTCCGCGCCCGTCTCCACGGCACGCGCGTCGCCGGTCGCCGCGACGAACGGGGTCACGACCTCCTGGTTTTCCGCGTCCAGCAGGGAACAGGTCGCATACAGCAGGCGTCCGCCCGGACGCAGCAGGTCCCAGGCCGCGCGCAGCAGACGAGCCTGTTCGGCGGCCAGACGCGGGATGTCGTCCGCGCGGCGCAGGGTCTTGATGTCCGGATGCCGGCGAATCACGCCGGTGGCGGAACAGGGCACGTCCAGCAGGATCGCGTCGAACGGCTCCCCGTTCCACCAGGTGTCGGTGTCGCCCAGGTCCGCCGCGGTCAACGTCGCATCCAGCTGCAGCCGGTCGAGGTTCTCGCGCACCTGTTCCAGGCGCGTGGCGTCGTTGTCCAGGGCCAGCAGGTCCAGCTCGCCGTCGGCGCGTTCCAGCAGATGCCCGGTCTTGCCGCCGGGGGCGGCACAGGCATCCAGCACCCGCTCGCCCGGGCGCGGCGCCAGCAGATGCGCGGCCCACTGCGCGGAGACATCCTGAACCGACAGCCGGCCGTCACTGAACCCCGGCAACGCGGTCACGTCGGTGGCCGCCTCGAGCGTCAGCGCGCCCTCGGGGGCGTCGTGCAGCCGCGCCTCGAAGCCCGCCTCGCGCAGCGCCGCCAGCGCATCGGCCGGGCTCCAGCGACGGGTATTGACCCGCAGGGTCAGCGGGGCCTCGCGCAGCAGCTCGCCCAGCACGGCCTCCGCGCGCTCGGGCCACGCGGCCTCGATCGCCTCGATCAGCCACGCCGGGCAGGCATGCCGCAACACCGGGTCCTCGGCGATGCGGGCCTCCAGCGCATCGGTCTCGCGCAACGCGCGACGCAGGATCGCGTTGATCAGCCCCACGGCCCCGGGCCGATGGATGCGACGCGCGGTCTCGGCGGTCTCGCGCACCGCCGCGTGATCGCGGGTGGAGAAATGCAGGATCTCCGCCAGGCCCTGGGCCAGCAGCACGCCGATCACGCCGTCCTTGCGCCGCAGTGGCCGGTCCAGGCTTTCACGCACCAGCGCCTCCAGCTGCGGATACCAGCGCAGGGTGGTGTACACCAGGGCGCGGGTCCAGGCGGCCTCGCGCACCGGGAGATCCGCCACCGCGGGTTCCAGCACGCTGTTGAGCGAAGCCCCGTGCAGCACCACCTGTTCCGTGGCTTCCACGGCGCACTGGCGGGGGGCAGGCTGGCGGGCCATCAGGTATCACCTCCGAGTCGCTGACCGGTCAGATCACCGGTATTGGCCCAGTCGGCGGCACTCACCGGTCGCCGGCCGGGCAGCTGCACGCGCTCCAGCCGCAGCAGGCCGTCGCCGGTCATCACGTCCACGCCCTCGCCGCCCGCGGCGACGATGGTGCCCGGCGCAGCATCGGCGGGCGTCACGGTCGTCGCTTGCTCCGCCTCAACGGGCCGGGCGGCATGGATGCGCAGGACCGCCTCGCCGTCCGGCAGCCGGGTCCAGGCGACCGGCCACGGGTCGAAGGCGCGCACGCGGCGGTCCAGCTCGCGGGTCGGCTGAGCCCAGTCCAGTCGCGCCTCGTCCTTCTCGAGCTTGGCGGCATAGGTCGCCCGGGCATCGTCCTGCGGCTCCGGCACCGACTCGCCACGCGTGATCGCCGGCAGGCGCTCCACCAGCAGTTCCGCCCCCATCCGCGCGAGGGCGTCGTGGACCTCGCCGGTGGTTGCACGCGGGCCCAGCGGCAGGCGCCGGCAGGCGTGGACCGGGCCGGTATCCAGCCCCGGGGCCATCTGCATCAGGCACACGCCGGTCTCGTCATCGCCGGCGAGGATCGCGCGATGGATGGGTGCCGCCCCGCGCCAGCGCGGCAGCAGCGAGGCGTGGATGTTCACCCCGCCCAGAGGCGGGATCTCCAGCACCGCGCGCGGCAGAATCAGCCCGTAGGCCGCGACCACGAGCAGGTCCGGCTGCCATTCGGCCAGCCGCGCCCGCGCCTGCGGATCCCGCAGCGATTCCGGCTGCTCCACCGGGATCCCGGCGGCCGTCGCGACCTGCTTCACCGGCCCCGGACGCAGCTTGCGGCCCCGGCCCGCCGGGCGGTCCGGCTGGGTGTAGACCGCGACCGGCGGGTGACCCGCCGCGATCAGGGCCTCCAGCGCGGGAACCGCGAAGTCGGGGGTTCCCGCGTACACGATGCGCGGCGCCGGGGCGTCCCTGTCGGCAGCCGCCATCAGACCGCGGGCGCCGCGGCCTTGCCGGAACCGCCGGCGCGCGCGCCCTGCTTCTCCAGTTTCTTGCGGATGCGACCGCGCTTGAGACTGGACAGGTAGTCCACGAACAGCTTGCCGTCGAGATGATCGATCTCGTGCTGGATGCACACCGCCAGCAGCCCGTCGGCCTCGGCCTCGAACGGCTGGCCGTCGCGGCCCAGCGCGCGGAAGCGGATCCAGTCCGCGCGCCGCACCTTCTCGTAGTAACCGGGCACCGACAGGCAGCCCTCGTCCATCTCTTCCTCGCCCCGGGTCTCGAGGATCTCCGGATTGATCAGGGCCCAGGGCTGGCTCTGGTCCTCGGAGACGTCGGCCACCAGGACACGCTTGTGGACGTTCACCTGCACCGCCGCCAGGCCGATGCCCGGTGCCGCGTACATGGTCTCGAACATGTCGTCCACCAGTGTGCGGATGGAGTCGTCCACCTCGGCGACCGGTTCGGCCTTCTGCCGCAACCGGGGATCGGGAAAGTGGAGAATTTCTCGCTTCGCCATGAAAAACCTCAATCTTTGTGCTGTACAGTCCCGTCAATTCTGCTAACGTTGGACCGCATCATCCGCCGAAGCGTCACCGAATTCGGACCGGGCCACAGGATGGCCCCGGGGAGTGCGGACCTGACAGGGGAAATCATGATGTTGAAAACCAGAGCGACCACGACCTCTTTCGTGCTGCCGGGCGTACTGTTCAGTGTAACGCTGTTTCTGGGGGGCTGCGCGGCCACCGGAGACACTGACACCGGCAGCGGCGCCGAAGATCCCGAGAACCGGACTGCCGAAACCGCCACCCCGGACAACGGGGAACGCCAGGAGACCAGCGACTCCGCCACCGAGGAAACTCCGGAGATCCGGGATTCCGCGCCGGAGCGCTACGTCGTCAAGAAGGGCGACACCCTCTGGGACATCTCCGCCATGTACCTTGACGAACCCTGGTACTGGCCGGAGATCTGGGCGGTGAATCCGGAGATCGAGAACCCGCACCTGATCTATCCGGGTGATGTCCTGAGCATCCACTATGTGGACGGCGAACCGCGCATCACGGTCGACGGCGGCCCGCGCGTGCGGCCGACCAAGCGCCTCTCGCCGGAGGTCCGCGTGGAGGAGCTCGACGACGACACCCCGCCGATCTCCACGCTGCAGTCGTTCATGTTCCAGCCGCAGGTCCTCGACGAGGAGACCCTGGAACAGGCGCCCTACATCGTGGCCGCGGACGACGATCGCGTGATCTACGGCCCGGGCGACCGGGTCTATGTCCGCAATGCCGAGGACACGGAAGAATACGAGATCTACCACATCGTCCGGCGCGACGAGATGCTGCTGGATCCGGACACCGGCGAGGAACTGGGCGTCGCCACCATCCCGGTGGGTGAAGCCGAGATCGTCGAACCCGGGCACGTGGCGCGTGCGAACATCCGCCGTGGCGAACGCGAGACCATCCGCGGCGACCGCCTGGTTCCGTTCGCGGAAGAACAGGACATGCTGTTCGAGATCGGCCGTCCGCCGGAAGACATCGACGGTCAGGTCATCAAGCTGTTCGATGCGATCAGTCAGATCGGGCGCTACCAGGCCGCGGTCATCAACCGTGGCGCGCGGGAAGGGGTCGAGAACGGTCAGGTGTTCGCCGCCTACACCGCCGGCCGCACGGTGCGCGACCCGATCGCCGGGACCAACGAGTCCGTGGACCTGCCCGAAGAACGGGTCGGCGAGGTGATGGTCTTCAAGACCTTCGAGAAGGTCTCCTACGTGCTGGTGACCGAATCCGAGCGCACGCTGCGCGAGGGGTACACCGTCCGCCACCCGTAAGCCATGACCTCCCGGGCGGATTCCGCGATGGAACGCGAGTCCCGCAACGACGCAGCCACGGCCGGGGTCGACCCCGGGCCGTGGCTGCGTCTTTTGCATACCCCCGGACTGGGGCCGCGGCGCATCCAGCGCCTGCTGGAGGCCTTCGGCTCGCCGCAGGCCGCGCTGACCGCGTCCGCCCACCAGTGGAAAACCGCCGATGTCGGCGTGGCCCCGCCGGAAAACCCCGACGATGAACACCCCGGCGTGGCGGCCGACCTGGCCTGGGAACGCGCGGACCAGCGTCACCGCATCCTGTGTCGCGACGACCCCGACTATCCGCCGCTGCTGACGCAACTGCCCGACCCCCCGCCGGTGCTGTTCCTCAACGGCGACCCGGCCCTGCTGACCGCACCGCAGGTGGCCATCATCGGCAGCCGCGACGCGACTCCGCAGGGACTCAAGCTGGCCCACGAGTTCGCTCGCGAGCTGGCGAGCGCCGGGGTCACCATTACCTCGGGTCTGGCGCGCGGGATCGACGGCGCCGCCCATCAGGGCGCACTGGACGCCCCGCAGGGGCGCACCACTGCCGTGGTCGCAACGGGCCCCGACCGCATCTATCCGGCCGCGCACCGGCGGCTGGGGCACCGCATCGCCGATCACGGCCTGATCGTGTCGCTGTGGCCGACCGGCACCCAGGCCCAGGCCGGACACTTCCCGCAGCGCAACCGCGTGATCAGTGGCCTGGCACTGGCCACCCTGGTGGTGGAAGCGGGCGACAACAGCGGCTCGCTGATTACCGCGCGACTCGCCGGAGAACAGGGCCGGCAGGTCTACGCCGTCCCGGGCTCGGTGTTCAGCCCGGTCAGCCGGGGCTGCCACCGCCTGATCCGTGAAGGCGCACAGCTGGTCGAGACCGCCGGCGAGATCCTCGACGACCTGGCCGACTGGCTGGGCGTTCCGCCCGCCCCGCAAGCCCCGGGGCCGGCGCCCGCCGAGCCGGTGGATCCGGAGCACGAAAAGGTCCTGCAGGCGATGGGTTTCGACCCGGTGGACATGGAAACCCTGCGCAGCCGGACTCAATTGACCATCGACACGCTTTCATCCATTCTCGTTTTACTGGAACTCAATGGCCGCGTGGCCGCCCTCGATCACGGGCGCTATCAGCGCCTCGACGCAGGATCCCCCGAATCATGAACGAAAGCGTGCTGGACGTGCTCATGTATCTGTTCGAGCACACCCTCGACGAAGAATCCGAGGCCGAACCCGATCGCGGCGAGCTGCAGCGGCAGCTGGTCGAAGCCGGTTTTGCGTCCGGCGAGATCGAGCGCGCCCTGGGCTGGCTGGACCGGCTGATGAGCGAGGCCCCGCTGGCCAGCCGCGGCGGTGACAGCGCGGCCTGCCGCGTGTTCGCCCCCGAAGAACGCCAGCGCCTGAACATGGAAAGCCGCGGCTTCCTCCTCAATCTGGAGCAGAACGGTCTGCTCAGTGCCGGCACCCGCGAACTGGTGATGGACCGCGTCATGGAACTGGACGCCGAGGAGATCGACCTCGACCAGCTGCGCTGGGTGGTACTGATGGTGCTGTTCAACCAGCCGGACGACGCCGTCGCCTACTCCCGGCTCGACGAGGTCATGCGCGACCATATCGGCCCCACCGAGATGGATTATCTGCACTGACCCCGGCGTCACCGCCTCCCACGGAACCCGCCGCCACCGAGACGGTCCCGAGTCCCCATGAGCAAGCACCTCGTCATTGTTGAGTCCCCCGCCAAGGGGAAGACCATCGAGAAGTACCTCGGCCCCGAGTATCAGGTCATGGCCTCCTACGGCCATGTGCGCGATCTGGTGCCCAAGGAGGGGGCAGTGGACCCGGAGGACGGGTTCCGCATGCGCTACGACGTGATCGAGCGCAGCGAAAAGCAGATCGACGCGATCGCGAAGGCCCTGAAGAAGTCCGACGACCTGATCCTCGCGACCGACCCCGACCGCGAAGGCGAGGCGATCTCCTGGCATCTCTACGAGGTCCTGCGCGAACGCGGCCTGCTGGAAGGCCGCAACGTCTACCGCGTGGTGTTCCACGAGATCACGAAGAAGGCCATCCAGGAGGCGATCGAACAGCCGCGTGAACTCGCCCAGCCGCTGATCGACGCCCAGCAGGCGCGCCGCGCGCTGGACTACCTGGTCGGCTTCAACCTCTCGCCGCTGCTGTGGCGCAAGATCAAGCGCGGACTGTCCGCCGGGCGCGTGCAGAGCCCGGCGCTGCGCATGATCTGCGAGCGCGAGGACGAGATCGAGGCGTTCGTCCCGCAGGAATACTGGACGCTCGACGCGAAGGCCGAACGCGATGGCCAGCCGTTCACCGCGCGGCTGACCCACCTGGACGGCAACAAGCTCAACCAGTTCGACCTCAACAGCGCCGAGCTCGCCCACGATGCACAACGCCGCCTGAACGAGGCCGCAGGCGGCGAACTGCGCGTGGCGAAGGTCGAAAAGAAACAGCGCCGTCGCAACCCGGCCGCGCCGTTCACCACCTCGACCCTGCAGCAGGAGGCGTCGCGCAAGCTGGGCTTCAATGCCAGCCGCACCATGCGTACCGCCCAGCAACTGTACGAGGGCATCGACCTGGGCTCCGGCGCGGAAGGCCTGATCACCTACATGCGAACCGACTCGGTCGCGCTGGCCGGCGAGGCGATCGGCGAGGCCCGCGGCCTGATCGAAGAGCGCTACGGGCCCGACAACCTCCCGGACAGCCCGCGCCAGTACAAGACCAAGTCGAAGAACGCACAGGAGGCCCACGAGGCGATCCGCCCGACCTCGGTGCGACGCATCCCGGACGAGATCCGCAACCGTCTGACCAGTGACCAGGCCCGGCTGTACGACCTGATCTGGAAGCGCACCGTCGCCTGCCAGATGATCCACGCGACCTTCGATACCGTGGCCGCCGATCTGGTCCCGGGCGACAACGAACACCGCTTCCGCGCCACCGGTTCCACTCTGCGCCACGCCGGGTTTATCGCGGTCTACCAGGAAGGCCGCGACGACAGCGCGGACGACGACGAGGACAAGCGCCTGCCGGAGATGGCCGAGGGCGACACCGTCGCGCTGCACGAGGTCACCGCCGATCAGCACTTCACCGAGCCACCGCCGCGCTACACCGAGGCCAGCCTGGTGAAGACCCTCGAGGAATACGGCATCGGCCGCCCGTCGACCTATGCCAGCATCATCTCGACCCTGCAGTCGCGCGAATACGTGGAGATGGACGGCAAGCGCTTCATCCCGACCGATACCGGCCGGATCGTGAACAGCTTCCTGACCCGGCATTTCGATCGCTACGTCGACTACGACTTCACCGCGAATCTGGAAGACGAGCTGGACGCGATCTCGCGCGGGGAAAAGGACTGGGTCCCGGTGCTGGAGGACTTCTGGTACGACTTCCGCGACCGGGTCAAGGAGAAGGAAGAGAACGTCACCCGCGCCGAGGCGGTACAGTCGCGCGAGCTGGGCACCGACCCCAAGAGCGGGCGGCCGGTCAGCGTGCGCCTGGGCCGTTTCGGGCCGATCGTGCAGATCGGCACCAAGGACGACGAGGAGAAGCCGCGCTTCGCCGGGCTGCTGCCCGGGCAGAAGATGGACAAGATCACCCTCGAAGAGGCGCTGGAGCTGTTCAAGCTGCCGCGCGAGCTGGGCGAGACCCCCGAGGGCGAACCGGTGATGGTGAACATCGGGCGCTTCGGACCATACGTGAAGTACGGTTCCAGGTACGTCTCCCTGGGCCCGGACGACGACGTCTGGACCATCGAGCTGCCGCGCGCCCTGGAACTGGTGGCGGAGAAGAAGAAAAAGGACGCCGAACGCTTCATCAAGAGCTTCGACGACGAAGGCATCCAGGTGCTGAACGGTCGCTACGGCCCCTATGTCACCGACGGCAACAAGAACGCCAAGGTGCCCAAGGAGACCGATCCCAAATCCCTGACCCTGGAGCAGTGCCAGGAACTGATCGCCAACGCCCCCGAACGCAAGGGGCGCGGTCGCAAGGGCGGCAAGGCCGCGGCCGGCAAGTCGGGTGGCGCGAAGAAGACCGCCTCGAGCGCGTCGAAGTCGACCGGGTCGAAGGCAAAGGCCACGGGGTCGAAATCCACGGGGTCGAAATCGTCGAGTTCCAAATCTGCGGGTTCGAAGGCATCGACGGCCAAAGGTTCGGGCACAAAGGCCACGGGCACGAAGTCCGCGAGTACAACATCGAGCAAGTCGAAAACGAGCTCGACGGGCAGCAAGTCCTCCGGCAAGGCCGCCACGAAAAAATCCGGTGGCAACTCGTCCGATGGCCAATCGGGGGGCAAATCCGGGGGCGACACCGGATCCGGGGAAACCCCGGCGACCAGCGATACCGTAACCGCCAGCGGCCGTGACTCCGGCTGACACCCCGGCCCCCGGGACCCGCACGAACTCCGTGGAAGCCGTGGCGCGCATCCTGCGCGCCGGCGGCGTGGTGGCCTACCCCACCGAAGGGGTGTTCGGTCTGGGCTGTCGCCCGGACGACCCGGCCGCCGTACGCCGCATCCTGGCCCTGAAAGGCCGTCCCGACGCCAAGGGCCTGATCCTGATCAGCGACCGCCTGGAGCGTCTTGGCGGATGGCTGGCCCCCCTGGAAGCCGATGCGCGTGCCCGGGTGGAGGCCAGCTGGCCGGGGCCGGTCACCTGGCTGTGGCCGGCCACCCCGGATTGCCCGGCCCTGCTGCGCGGCGAGCACGACACCCTGGCGGTACGCGTCACCGCGCATCCCCCGGCCCGAGAGCTGTGTGCGGCCGTGGAGAGCGCCCTGGTCTCCACCAGCGCCAATCCCGCCGGCGAGCCGCCGTGCACCGATGCCGCCTGCGTGGAACGCCGCTTCGGCGACGGGGTGGATGCCATCCTCCAGGCCGAATGTGGCGACCTGGCCGGGCCCACCGCCATCCGCGATGCCCGCACCGGCACCTGGCTGCGCGGCGGCGACACCGAACCCGAAACGGATCATTGAGAGGAGCCCACATGGCCCGCGAAGACGACGTCTCCATCGATCGCGTAACCGAATACCTGCGGGGGCTGCAGGACCGCATCTGTGCCGGCATCGAGGAACTCGACGGCGAGGCCGGTTTCCACGAGGACGCCTGGGACCGCCCGGCCGGCGGTGGCGGGCGCACTCGGGTACTGTCCGGCGGCGCGACCTTCGAACAGGCCGGGGTCAACTTCTCGCACGTGATGGGCGACACCCTGCCGGCCTCGGCCACCGCCCACCGCCCGGAACTCGCCGGGCGCTCGTTCCAGGCCGCCGGGGTCTCGCTGGTGATCCACCCGCACAATCCCTATGTGCCCACCTCGCACGCCAACGTGCGGATCTTCGTCGCAGAAAAACCGGGCGAGGATCCGGTGTGGTGGTTCGGTGGCGGCTTCGACCTGACGCCCTACTACGGCTTCGACGAGGACTGCTTCCACTGGCATCGCACCGCCGAGGCCGCCTGCCGGCCGTTCGGCGAGCACCTCTACCCCGAGCACAAGAAGTGGTGCGACGACTACTTCTTCCTCAAGCACCGCGGGGAACCGCGCGGCATCGGCGGGCTGTTCTTCGACGACTTCAACGAAGGCGGCTTCGAGCACGCCTTCGGCTACATGAAGAGCGTGGGCGACGCCTACCTCGAGGCCTATGCCCCCATCGTGCGCCGCCGCCGCGACATTGACTGGGGCGAGCGCGAACGCCAGTTCCAGCTCTACCGCCGCGGGCGCTACGTGGAGTTCAATCTGGTCTACGACCGGGGTACCCTGTTCGGACTGCAGTCCGGCGGGCGCACCGAGTCCATCCTGATGTCGCTGCCCCCGCTGGTGCGCTGGGAATACAACTACCGGCCGGAAGCCGGCACCCCGGAGGCCGAACTCTACGAGCGCTACCTGGTGCCCCGCGACTGGCTGACCGAGGCCGAGTGAGCAACCCCGATCGAGGACGCGCACATATGACCGCCCCCATCGCCCCCTATCCCGCCAGCCGTCCGCGCCGCATGCGCCGGGATGCCTTCTCCCGGCGGCTGATGCGCGAGCATCGCCTGAGCGCCGACGACCTGATCCTGCCGGTGTTCGTGACCGAAGGCGAAGGGGTCCGCGAACCGGTGCCCTCGATGCCCGGCGTGGAGCGGGTCTCCATTGACCAGCTGCTGGTCGACGCTGCCGCCGGCCACCGCCTGGGCATCCCGGCCCTGGCCCTGTTCCCGGTGGTCCCGGTGCAGAAGAAGAGCCTGGACGCCGCCGAGGCATGGAACCCGGAGGGCCTCGCCCAGCGCGCGGTTCGCGCGCTGAAGGCCGAGCTTCCGGATCTGGGCGTGATCACCGACGTGGCCCTGGACCCGTTCACCACCCACGGCCAGGACGGCATCATCGATGACGACGGCTATGTGGTGAACGACATCACCGTGGAGGCCCTGGTGCGCCAGGCGCGTTCGCATGCCGCGGCCGGCGCCGACGTGGTCGCGCCCTCGGACATGATGGACGGCCGCATCGGCGCCATCCGCAGCGCGCTGGAAGACGACGGCCAGGTCCACACGCGCATCCTCGCCTACTCGGCCAAGTACGCCTCGGCCTTCTACGGCCCGTTCCGCGACGCGGTGGGCTCGGCCGGCAACCTCGGCCGCGGCAGCAAGGAGACCTACCAGATGGATCCGGCCAACGGCGAGGAGGCGATCCACGAGGTGGCCGCCGATCTGGCGGAGGGTGCCGATATGGTGATGATCAAGCCGGGCATGCCGTATCTCGACGTGGTCCACCGCATCCGCGAGCGCTTTCAGCGCCCGACCTTCGTCTACCACGTGTCCGGGGAATACGCGATGCTCAAGGCCGCCGCCGAACGCGGCTGGCTGGACGAACGCGCCTGCGTGCTGGAGGCCCTGACCGGCATGAAGCGCGCCGGGGCCGACGGCATCCTCACCTACTACGCCCGCGCGGCGGCCGAATGGCTGGCGGAGGACGCCGCGTCATGAGCCGTCCCGATCGCTACGCGGTGGTGGGCAACCCGATCCATCATTCCCTGTCGCCGCGCATCCACACCCTGTTCGCCGAACAGACCGGGCAGGCGATGACCTACGAGGCACGCCGCGGCACCCCGGGGCAGTTCGCCGAAGAGGTTGGCGGCTGGCTGGCCGGGGAGCTGCGCGGCGTCAACGTGACCGTCCCGTTCAAGGAAGACGCCTGCCAGCTCGCGGCCGTCCTCTCCGACCGCGCCCGCCGCGCCGGGGCCGCCAACACCCTGTGGACCGGCGACGACGGCCGCATCCATGGCGACAACACCGACGGCGTCGGCCTGCTGCGCGATCTGGAAGACCGCCTCGGCTGCGAACTGACCGGTCGAAGCATCCTGATCCTGGGGGCCGGCGGCGCCACCCGCGGCATCCTGCAGCCGCTGCTGGAACGCCGACCCTCCAAGCTGATGATCGCCAACCGCACCCCGGCCCGGGCCGAGGGCCTCGCCCACGACTTCGCCGATCTCGCCGGCGACACCCGCCTGGAGGCCTGCGCCCTGGACGCCCTGCCGGACGGCCCGTTCGATCTGATCCTCAACGCCACCGCCGCCGGGCTGTCCGAGGATGCGCTGGAGCTGCCCGCGGGGCTGGTCGGTCCGCGGACCACGGCCTACGACCTGGTCTACGGCCCGGCCGCGCTGCGCTTTCTCGACTGGGCCGAGGCGAACGGCTGCGCACTCAGCAGCGACGGTCTGGGCATGCTGGTGGAACAGGCCGCCGAGGCCTTCGCAATCTGGCGCGGGGTGCACCCCGAAACCGGACCGGTACTGGCGACCCTGCGCCACGAAGCCGCCGACTGACCCGCCCCGGCCATGACCCCGCGCGAGCGCCTGTACGAGTACGCCCGCCTGACCCGGCTGGACCGGCCGGTGGGCATCTACCTGCTGCTGTGGCCGACGCTGTGGGCGTTGTGGATCGCCGCCGACGGCCTGCCACCCTGGCATCTGCTGTTCATCTTCGTCGCCGGGGTCACCCTGATGCGCTCGGCCGGCTGCGCGATCAACGACTATGCCGACCGCCATTTCGACGCCCATGTCACGCGCACCCGCGACCGCCCGCTGGCGATCGGCAGCATCACCCCGCGCGAGGCCCTGGCGGTGTTCGCGGCGCTGTGCCTGGCGGCCTTCGTGCTGGTGCTGTTCACCAACCCGCTGACCATCGCGTTCTCGGTGGTGGCGGTGCTGCTCGCGGGCACCTATCCGTTCTCCAAGCGTTTCCACCATTTCCCGCAGGTGCATCTGGGCGCGGCGTTCGCCTGGGCGGTGCCCATGGCCTTTACCGCGGTCAACAACGAACTGCCGCCGCCGGAGGCCTGGCTGCTGTTCGTGATCACCCTCGCATGGACCACGGTCTACGACACCTTCTACGGCATGGTCGACCGCGAGGACGACCTGAAGATCGGGGTGAAATCCACCGCCATCGCCTTCGGCGAGCTGGACCGCGCCATCACCGGGGCGCTCCAGGTGATGGTCTGGATCGGCCTGTCCCTGCTGGGACGCAATCTGGAGTTCGGCGGGGTCTACATGGCCGGGCTGGCGGTGGTCGCCGCGCTGATGTTCTACCAGCAGTTCCTGATCGCCGATCGCCAGCCGGTCGACTGCCTGCGGGCGTTCAGGAACAATCATTATCTCGGCGCGGTGGTGATGCTGGCGATGATCGGCGACCACCTGTGGCGAGCGGCCGCCTGAGCCGCAAATCGCGCCCCGCGAACGACGCACCTCAGGCCCGCGCGAGCGTCAGCGCCTCCACCCGCGCCGCCCCCGCCGCATACAGGGCCTCCGCCAGCGCATCCAGCGTGGCTCCGGTGGTCGCCACGTCATCCACCAGCAGCACACGGGCCGCCGGCGGCAGCTCCGCGCCGGGTCTCAGGGCAAAGGCGCGTGCCACGTTGCGACGGCGTTCGCGCCGCCCCAGCCCCTGCTGCGACTCGGTGGCACGCACCCGGACCACCAGCCGCGACGCCAGCGGCGCCTCCAGCACCCGCGCCACTTCGCGCGCCAGTTCCAGGGCCTGATTGAAGCCACGCTCGCGGTAACGCTCGGGATGCAGCGGCACCGGGACCACACAATCCGGCCCCGGGTCCGTGCCATGTTGTGCATCCGCCAGCTCGTCGGCCGCGCGCCGGGCCAGCTCCCGGAGCACGCGTGCCGCGGTCGCGTCATCGGCATGCTTGCGCGCGAGAATCAGGCGATCCAGCGGCCAGGTATAGCGCCACGGGGCATGCAGTGCCGCCAGCCGCGGGTCGCGATCCCGACACCGGGGACACGGACCCGCCACGGTGTCCGGCTCGCCACAGCGCGGACAGGGGGCCACCACCCGTTCCAGTTCCGCCAGACAGCCCGCGCACAGGGCATCGCCCGGACCAACGCCGGCCCCGCAAAGCCCGCAGGCCGACGGAAACGGCCCCTCCAGCCAGCGCCGTACCCGCATTCCCGCTTTCCCCGTCATCCATGAAGGGCCGCGTGCCATGATGCTAAACTCCGACCTTTTACCGGCAGGATAGCTCATGGAAACGAAGACCATCTCCGGACGCCGATCGCGGCGGGCGGCATCGCTGTTCGACATCGGGAACGTCATCGTCATCAGCGTGGCCGGTATCCCCCTGTTCCTCGTCGGCGGCGACGGGGTCGGCGTGGGCTTCATCATCGCGGCGATCGTGGGGATCGTCCCGCTGATCCTCTGGTTCGGGGGCTCCATGGTCGTCTATGCCCTGAACAAGCATCACCCCGACCCGCGCGTGGGGCACCACACCCAGTGGGCCGCCTACCGGCTGTACGCCCTGATGGGCGCGCTGATCGTAGTGGCAACCTTCTTCCCGCCCGACATCGACTACTATCGCGCGTACTGGGCCGTGGCCGCGGTGATCCTGCTGCCGTGGTCGCTGTATGCCCTCTACACCATCTATCGCGAGCCATGGTCGGACATCGAAGTCCCGGCCGAGGCCGACCAGGAGCACCACCTATGAGCGAGCTGCGCCACGACTGGACCACCGAGGAAGTCGAAACCCTGCTGGATCTGCCGCTGAACGACCTGATCTTCCGCGCACAGACCGCCCATCGGGAACATTTCGACCCCAATGCGGTGCAGGTCAGCACGCTGCTGTCGATCAAGACCGGGGCCTGCCCCGAGGACTGCGCCTACTGCCCGCAGAGCGCCCACCACGAGGTCGAACTGGAACGCGAACGCCTGCTGCCGGTGGAGGAGGTCGTCGAGGCGGCGCGTAACGCCCGCGCCCAGGGCGCGACCCGCTTCTGCATGGGGGCCGCCTGGCGCAACCCCACCGACAAGAACCTGGAACGCGTGATCGAGATGGTGCGCGCGGTCAAGGACGAGGGGCTGGAGACCTGCATGACCCTCGGCATGCTGAAGGCCGAGCAGGCCCGTCGCCTGTCCGAGGCGGGGCTGGACTACTACAACCACAACCTCGACACCTCGCCGGAGTTCTACGGCCACATCATCTCCACCCGCACCTATCAGGATCGGCTGGAGACCCTGGAGCACGTGCGCGAGGCCGGCATGAACGTCTGCTGCGGCGGCATCCTCGGCATGGGCGAGTCGCGCCGTGACCGCGCGCGCATGCTGCAGCAGATGGCCAACCTGCCGAAGCACCCGGAATCGGTACCGATCAATCAGCTGATCCAGGTCGAGGGCACCCCGCTGCAGGACGTGGAGAACATTGATCCGCTGGAGTTCGTGCGCACCATCGCGGTCGCCCGCATCGTGATGCCCGCCTCCTACGTGCGGCTGTCCGCCGGGCGCACCGAGATGTCCGACGAGATGCAGGCCCTGTGCTTCCTCGCCGGGGCCAACTCGCTGTTCTACGGCGACACCCTGCTGACCACCCCGAACCCCGGCGAGAACCACGACCTCGCCCTGTTCGAGCGCCTCGGCCTGCAGCCGGAGACCGCCGACGGTCATACTGGCGAGGACGCCGCCGAACCCGCCGCGCGCAGCGCATGAGGCCAGGCGTCCGCCCGGCACCCCGGGGCGGACGCCTCCCGCCTGCCAGCATCCCCGGCCGGGCATGAGCGACTCCCTGCACCGCTTCCTCCAGCAGCGCCTCGAGACCGTCCGCGAGGCCGGACTGTGGCGGCGCCTGCGCACGCTGGAGGGGCCGCAGCAGCCGGAGCAGATCATCGACGGCCGCCGCGTCGTCGCCTTCTGCTCCAACGACTACCTGGGCCTGGCCGCCGATCCGGCGGTCAGCGCGGCCGCCCGCGAGGCCCTGGACGCATACGCCACCGGCGCCGGGGCCGCCCACCTGATCAACGGCCACACGCGGGCCCATGCCGAGCTGGAACAGGCGCTGGCGCGTTTCACCGGGCGCGAGCGGGCACTGGTCTTCTCCACCGGCTACATGGCCAACCTCGCGCTGGTGCAGACGCTGGTCGGGCGCCACGACACGGTGTTCGAGGACCGCTGGAACCACGCCTCGCTGATCGACGCCGTGCGCCTGTCCGGCGCGCGCAGCCAGCGCTACCGCCACGCCGACCCCGAACATCTGCGCCAGCGTCTGGAGCGCGCGCCTGCCAACGGCCACCGGCTGATCGTCACCGACGGGGTCTTCTCCATGGACGGCGACATCGCGCCGCTGCCGCAGCTGGCCGCGCTGGCCCGCGAGTTCGACGCCTGGCTGATGGTGGACGACGCCCACGGCTTCACCGTGCTCGGCGAGACCGGGGGCGGCAGCTGCCAGCATTTCGGCCTGGATGCCGGCGACGTACCGATCCTGATGGGCACCCTGGGCAAGGGCTTCGGCACCGCCGGGGCCTTCGTCGCCGGCAGCGAGGCGCTGATCGAGACCCTGATCCAGACCGCACGCCCGTATATCTACACCACGGCGATGCCCGCCGCGCTGGCCGCCGCCACCCTGGCGTCCGTTCGCATCGCCGAGGCCGCCGGCGACCGCCGCGATCATCTGGGCGCCCTGATCCGGCGTCTGGGCGCCGGGCTGGATACCCTGGGCCTGCCTCACCCGCCACCGGACACGCCCATCCAGCCGGTGATCCTGGGCGATGCGGCGCGCGCCACGGCCATCGCCGAGCGCCTGCAGCAGGCCGGCTTCCTGGTTCCCGCCATTCGCCCGCCCACGGTCCCCGAGGGCCAGGCCCGCCTGCGCATCACCCTGTCCGCCGCTCACAGGGAAGCCCAGGTCGACGCCCTGCTGAACGCACTCGAGCGCGCCCTCCACGCCAGCCCCGAAGGTTGAGCCTCGTCAGGCGCCGCGGGCAATCCCCAGGTCGGCGGCCGCCCGATGCAGCCGTCGATCCCGGGTCCACAGACGCGTGCCCGGCGTCAGCAAACCGGAAGCAAGCAGATGGGCATCGGCATACCCGATACCGCGACCCATCAATTCGCGGGCCTCGATGCACGCGAGCACCTCCTCGTCCGTTGCCCGGGTCGCGTGCGGAAGATCCCCCAGCAGCCGCAGGATCTCGCTCCGGTTGCGCAGATTTCCGCACGCGAGCTCGCCGATCACGAAGGCATGCACCAGCACCCGCGATTCATGGAGCAGAACCTCCAGTTCCGGCTCCCCCTCGCGCAGATGATCGATCCATACCGAAGTATCGACGAGGATCATTCCGCCATCGGACGCCGGCGGGGAACCGCCTCCAGGTCGGGCTCGCTGCCGCCCAGTTGCGCGAGGCGACGGGCGCTCTCGCGTTCCACCAGCGCCCGCAGGCCTTCCCGGACGAGGACCGTCTTCTCGGTCACCCCCGTCATGCGACGCGCTTCTTCCAGCAACTCGTCGTCGATGTTGATCGTTGTCCGCATGGCTCCTCTCCCGCGACTCCGGCCGGACCGGCCGCGTTCGTCGATGCACCGATAATACACCACTCGATGACGATCGATACATACACATCTTCTCGGGCCCGCTCACAGCTCGCCGCGTTCGGCCAGCGACACGGCGGTATCGCCGATGATCAGGTGATCCAGCAGGCGCACGTCGATCAGCGACAGGGCCTCGCTCAGCCGCCGGGTGATCAGCGCATCCGAGCGCGAGGGCTCGGCCACGCCGGAAGGATGGTTGTGGGCGAGGATGACCGCGGCGGCGTTGTGGTGCAGTACCCGCCGCACCACCTCGCGCGGGTGCACGCTGGCACCGTCGATGGTGCCGCGGAACAGCTCCTCGAACGCCAGCACCCGGTGCCGGTTGTCGAGGAACAGGGCGCCGAAGACTTCAAACGGGTAGTCGCGCAGGCGGGCGCTCAGGAACCGGCGGGTCGCACTCGGCGAGGTCAGCGCCTCGCCGCGCTCCAGATCCGCCTCCAGATGCCGACGGCCCATCTCCAGCACGGCCTGCAGCTGGGCGTACTTGGCCTGCCCCAGCCCCGGTGCCGCGCAGAACCCGGCCTCGTCGGCCTGCAGCAGCGGGCGCAGCCCCCCGAAGCGGGACAGCAGGTCGCGCGCGACATCCACCGCGCTCTTGCCGGTCACGCCGGTGCGCAGGAAGATCGCCAGCAGTTCGGCATCCGACAGCGCGGCGGCACCGCGTTCCAGCAGTTTCTCGCGCGGGCGCTCGCCCGCCGGCCAGTCCGTGATGGCCATGTCCACCTCCCTGTGGTCCGTATCCGGTTCGATCCTGCCCCGCCCGGCCAGCGCGCGCAAGCCGCGACGGCGGACCCGCTGTTAGAATCTACCGAATGAACGAAACGACCTGCAGCGACGGGGACTCCGGCGTGCCACGCATCCTGGTGGGGGTCAGCGGCGGCATCGCGGCGTACAAGGCCTGCGAGCTGGTGCGCGAGCTGCGCCGCCGCGGCTGCGCGGTGCGCGTGGTGATGACGGCGGGGGCGCAGGCCTTCGTCACCCCGCTGACCTTCCAGGCGCTGTCCGGCGAGCCGGTGCGCACCCATCTGCTGGACGCCGAAGCGGAGTCGGGGATGGACCACATCGCCCTGGCGCGCTGGGCCGACCACGTCGTGGTCGCCCCCGCCAGCGCCGACCTGATGGCGCGCATGGCCCAGGGGCTGGCGGACGACCTGCTGACCACCCTGCTGCTGGCCACCACCGCCCCGGTCACCCTGGCCCCGGCGATGAACCACCGCATGTGGGAACACCCGGCCACGCGTGCCAACCACGCCACCCTGCGCGAGCGCGGCGTGCGGTTCGTCGGGCCGGACAGCGGCGAGCAGGCCTGTGGCGAGCAGGGCGCCGGACGCATGGCGGAACCCGCGACCATCACTTCCGCCCTGCTGGATACAACCCCCGGCCCGCTGCAGGGCCGGCGTGTCCTGATCACCGCCGGGCCGACCCGCGAACCGGTGGACCCGGTACGCTACCTCGGCAACCGCAGCTCCGGACGCATGGGGTTTGCCGTGGCCGCCGCCGCGCACGATGCCGGCGCCCGGGTCACCCTGGTGCACGGTCCCTGCGAGCTGGCGGTACCGCCCGGCGTACAGGCCCACGCGGTGGAGACGGCGGCGGAGATGCATGCGGCGGTGCTGGAGGCGCTGGAGGGCACGGAGGTGTTCATCGCCACCGCCGCGGTGGCCGACTACCGGCCCGCCACCCCGGCCGCGCAGAAGCTGAAAAAGACCCGCGAAGACCTGACGCTGGAACTGGAACGCACCCCGGACATCCTCGCCGACGTCGCCCGGCGGGTCGACGGACTTGCAGCGCGGCCGCTGCTGGTCGGATTCGCCGCCGAGACCGGCAATCTGCGGGAATACGCCCGCGACAAGCTCGTCGCCAAGGGCCTGGATCTGGTCGCCGCCAACCGCGTGGACGGCGGCCGGGGCTTCGGCCACGGCGACAACAGCCTGCTGTGCCTGTGGCCCGACGGCGAACGCGAACTGCCACGCCAGCCCAAGGACCGCCTGGCCCGCGAACTGATCACCCTGATCGCCGAGCGCCTGCAGACGCACCCGGCCAACCCCTCTCCGACCCAAGGAAACTGACGCATGCCCGCCCCGGAAATCGATCTGAAGGTCCTTGATCCGCGCATGGGCACGGACTTCCCGCTGCCCGCACCCGCCACCGAGGGCTCCGCCGGCGTGGATCTGCGCGCCATGCTGGAAGAACCGCTGAACCTGGCCCCGGGCGAAGCCGAGCTGCTGCCCACCGGGCTGGCGGTGCACATCGCCGACCCGGGCTACGCCGGCATGATCCTCCCGCGCTCGGGCCTGGGCCACAAGAAGGGCCTGGTGCTGGGCAACCTGGTGGGACTGATCGACGCCGACTACCAGGGCCCGCTGATGGTCTCCGCCTGGAACCGCAGTAATGCACCGATCTCCATCGACGTCGGCGACCGCATCGCGCAGCTGGTCATCGTGCCGGTACTGCAGCCGCGGTTCCGCGTGGTCGATGACTTCGAGCAAAGCGAGCGCGGCGCC
Organism: Thioalkalivibrio sp. ALE11; assembly: GCF_000381205.1. Classification (NCBI taxonomy): domain Bacteria; kingdom Pseudomonadati; phylum Pseudomonadota; class Gammaproteobacteria; order Chromatiales; family Ectothiorhodospiraceae; genus Thioalkalivibrio; species Thioalkalivibrio sp. ALE11. Next base: position 99,294 of record NZ_KB906169.1, on the reverse strand, counting down.
GGCGGCTTCGGTTCATCCGGCCAGCGCTGATCGACACCAGCCCGCAACGCCGGGTGATAAACTCCGCCCCCGAACGTCAACCGGACCCCCAGCCATGGACACCGACACCGCCCATTCCGTCGCCCATGTCCTGATCGAGGCGCTGCCCTACATCCAGCGTTTCGCAGGCAAGACCATCGTCATCAAGTACGGCGGCAACGCCATGACCGAAGACCACCTGAAGGCGAGCTTCGCGCGCGACATCGTGCTGCTCAAGCAGGTGGGCGTGAACCCGGTGGTGGTCCACGGCGGCGGCCCGCAGATCGGTGATCTGCTGGACCGCCTCGGCAAGAAATCGGAGTTCGTCGACGGCCTGCGGGTGACCGACCGCGAGACCATGGACGTGGTGCAGATGGTCCTGGGCGGGATCGTCAACCAGGAGATCGTTTCACTGATCAACCGCTACGGCGGTCGCGCGGTGGGCCTGACCGGCAAGGACGGGCAGATGATCCGCGCCACGCCGCTGCGCGGCGAGGACCCCGACGTGGATCTGGGCCATGTCGGTCAGGTGGAAGGCGTCGATCCGGCCATCGTGCATACCCTCGACCACAGCAGCTTCATCCCGGTGATCGCCCCCATCGGCTTCGACCGCGAGGGGCGCGCCTACAACATCAACGCCGATACCGCGGCGGAAAAGCTCGCGGTGGTACTGGATGCGGAGAAGCTGTTCCTGCTGACCAACACCCCCGGGGTGCTGGACGGTACCGGCACGCTGCTGCCGAAGCTCGCCGCGCCGCAGGTGGACGAGATGATCCGTGACGGGACCATCCATGGCGGCATGATCCCCAAGATCCGCTGTGCCCTGGATGCGGTGCGCAGCGGCGTCAACGCCACCCACATCGTCGACGGCCGGGTGGAACACGCAGTCCTGCTGGAGCTGCTGACCGACGAGGGCGTGGGCACCCTGATCAGCCGCTGACCCGCTCCGCGCCCGGGCACGGCACGGTGCGGCGCGCTCAGTCCTCCTCTTCCAGGACCAGTTCGCGGTAGTCTTCGGCGTCCGCGTCGAACTGCGCGTTCATCTCGTCGATACGGGCCTGCTGGCGTTCCTGGTAGGCCCGTTCGCGATCCAGCCGCCCCTGCACGTCCTCCAGCTCGTCGGCGTAGCGCGCCCGCAGCGCGGCGCTGTCCGGATTGCGGGCCTGCTGGCGTTCGATGCGGTCGCGTTCGCGCTCCAGAATCCGGGCCTGACGTTCGCTCACGCGGATATTGTTCTCCAGCGCGGCGATGCGCCGCTCACGCAGGGACTCGATCTCGGCAAGCGAATCGTAGGCGCGCTCCAGCTGACGCTTGCGGGCCGCCTGGTCGCGGGCGGCACCCTCACCCGACTCCTGCGCCTGCTCGGCGCGCCGGCGTTCCTCGGCCGCGGCCTCGCGTTCCTCGGCGGTGGGCGGGGCCGGCACCACCTCGCGCACGAAGCCCTGGCGGTCGTACACTTGCCGCTCGCGGTCGCTGGATTCCGGCCTCGGCTTGTCCGAAAAACGTACCGTGCCGTCATCATCCACCCAGCGATGGATGTCGCCGGCCACCGCCGGTGCCACCGACATGGCCAGCAGCATGGCCAGCGCGCCGAGCAGCACCCCGACAGCCATCCCGTTCCCGTACATTGGTCCGCTTACTCTCATGTCCATCCTCGAGCATCTCGGGCTCGCGCTCGTGGCCCTCATCGCCAACGGCTTCTCCGCGCTGGCGGGCGGCGGCGCGGGGCTCTTGCAGCTCCCGGCCCTGATCTTCCTCGGCCTGCCCTACCCGGTGGCCCTGGCGACTCACAAGTTCGCCACGGTGGCCCTGGGGGCGGGCGCCGGCCTGCGACATGTGAAGGAAAGCACATTTTCCCCGGCTCGACTAGGGGTCATCTTGGGGGCCGGCGTACCGGGCGTACTGCTGGGGGCCTGGCTGGTGCTGGAGATCCCGCCACGCGCCGGGGAGATCGCCCTGGGCCTGCTGACCGTCGCCCTGGGGTGGTATTCCTGGCGGCGCCCGCAGCTGGGACAGAAGCGCCGGGTCACCTCCGACAGCCTCAACCACGCCCTGATCGGTGCCGCCGGGCTGTTCGTGATCGGCGCACTCAACGGCTCGCTGGCCTCCGGCACCGGGCTGATGGTCACGCTGTGGCTGGTGCGCTGGTACGGCATGAGCTACACCGAGGCCGTCGGCTACACCATGGTGCTGGTGGGGCTGGTGTGGAATGGCGCCGGCGCCCTGATGCTGGGCACCTTCGGCACGGTGCAGTGGGACTGGCTGCCGGCGCTGCTCCTCGGCAGCTTCATCGGCGGTTATCTGGGCGCCACGCTGGCGATCCGCTACGGCAACCGCCTGGTCAAACGGGCGTTCGAGGTGGTGACGGTCCTCACCGGCATCGCGCTGCTGCTGCCGGTCCCGTAACTTCAGCAGGTCTGGCCGTTGCCGGGCACGTCGCAGCGGTTGAGCAGATCGAAGTGCTCGATCCCCTCGAGGATGCCGCGGGCATGCGTGGCACGGGCGAAAAAGATCCGCTTGAAGCCACGCAGGGACTGCAGCTCGGGCTGATGATTGCCCACCACCACCCCCAGCAGGCGCCCGCGCAGCATGTCCTCGTCGTTGCCCGAATCACCGGCGACCAGTACATGCTCCAGCGGGATGCCCCACTTGTCGGCGAAGTAGCGCACCGCCAGCCCCTTGGATGCCCGCACCGGGAGCAGGTCCAGGAAGCGTTCGTGGGAATAGATCACGTGGGCATGCAGATCGGCCCGGTACAGCCGGGTCTCGATCGCCTCCACGTCGATGCTGCCGGGCGGTTCGACGAAATAGCTGACCTTGTGCGAGCGCTGGTCGATGTCCGGCTGGCGCACCAGCCCGGGCTCGCCGTCCAGTTCCTCGCGCAGGCGATCGGGTTCCCAGCGATGGCTGATATGCCGGGCCCAGCCACGATCCGGGGTCTGTTCGGACCCGTAGTGGATCTCGCTGCCCACCGAGGTGATCCAGACGTCCGGCATCGGCACGCCGTGTTCCTCCAGCACCGCGGCGGCGGAATCGATGCGGCGCCCGGTAGCCACGCCGAAGGCCACCCGCTTGCGGTTGCGCCGCAGCCAGGCGACAAACGCCCGGGTCGCCTTCGTGTCGCCCAGCAGGGTGTTGTCGATGTCGGTGATCACCGCGCGGTCCACGTTCGCCAGGCGACCGGAGACCTGGCGCTGTTCGTGCCGCACCTGACGCACCTCGCGCGACAGCGAGCGCAGCAGGCGCACGTATTTCTCCGCGTGCCCGTCCCAGGAATAGTGCTTGCGCACGCCCTTGAGCCCGTCGCGCGAATAACGCTGCCAGCGCGGGCGATCGGCGAGGATCGCCTGGATGGCGTCGGCGATCCCCTCGGGATCCAGCGGGTCGATCAGCAGGCCATTGTGGCAGCGCGAGACGATCTCGTCGGGGCCGCCGTCGTTGGTGGCGACGATGGGGGCGCCGCTGGCCGCCGCCTCGATCAGAGTCAGGCCGAACGGCTCGGTCAGGGCGGGATTCACGAATACCCCGCGGGTGGCCGCCACCAGGCGGTAGAGATCGGGAACATCGTCCGAGCCGTGGTGCTTGGGGTAGGCCACCTTGCCATACAGGTCGTGGCGGTCGATGCGCAGCAGCAGATCCGTGAGCACCTCGCGCGCGCCCTTTTCCAGATCGCGGATGTCGTCGCGGTTGCCGGCCACGATCAGCAGGTTGGCGTTCTCGCGCAGCCATTCGTTGCCGGCATAGGCATCCACCAGACTGCGGATATTCTTGCGCTCGTCGGCGCGCGACAGCGCCATGATCAGCGGCCGGTCGGGCTTTTGCAGGAAACGCCGGATCTCGGCCCAGATCGGCGGTTTGCGTTCACCACGTTTCGGCGGGTGGAAGCGTTCGAGGTCGGTCCCCGGCGGGATCACCTCCATGCGCTCGGGCTGGTAGTTGTCGTAGGTGGCGTACTGCTCGTCCACCTCCTGACGGGTGCTGGCGATCACCCGGTGGGCGTGCGCCAGCGCCTCTTCCTCGGCATGGATGCGGGTGGAGATGTTGTAGCGCGCTTCGATGTCGGCATCCGACAGCCCGCCCTCGCGCAGGCGCTCCCGCTTGACCCGCCCCAGGGAATGCCCGGTCTGCAGCATGGGCACGCCCAGCAGATTGGACAGCCGCACCGCGACTTGCCCGGCATCGGCGTAATGGCCGTGGACCACGTCCGGGCGCAGACCCACCCGGCGAATATGCGCCAGGGCGTTGTCGGCGAAGCAGTCGAGATACGGCCAGAGCTTTTCCTTGCGCAGGTAGCGCTTCGGGCCGCTGTCCAGGCGCACGATATGGGCACCATCGTCCAGATCCTCCACCGGTTCGGCATAGTCGTCGTCGACCCGGCTGTCGACCACGCGCCGGGTCAGCAGGTCCACCCGTCCGACCTGCGGATTTCGCGCCAGGGCACGCGCCAGCTCGACCACGTAAAGGGTCTGGCCGCCGGTATCGGCGTCGCGTCCGAGTTCCAGGTTTTCGCCCCGGATGAGGCCATGCACGCTGATCAGAACAAGATAAAGGCCTTCGCCCTGACGGGCCTTGCTCTGAGTCTTTTTCATGGGGTCTCCGGCTCCGGACTGTCGAACAGTGACAGGGTTTCGGGGTTATCGATCATCGCCTGGGACAGCAGCACCGCGGTCGCCGACCAGGTCTGGCGATAGTTCGCCCGGCGCCCGATCAGGCGGCCATGGCGCCCGTCATAGTATTCCGGCCAGTCATCCCGGTGGAGCCGCTCGGCCGCCACCGCATGCACGCTGCGGGCGAGATCCGGCCGCCCGACGCGCATCGCCGCCCCGGTAAAGGCCCACAGCAGCGCCGGCCAGTTGCCGCCGTTGTGATACGACCAGGGGGTATTCTTCGGGTCGGACCCGGTGAGCAGGCGCCATTCCTCGCCCATCATCGCGGGGTAGCAGATCTTGACCGGCATGGTACCGATCAGGTCCTCGAACCGCTGCTCGAAGGTCTGCATGATCAGGCGTGACTCGTGTTCGTCCGCCAGCCCGAACAGCACCGCCAGCAGATTGCCGAAACTGAAGAAACGGAAATCCATGCGCCCCGGCCCCAGGTTGCCGACCAGATAACCACTCTCCGAGGGGATCCAGTCCACCAGCCAGTCGGGGATGCTCTCGGGATAGATGTTGAGCGCGTTCTCGGATTCGTGGCCGAAATGCTCGGTGCGATAGCGATGGATGGCGTTCAGCCGCTCCAGGTCCAGCCAGTAGTAGTGGCGGATATAGTCGGCCAGCTGGCGGGCACGGATCGCGGACTGTTCACACAGCTGCTCGGAGTCCGTATCGCAGGGCTCGAGCATCGCCAGCGCGGCCTTGAGCATGCCGTAGAACAGCGCCTGGATCTCCAGCGGATGCCCGTACACCCCCATGCGCCGGTCGATCATGAAACTGCCGTCCGGCACCAGCAGGGTCGGGAAGACCTCGAAGCGGTCCTGCAGGCAGATGCTGAGGATCAACCGGATGCCGCGCTGCACGTCCGGCGACTTGATGAACTCGTGGTCACCGGTCCGGTTCTGGTAGGCCCGCGCCAGCAGCACCCACCACATCATCGAGTCTACCGGAGCCACGCGGCCGATCGCGCGGTCACCGAAATCGGCGGCCAGGGTCTCGCGCCCCTTCGGGTCGGTCACCACGCGGAAGCTGGCCGGCATCACCCGGGGCAGGCGACGGTGACCCTCGATCTCCTCCTGGGTATCGCGGATGCGCAGGATCAGGCCGAGGAAATCGCGCACCACCTCGGGTTCGTCGTGCAGCAGATAGACCAGCCCCGAGGGCACGAAGTCACGGATGAAGCAGTCGGCATAGTTTTCCGCCGGGGCGCGGCTGTCGAGGCTGGCCACCGTGCCGACGGTGCGCCCCTGATAGCGCACCTCGGCGTCGCGCAGCAGCTGGGCGGCCGCTTCCAGCGTGGGATTGCGGGCATCATGCGGCAGAGTCGTCATGGTCCTCAGTTTAGTGAAGCCCGGTCCGATGTGCACATCGGCGCCTGCACAATCCGCAGGAGGCCGACCCCCTGCCGACCATGCACCAACCGCCCCGCCGTAGGCGGCGAGCCCTCTCGCCGATCAGGCCCGTTCCGTGCCCCGACGGCCGGAGCCAACCTCCCGCCGACATCGGCCGGAGGGCCGGCCTCCTACGGCGCCCCGGGATCGGGATGTACCGGCGCCGGCGGTTCGGCCGCCGGGCGGGCGAACAGGAACCCCTGGCAGTAGTCGACCCGGTCCTTCAGCCAGCGCCACTCCTCCGGGGTCTCGATGCCCTCGGCCACGATACGAATGTCCAGCTCGCGCGCCAGCTCGATGATCTTGCCGAGGATCTTCTGCTGATATTCGTCGGCGTCGATGCCGCGGACCAGTTCGCGGTCGATCTTCACGAAATCCGGTCGCAGCTGCGACAGCAGGTTGAGCGACGCATAGCCCGCACCGAGATCGTCCAGGGCGACCCGGAAACCGGCGTTGCGATAGCGATCGATGATGCGCCGCAGGTGTTCGGTGTCGGTGATCTGGTCGCTCTCGATCACTTCGAACACGAAGCCCGCGGGAGCGGGGACATCGGGCGCGATGCCGCGGATCTCGCGCACCGTTGTTTCGAGACAGAACGCCGGGTCATAGATCGCGGTGGGATTGAAGTTGATGAACAGCTGGTCGCGGATGCCGCGCTCGGTCGCACGGCGGATCGCATTGATGCGCGCCGCGCGATCGAGGTGGAACATCATCTCCGCCGCCCGTGCCTGATCGAACAGGATGTTCGGCGGGATCAACTCCCCCGCCGGCGAGCTGGCCCGCACCAGCGCCTCCCAGGCGAACACCTGATCCGGCCGGGCCGCGTGCACGATGGGCTGGAAATGAAAGTCCAGGGCATCACTGGCGAGGATGGCCGCCAGATCGCGCGCGTTGTGCCGGGCGATCAGCGTGGACAGCAGACGCGTGTCCTGCAGGTGCTCCACGCCGAATCGTTCGCCCTCGGGCACGAAGGTCGCGCGGCACCCGTTCTGCTCCGAATGGCTCAGGGCCTCGTCGAGACGCGACAGGGTCACCCCCAGATCGTGCTCCGGATCCACCGCCACCGCCAGGATCCCCGAAGCCGGTTCGCTGCAGGGAAAGCGCTCCTCGATCAGCCGCTGGCGCAGAGTGGCACGGGTATGCGCCAGCACCGGCGCGAGGTAGAGAGTCCCCGCACCGGTCGGAAGGACGTTGATGCGTTCACAGTCCGGACAGCTCAATATGATTTCCTCGCCCGTGGCCATTCGCTGGTGGACCCGACTCGCAAGATAACACGAATTACCGCAGAGGCAGTGACATGAGCAACCGCCCGCATCCCGACACCCCTGTCGACGAAGACGAACTGCGCCGGCGCCTCACCCCGGAGCAGTACCGCATCGCCCGCCAGGCGGGCACCGAGCCGCCGTTCACCGGCGAATACCATGACCACAAGGCCTCCGGGCGTTATCACTGCGCGGTGTGCGGCGCGACGCTGTTCGACAGCACGGCGAAATTCGATTCCGGCAGCGGGTGGCCCAGCTACACCGCGCCGGTCACCACCGAAGCCGTTTCCGAACACCGCGACGCCTCGCTGGGCATGGAGCGGACCGAAGTACGCTGCGCCGCCTGCGACTCGCACCTGGGGCATGTCTTTCCGGACGGTCCGCCGCCCACGGGACTGCGCTACTGCATCAATTCCGCGGTCCTGGCATTCCGGCCACACGAAGGAAACGGCCCGGAGTAGAAACCACACGCTGAAGGGTCTAGAGTGGGAACAGTCGACCTTTCATGGAGCAGTTCGCCATGTTTTTCAAGCCCTCTCGCCTTACTCTCGCCCTGTTCTCCGCCGGCCTGCTGGCACTCTCCGGTCAGGCTGCCGCCAGCACCGGAGACACCGCAGAGCCCGGTGACATGGAACTCGATCCCGAGGCCGAGGGGTATGAACCGCCGGGACGCTCCATCTATTTCTACGTGGACGCCCTGGATCTCGAGGAGCTGGCGGCGAAATACGCCCGCGACGAGGTCCACGTCATCGACGTGCGCACGCGCTACGAATACGACACCCTGCGTATCGACGGCGCACGGCACGTGAGCATCGACGACGAGGACTTCGTCGACAAGGTGCTCGAGATCCACGAAGAGGACCCGGACAAGCCGGTCGCCTTCTATTGCCGGGGCCATACCTGCTTCATGAGCTATCAGGCCGTGGAACGCATGAAGGCCGCCGGCTTCGACGACGCCATGGCCATGGATTACGGCATCTTCGACTGGGCCGAGCATTACCCCGAGGACACCGCCCTGTTCGGGGAGGCGCCGATCGAACGGGCCGATCTGATCGACTTCAACGAATTCCGCGAGCGCCTGTTGCCGCCGATGGAGTTCTCCGAGCGCGCGCAGCGCGACAATGCCCGGGTGCTGGACATCCGGCGCCCGTTCGAACAGGACCAGGTCGGCCTGTTCCTCAATTCCGAGACCAACATCCCGGCGGGGGACACCGAAGCCCTGGAGGATTACCTGGAACAGGCCCGCGACTCCGACGCCCCGCTGCTCGTGTATGACATCACCGGACACGAAATCAAGGCGTTCCAGTACACCCTGGAAGAATACGGGATCGAGGATTACTACTTCATGGAAGGCGGCTTCAAGGGCTTCCAGGAGGAAGTGCTGCAATAGCCCCGCTTCCGGGTAGCGCACCGATCAGGCCATCCGGTGTCCCGACGACCGGGGCCGGTCCACCGCCGACATCGGCCGGAGGGCCGGCCTCCTACCCAACGGGCACCCATCGACACCCCCCCTTGTAGGAGGCGAGCCCCCTCGCCGAGCAGGCCCATCCGATGCCCCGACGACCGGGGCTGGCTTACCGCCGACATCGGCCAGGGGGCTGGCCTCCTACCGATCAGGCTCCATCCGGTGCCCCGACGGCCGGGGCCGACCCGTCGCCGCCATCGGCCGGGGGGCCGGCCTCCTACCGGCGGGTTTCGCCGTCGACGTCCCGGACCTCCTCATCCAGTGACTCCAGCCGCCGTGTGGTGGCCAGTGGGGAGGTCGTGCCGCGGGCGATCAGGTAGTAGGTGGCCGGAATGACGAACAGGGTGAACACGGTGGCGAACAGCACGCCGGAGAACACCGCGACCCCGATCACGAAACGGGTCTCCTCGCCCGGGCCGGAGGCCAGGATCAGCGGGATGGAGCCGGCCACGGTGGTCAGCGCGGTCATCAGCACGGGGCGCAAGCGCAGGCGTCCGGCCTCGATCACGGCATCGCGGAACTCGCGGCCACGATCGCGCAGCTGGTTGGCGAACTCCACGATCAGGATGCCGTTCTTCGCCGCCAGCCCGATCAGCATCACGATCCCGATCTGGCTGTAGATGTTCAGCGTCTGCCCGGTCAGGCTGAGCCCCAGCAAGGCGCCCACCACCGCCAGGGGCACGGTCAGCATGATCACGAACGGGTGCACGAAACTCTCGAACTGCGCGGCGAGCACCAGGAACACCACCAGCAGCGCCAGCGCGAACACGAACAGGATCGCCTCCGAGCCCTCGCGCAGATCCAGCGACTGGCCCTTGTAGTCGATGCGGGCCTCCTCCGGCAGCACCCGTTCGGCCGCCGCATCCAGGACCTCCAGCGCCTCGCCCAGCGTCAGCTCGCCGCCCACGCCGCCCTGCAGGGTCACTGCCCGGCCGCGGTTGTAGCGCGACAGCGACGCCGGCCCGGCACGCTCCTCGTAGCGCACCACGCTGGACAGCGGCACCAGCTCGCCGGACTCGGCACGCAGATGGATGTTGTCGATGGCCTCGGTGGTGCGCCGCTGATCGGTCAACCCCTCCAGAATCACGTCGTATTCCTCACCGCGGTCCTGCCAGCGGGTCACCGCCCGGCCACCCAGCAGGATGTCCAGCGTGCGGCCGATGTCGCGCATGGAGATGCCCAGGTCCCCGGCGCGGTCGCGGTCCACCGACACGCTCAGCTGCGGCTGGGTCGGCTCGTAGTCCAGACGCAGGTTGCGCAGGCCGTCCACGTCACGCACCTCGTCCAGCACCGCGTTGCCCCATTCTTCCAGGGTCTCGAAGTCGGGCCCGGAGATCACGAACTGTACGGGTGGCCCGGGCGCACCGGTGCTGAGCCCCTGGCGCATCACCGCGCGCGCCTGCACGCCCGGCATCTCGCCGATGCTGTCCTCGATCCAGTTCATCACCTCGCGCCCGGAAGGTTCGCGGTCCTCCCAGTGCTCGAGGATCGCGATGACGAAGCCGTCGTTGACCGTCTCCACCCCGCCGAACCCGCGCGGGGTACGCACCAGCGCGCGCCGGATCGGCCCGCCTTCCTCGCTCATCAGCGGCTGCAGACGCTCTTCCACCTCGGCCATTTGCCGGCTCATGTAGTCGAAGCTCGCTCCCTCGGGCCCGTCCACCATCACGAAGAACGCGCCGCGATCTTCCTCCGGCGCGAATTCTTCGGGGAGGCTGTCGAACAGGTACCAGGCCCCGGCCAGCACCCCGCCCAGCAGCGGGACCACCAGCCAGGACACGCGCAGCCCGCCGGAGAGCAGCTTCCCGTAGCCGGCCTCGATAGCGCCAAATACCCGGCCCACCATGCGCGCCGCGCCGGTCTCGTCGTCGCCCTTGTGCATCAGGCGCCCGGAGAGCACCGGCGCCAGGGTCAGCGCCACGATGCTGGAAAACACCACGGCGATCGCCATCGCGATCGCGAACTCGGCGAACAGCCGCCCGACCATGCCGTCGAGGAAGGCCAGCGGCACGAACACCGCCACCAGCACCGAGGTGGTGGCGACGATCGCGAAACCGACCTGACGTGCCCCGCGCCAGGCGGCCAGCAGCCCGGGCTCGCCGCGCTCGATGCGCCGATGGATGTTCTCCAGCATCACGATGGCGTCGTCCACCACCAGGCCCACCGCCAGCACCAGCGCGAGCAGGGTCAGCAGGTTCACCGAGAAGCCGAACAGGTTGATGCCGATGAAGGCCGCGGTCAGGGCCACCGGCACGGTCACCGCCGGGATCAGCGTGGCGCGCCAGCTGCCGAGGAACAGGTAGATCACCGCGACCACCGCCAGGGTCGCGACGCCCAGGGTCACGTAGACCTCCTGCAACGCCCCCTCGATGAACACCGATTCGTCGTAGGTGGGGACCAGCGAGGTCCCCTCCGGCAGGCTGCCTTCCAGGTCGGCGGCCAGTGCCTTCACCGCACTGGCGACCTCCAGCACGTTGGCGTTGGACTGGCGGATAATGCCCAGCCCGATCATGTCCTCGCCGTTGCCGCGGAACTCGGTGCGCTCGGTGTCCGCGCCGATGTTGACCGCCGCCACGTCGCCGAGGCGTACCAGCTGACCGTCCGCGCCGCGGCGCAGAACCAGGTTCTCGAAGTCTCCGGGCGTGCGGTAGCTGCGGTCGATGCGCACACGGAACTCGCGCTCGTCGGAATCCAGCCGCCCGGCCGGCAGTTCCACGTTCTCGCGCTCCAGCGCGTCCTGGATCTCGAGCACGGTCAGGTCGCGCGCTGCCAGCGCCTCGCGGTCGATCCAGATGCGCATCGCGTAGCTGCGCGCCCCGCCCAGCCGCACCAGAGCCACGCCGTCCACCACCGACAGTCGATCGACCAGATTGCGGTCGGCATAGTCCGCCAGCTCCAGCGCGTTCATGCGATCGCTGGAGAGGTTGAGCCAGAGTATGGGGGAGGAATCCGAATCCGCCTTGGTGATGCGCGGCGGTTCGACCTCGTCGGGCAGATTGCGCTGCGCCCGGCTGACCGCCTCGCGCACGTCGTTGGCGGCGGCGTCGATGTCGCGGTCCAGACCGAATTCGATGGTGATGCGCGAGCGCCCGTCGTCGCTGGAGGACTCCATGTAGCGGATACCCTCCACGCCGGCGATGCGGTCCTCCAGGCGCTGGGTCACCTCGCGCTCGATGATCTCCGCGCTGCCGCCGGGATAGTTGGTGTCCACCGTGACCACCGGCGGGTCGACGTCGGGGTATTCGCGCAGCGGCAGCTGATCCCAGGCAATCAGGCCGAAGGTCACCAGCAGCAGGTTGAAGACGATCGCCAGGACCGGCCGGCGATTGGCGACATCCGAGAGGATCATCCGTCGTCTCCGGACTCCAGCACGCGCACGGTCATGCCGTCACGCACCCGCGAAACGCCCTCGGAGACCACCGTGTCGCCGGTTTCGACGCCGTCCAGCACCTCCACCCATCCGGGCGCGCGGCGACCGATGCGGATGCGGTCGCGACTGACCGTTTCATCCTCCTGCAGGCGGAACACGAAGTGCTGGTCGGCGGTCTGCACCACCGCGCCCTCGGGCACCGCCGGCGCCTGCTGCGGGTCCAGCGCCAGGCGCACCGTGGCGAGCATGCCCGGACGCAGGCGTTCATCCGGGTTGTCGGCCACCGCGCGCACGTTCAGGGTGCGCGTGGCCGCGTCGATGCGGTTGCTCAGTGCGGTCACGTCGGCCGCGAAATCGCCGACCGCGCTGTGCCCGGTGACCGGCATGCCCAGTTCGACGGCCCCGGCAAAGCGCTCCGGCACCGGGAAGTCCAGGCGTACCGTGCGGATATCGTCCAGTTCCACCAGCGCGGTGTCCGGCGTGACCATGGCCCCGGGGCTCACCTCGCGCAGGCCCAGGGTGCCGGTGAAGGGCGCGCGGATGGTGCGGTCCTCCACCTGCGCCGTGGCCGCGGCCAGCGCGGCCCGGGCCTCGGCCAGGCGCGAGGCCTGCTGGTCGACCTCCTGGCGGGTCACGATGCCGTCTTCCACCCGGTCGCGCACCCGCGCCAGCTCGCGGCTGGCCTCCTCGACCCTCACGCGGGCCTCGTCACGGCGCGCGCGCTCCTCCTCCGCGCGCAGCTCCACCAGGACATCACCCGCTTCGACGCGGTCGCCGTCCTCGAACTCCAGTGATTCCACCCGCGCGGTCACCGGCGCACGCACCGTGACCGACTCGCGCGCGGCGACCGTGCCCAGCGCCTCGATCACGGTCTCGAACTCGCGCGGCGCCACCTCGCTGACGCGCACCGGCGTGCGTTCGTCACGCTCGCCGGAGGCCGGCAGGGTCGCGCGCGCGGCCCCGGCATCGTCCTGCTGCTGCAGCCACCACGCCCCGCCCGCCGCCAGGGCGAGGACGAGGATGCCGCCGATGATCCCGCTTGCCTTCACCAATGGACTCCTTTCATCACGCCACCCGCGGGGCAGGGCCGCCCGGCAGGCGGGTGCCTGTACATGACCAACCGACCCGGTTCATTCGCCCGGGTTCCGCAGGGTCCCGGGGAGGGCGCCCAACGGGCGCCCGTGCGCGGCGTCGAGATCGATGACCGGTCCCTTCGGCACGATCCCCGACGGGTTCAGCATCGGATGCGAACCGTAATAGTGCGCCTTGATGTGGTCCATGCGCACGGTGTCGGCCACGCCCGGGCGCTGGTAGAGCATGCGCAGATAGGCGGACAGGTTCGGGAAATCCGTCAGCCGCTGGCGATTGCACTTGAAGTGGCTGTAGTACACCGGATCGAAACGCACCAGCGTGGTAAACAGTCGCCAGTCGGCCTCGGTGAGACGGTCACCGACCAGGAAGGGCTCACGCGCCAGGCGCTGCTCCAGCCAGTCCAGGGTCTCGAACAGGCGGTCGAAGGCGGCATCGTAGGCCTGCTGCGTGGTCGCGAAGCCACAGCGATAGACGCCATTGTTCACGTTCTCGTAGACCCGGTCGTTGACCGCATGGATCTCCTCGCGCAGGTCCTCCGGATAGAAATCCAGGGTGTTGCCGGTGATGTGATCGAAGGCGCTGTTGAACATGCGCACCAGATCCAGCGACTCGTTGTTCGCGATGCGGTCGCGTTCGGTATCGAACAGCACCGGCACGGTGACGATGCCGGTGTAGTTCGGATCGGTACGGGTGTAGAGCTCGTGCATGTAACGCGAGCCGTGCACCCGGTCCCCGGTGCAGCCATCGCAGTCATCGAACGACCAGCCGGCATCGCCCATGTAGTGGTGCACCACCGACAGCCCGATATGCGGCTCCAGCCCCTTGAGCCGGCGCAGGATCAGCGCGCGATGGGCCCACGGGCAGGCATACGACACGTACAGGTGGTAGCGGCCGGATTCGGCCGGGTAGCCGTCCTCGCCCAGCGGGCCGGGGCTGCCGTCGGGGGTGACGTAGTTGCGGTACTGCTGATCCTGGCGCACGAACTCGCCGTTTTCGTCGGATTCCTCCTCCAGCCAGCCTTCGCGCAGCTCGCCGTTGATCAGCAGACTCATGGCCATTCCTCCGGATGATTCGTCCGGATGATGATCCCATCGATGCAATCGAATGAAAATCGCGGATTTTCGCGAAAACCCGACGACAAAAACGAACGGTATCGACCCTCCTCGCCGAAATCACTCGCCGCTCCGGCCGGCGGCCTCCAGCAGGGCGCCGGAGAAGTCCGGCATGCCGAGATCGGGCATCCATCCCAGCGCCTCCAGCAGAGTCCACAGGCCGATCAGCAGGAACAGCGCCGCGGCGAACCAGCGCAGCGTGCGCACCGGCATGCGCTCGGCAAAGCGCCGCCCCAGCAGCAGCCCGGGCACGGTGATCAGCAGGATCCCCAGGGTCGCACCCAGCACCACCGGCACCAGACTGCCCGAGGCACCGGCCAGGGCGACTACCGCCAGCTGGGTCTTGTCCGCCATCTCGAACAGGAAGAAGGTGGTCGCAGCGGTGAAGAACAGACTGCGGGCGCAGGGGTTCTCCGGCACCCCGTCCTCGTCGTCCTCCGGGATCAGCACCCAGACCGCCATGGCCAGGAACGCGATCGCGACCAGCCACAGGTGCCAGTCGGCGTCGATCACCGAGAACAGCCACACCCCGGCCACGGCCGACACCAGCTGATTGGCGAACAGCCCGGCAGCCATGCCCCAGAACACCGGCCACAGGCGGTTGCAGCGCAGGCCGAACAGCGCGGCGAGGAACATCGACCGGTCGCCGATCTCGGCCACGGCCACGGCGAAGACGGAAAGGAGAAAGAGTTCCATGACGGGCGATCCGGGCCGGGCGGGCGATGACCGGTGGCATCGACCCCCGCCGCCCGGCCACGAGCACGCCCGCCGCCGTTACGGCGGGCCGGAGGTCCATGCCACAGGTCTCGTCGGGCCGGATGCGGCTGCCTGCGCCACGGCCCGTGCGGGCCAATGATGTTGACGCAGGCCCCCGTCACGCGCGGACGGGGTGACTACTCCCCTGAGCAGGTGCAGAGTCTATTCACGGCCTCGCGCCCTGTCCAGAAACCGCGCTGCCCGGTTCAACGGTAGAGGCGGACCTCCTGACGCCGGCCTTCCACGCCACGGTTGGCGCAGAACGCCTGCTCCTCGCCGTCGGCGTAGCGCACCTCCATGTTGAAGCCGGCCGCCGGGGGATGGTTGAGCGCCACGTCGCGGCGCTCGCCCGGCCGGATACGACCTTCGCGCATCTCCGTCAGGCTCTGACCGTGGCTGAAACTGAAATGGATCGCCTCGATCATCTCGTCAGTGTCGTTGTGGACCGTGACCAGCAACATGCCCTCCGGGACCTCCGGCTCGGTGAACAGGTGCATCGCCACCCCCCCGACGACCAGGCCGACCAGGAACAGCAGGGTGGCCGGGGCGCGCAGGAAATCGATCACGCGGTCACTCAGCTCGCGCGGATCCTCCTCCTCCGGGTTCTTGCTCATGCCGGCCTCCCTCTCTAATATCAGCCAGCTCTAATATACCGGCAGAGGCGAAAGAAGAGAACCGGCACCCCCGGCCCGGTGACCGGAGCGGCACATTCCGGTATTTTTCGCCCCTTCATCCAGCAAGTTCGATCCAGCAAGGCGGTCCGCACGTGGGAAGCGACGAACGCAATCTGCAGGCTCTGGTGGCGCGACTGGCGGAACGGCTCCCCGCCGGCAGCCTGCATGGCCGCATCGGCCTGGAGAAGGAAACCCTGCGTGTCGGCGCGGACGGCGCGCCGGCGCGCACGCCGCATCCTCCGGCACTGGGTTCGGCGCTGACCCATCCGTACATCACCACCGACTACTCCGAGGCCCTGCTGGAGTTCGTGACCCCGCCGTTCGACGACGTGCGCGAGACCCTCGGCTTCCTCCACGACCTGCAGGCGTTCGCCGCGGCCAGCGTGGGCGACGAGATCCTGTGGTCCACCTCCATGCCCTGCGTAACCGCCGACGACTCGGCGATCCCGGTGGCCGACTACGGACCCTCCAACGCCGGCCGCATGAAGACCGTCTATCGCCTGGGGCTGGGCCATCGCTACGGGCGCAAGATGCAGGTGATCGCCGGGGTGCATTTCAACTACTCCCCGCGCGAGGAGTTCTGGCCGGCGCTGGCCGAGGTGCTGGGCGAGACCGACACCCGCGAGTTCCGCGACGCGCGCATGATGGGGATGATCCGCAACCTGCTGCGCTTTGGCTGGATGGTGCCGTATCTGTTCGGCGCCTCGCCGGCCGTGTGCAACTCGTTTCTCGAAGGCCATGGCACCACGCTGGAGGACTTCGACGACGACACCAGCTACCTGCCGCATGCCACCAGCCTGCGCATGGGCGACATCGGCTACACCAACCGCAAGGAAGCGGACACCGGCATCAAGGCGGACTACAACTCGCTGGCCGGCTACGTCAATTCGCTGCGCTGCGCGATCAACACCCCCAGCCCGGAGTGGGAGGCGCTGGGGGTCAAGGTCGACGGCGAATACCGCCAGCTCAACGCCAACATCCTGCAGATCGAGAACGAGTACTACTCCACCGTGCGGCCCAAACAACCGCTGGAGCGCTTCGAAAAGCCCACCGACGCGCTGGAGGCCCGCGGGATCGAGTACGTGGAACTGCGCTCGGTGGACATCAACGCACAGCACCCGCTCGGCGTGGACGAGACCCAGCTGCGCTTTCTCGAGACGTTTGCCCTCGCCTGCCTGCTGCAGCCCAGCCCCGCGTTCGGCCCGGGCGAGCTGGACGCAATCGACGCCAATCTGCTGCAGGTGGCGCACTATGGCCGGCGCCCCGGACTGGAACTCCAGCGTCCGCAGGGCGACACTCCACTGGCGGACTGGGCGCGCGAACTGCTGGCGCTAATGCGCCCGGTGGCCGCCGTACTCGACCAGGACCGCCCGGGCGACCCGTATCGCCGCGCTCTCAGCGAGCAGTGGGGCAAGGTCGAGCAGGCCGACCTGACCCCGTCGGCGCGCATGCTGGAAGACATGATGGCGCGCGAGGAGGGGTTCCACGTGCACGCCCGGCGCCTGTCGGCCCAGCACCGCGAGGCGTTCCGCTCCAACGGACCGCTGCCGCGCGCCGACATGCTGGAGGCCCTGGCGCGCCAGAGCCTGGCCGAGCAGGCGGAGATCGAAGCGGCCGACACCCTGGACTTCGACACCTTCCTGCAGCGTTACTTCGACGGCACCCTGCGCCACGCCTGACCGGCGGTTAGAATGCCCCGGCGCGGCCAGGCGTGCCTGAGCCGAACACACCCCTCGCGACCGGGAGCCCGCCGATGGCCGAATCCGACGATCGACGCCTGTCCACCCGCTGCATCCACGCCGGCGAGATCGGCGATGCCCATGGCAGCGCACTGACGCCGATCTACCCGACAACCACCTTCAAGTACCGCTCCACCGCGGCAATCCTCGACGTGGTGGAAGGACGTACCGGCGGGAGCCTGTACACCCGCTACGGCATGAATCCGACCATCCGCAGCGTGGAGTCCAAGCTCGCCAGTCTCGAGGGGGCCGAGGCCGCGCTGGTATTCAGCTCGGGCATGGCGGCGGAGACCGCGCTGTTCCTGGCCCTGGGCCGCGAGGGGGTCGTCTGCATCGGCGATGCCTACGGCGGGACCATGGAACTGCTCTCGGAGCAGCTGCCGCAACTCGGCATCCGCACGCAGTTCCTGCTGGGCGACGAGCTCGACCGTCTGGACGCCTGCCTGGAACAGGGTGCCGGACTGGTGTTCCTGGAGACCCCGACCAATCCGGCGCTGGAGGTGTTTCCGATCGGCAAGATCGCCGAGCGGGCGCACGCCCATGGCGCGCTGCTCGCGGTCGACAACACCTTTGCCTCACCGGTGAACCAGAACCCGCTGGCACTGGGGGCGGACCTGGTCAGTCACAGCGCCACCAAGTACCTGGGCGGGCATTCCGACCTGACCGCCGGGGCCCTGATGGGCTCGACGGAGCACATCGGGACCGTGGCTGGCTGGCGCAAGAACCTGGGCTCCACGCCCTCCCCGGAGACCTGCGCGCAGCTGGCCCGCAGCCTGCACACGCTGGTGGTGCGGGTCCGCCACCAGAACGCCTCGGCACGGGCCATCGCCGAGGCGATGCAGGGCCATCCGAAGGTCACGCGCGTGCGCTACCCGGGCCTGCCGGAGGATCCCGGCCATGCGCTCGCGTGCGAGCAGATGCACGGCTTCGGCGGCATGCTGACCCTGGAGCTGGATGCCGACACTGACGGTACCAGCGCGGTGGTCGACCGCCTGCGCCTGTTCGCCATCGCGCCCAGTCTGGGCGGCACCGAAAGCCTGGTGACCCAGCCGGTCACCACCACCCATCACGGCGTGTCACCGGAGGAACGCGAACGCCGCGGGATCACCGGTTCGATGGTGCGCCTGTCGGTCGGCCTGGAAGACCCGCAGGATTTGATCGACGACCTCTGCCAGGCCCTGGGGTAACCGCAGGCCGAACCCCGCGCTTTCCCGTGCACTTCCCGGGGTGCGCTTTGCAGCGCGCCCGGGTTCTGGCAGTTTGGTCATTCATCCCTTCGGATCCGCATCCATCGTGAACCTGCCCCTGCCCCGACGCCTGGGAGACTGGCTGCGCAGCCTGGGCCGCCCGCCCCGGGCGGGCGACGGGCGGCGCGTGACCCTGGCGGACACCGAATGGACCGACCTGCGCCGACGGGTCCCGTTTATCCGCACCCTGAACTCGGCGGAGGCCGAACGCCTGCGTGAACGCATCGAGGGCCTGCTGGGCAGCAAGGAGTTCGTCGGGATCGACCACGAACCGGAACCCTGGCAATGCCACGTGATCGCCGCCTACGCCGCCCTGCCGGTGCTGGAACTGGGGCTCGAACCCTACCGCGACTGGCATACCGTGCTGATCTACCCCGACACCTTCGTGCCCGATCACGAATGGGTGGACGAGGACGGCATCGTGCACCGAGGGGCAATGCCCCAGGCCGGCGAGGCCTGGGAGCGGGGACCGGTGATCCTGTCGTGGAATGACGTCCTCGAGCACGGCGCGGTGGTGGTGCACGAGGTGACACATATCCTGGACGGCGGCAACGGCGACGTGAACGGCTTCCCGCCGCTGCCGCGCGACCGCGACCCGGCCGCCTGGACCGCCGCCTTCAGCGAGGCCTGGGAATGGTTCAACGCCCGGGTCGACGCCCCGGGCGTGTCCGAGGACGACCTGCCGCTGGATCCCTATGCCGCCACCGCGCCCGAGGAATTCCTCGCGGTGGCCGCCGAGGCCTTCTTCTTCGAGCCTGACCGCCTGCGGCGGGACCTGCCCGCGGTCTACGAGGAAATGGCGGGTTATTTCCGCCAGCAGCCCCATCGCCGCGCGGCGGCGGTCGCGACATCCATCCCCGAACCGAGACCGACATAATGCCCCGATCCATGAAACACCCCGTCCCCCGCACCGGACTCCCGGCCCTGATGCTGCTCGTATTGCTGGCGCTCGCGACCGGCCCGGCCACCGCGGAAGACGGCGATTCGCGCTACGTAACCCTGGACAGCCTGGTGGTCAACCTCGAGGACCCCGGCGCGGCCCGTTACCTGCAGACGAACATCCAGCTGGAGACCGCCTCACAGGAAGACGCGGACCGGGTGCGCGACCACATGCCCGCGGTCCGCGACCGGCTGATCCACGTCATGGGCGGACGCGGCCCTGCTGAGGTACGCCGCAGTGACGGCCGCGAGGCGCTGCGCGACGAAGCCGTAGAGGAGCTGCGGGTGATCCTGGAGGAGCTCACCGGCGAACCACGCATCGATGCCCTGTACTTCTCCAACTTCATCATCCAGTAGGAGGCCAGCCCTCTGGCCGATCAGGCCCAACCGCTGCACCAACGGCCGGGGACCGGCCCACCGCCGCCATCGGCCGGAGGGCCGGCCTCCTACGACATAATCCGCCCCACCGCGTAGGAGGCCAGCCCCCTGGCCGATCCGGCACCAGCCCCCAAGACCCCAACGGCCGGAGGGCCGGCCTCCTGCGGCCATGATCCACCCCGCCATGCAGGAGGCCAGCCCCCTGGCCGATCCGGCGCCGGACAACCCCGGCCTCGTTCAATGCGGGCGATGCAGAAACGGCATGTCGCCGCGGTCGGTCATGTGCCGGATCAGCGACACGCGACCCGGATCTTCCTTTTCCAGCTCGTCCGCGCACTGCGACGGCTGATGCGTGACCTCGGACAGCAGGACCTCGAGTTCGCGCAGATCCACCTTCGGCTGCTGCAGGTCCTCGGGTTTCGGGTTCTCGACCTGATTCGTCTCCCAGAACATCCGCGGATGCCACATGTGGTTCTGCGCGTCCGGATGATGGAAGAGTTCGACACAACGACGATTCAGCTCTTGTGCGTTCATCGCATGACTCCTCGTTTCGTTGCACTCACCCGATTATATAGACCCGAAAATTTCCGAGTGCAAGGGTCGGCCTTTCACTTCCCCGCCGGGGAGCCTCCGGCATCGGGGCGTGCCGCTTCCAGGGCCTCCATGGCCTCCATCCATTCCCCTTCGTGATCCTCCAGCCGGCGACGCAGCTCGCCCTGCTCGCGCGTCAGCGCCGCCAGGCGGTCCGCGGCCTCGGCATCGCCGGTGTACAGCTCGCTGTCGGCCAGCTCGGCCTCGATCGCGTCCAGCCGCTCCTGCAGGCGCGCGCACTCCGCCTCGGCGCGATCGGCGCGCTGCTGCAGGGGCTTGAGGGCCTCGCGGGCCCGCGCCGCCTCGCGCCGGCGATCCTTCTGCGACACCACCGGGCCGGCCCCGGCATCCTCTCCGGAAGCCGCCGCCGCACCCCCCGGCCCGGCCGGTTCCGGTCCCGCTTCGTCCCCGCTCCGACGCTCCTGGAGTTCACGCGCATAGTCGTCGAGATCGCCGTCGAATTCGCTCAGATGACCGTCCTCCACCCGCCAGAAGCGGTCGCAGACCCGGGCCAGGAGCTCGCGGTCATGCGCCACCACCACCAGTCCCCCGGCGTAGGCCTCCAGCGCCTCGCCCAGCGCCTCGCGCATGTCCAGGTCCAGGTGGTTGGTGGGTTCGTCGAGCAGCAGCAGCGATGGCGCCTGCCACATCAGCTGTGCCAGCACCAGGCGTACGCGCTCGCCCCCGGAGCACTCGCCCACCGGACGGTCGGCCCGCTCCCCGCCGAACCCCAGCCCACCGAGGAAATTGCGCAGGTCCTGTTCCGCAGCGCGCGGATCCTGCCGCTGCAGATGCGCCAGCGGCGAGGCCGCCAGGTCCAGCTGCTCGCGCTGATGCTGGGCGAAATAGCCGATGCGCAGGTCCGGGGCCGGCTGCCGTTCGCCGGTATCCGGCTCCAGCTCGCCGGCCAGCAGGGCCAGCAGCGTCGATTTTCCGGCACCGTTGGGACCGAGGATCCCGACCCGGTCCTCCGGGCGCAGCCGCAGGCTGGCCGGATGCAGACGCCGCGACTCGCCATGGCCAACGGTCGCGTGGTCCAGGGCCAGCAGGGGGTCGGGCAGCCGCTGGGGCGACGGGATGTGCAGGTGCACCGGGCGCGCCGCCCGGATCACCGCGACGTCCTCCAGCGCCTCCAGCCGCTTGAGCCGGCTCTGGGCCTGGCGCGCCTTGCTCGCCTTGGCACGGAAACGCCGCACGAACTGCTCCAGATGGGCGCGTTCCGCGGCCACCTTCGCCGCGGCCGCCTCGCTCTGCGCCATGGCCTCGGCGCGCCGGGCCTCGGCCTGGGTGTAGCCGCCGCTGTACAGGGTCAGGGCGCCGCGTTCGATATGGGCGATATGCGTGACCACGGCGTCGAGGAAACGCCGGTCGTGGGCGATCACGATCACGGTGCCGGGATAGCGGGCCAGCCAGCCTTCCAGCCAGACGATGGTCTCCACGTCCAGGTGGTTGGTGGGTTCGTCCAGCAGCAGCAGGTCGGAGCGAGTCATCAGGGTGCGCGCCAGCCCCAGGCGCATGCGCCAGCCGCCGGAGAAATCCGACATCGGCCGGTCGCCGTCCGCGTCGGAAAACCCGAGCCCGGCCAGCAGGCGCCGGGCGCGGGCCTCGGCGGTCCAGCCGTCGATCGCATCCAGGCGCGCGTACAGCCGCGCCTGTTCCGCCCCGTCCCCGTCGTGTTCTTCCTCGAGGCGCCGCTGCAGTTCGCGCAGTTCGGCGTCACCGTCCAGCACGTACTCCACCGCCGGGCGCGCGCTGCCCGGAACCTCCTGCGGCAGATGCGCGACCACCCAGTCGTCCGGCTGCTCGATGGATCCGGCATCCAGTGACAGTTCGCCCTGCAGCGCGGCCAGCAGACTGGACTTGCCGGAACCGTTCGCGCCGGTCAGGCCGACCCGCCAGCCGGGGTGCACGGTGAGTTCCGCCCCCTGCAGCAGGATCTGGCGTCCACGTCGCAGTTCAACGTTGTGCATGCGGATCATGGCGGCGCTTCTCCCACGGTGGCCTGTACGCTGCGGCAGCATAGGGAAACGCCGTTCGATGTGCACGTGGCGTGCTGCCACCCTGGATGGCGTCGAAATCCTGCCGCTTTTTGCCGGTCGAACCGGCGGATTTTTTCCGTCCCGACCGGAGAATGTGCCGACAACCCGACACTCCGCCCTCCTCGACTGGCAAAAATCCCTTCGGAAACAGCATTTTGCAAACATGGCACGGTTCTCGCTTCTGCTTCGGCCAGGAATCATCGATCACCGCGAGGCAGCCATGAACAGCGACAACAACGCCACCAATCTGCGTCTGGTCTCCAGTAACGGCGGGGGACCGCAGCGCAGCGCACCGCTGGACGCCCTGGGGTTCGTCCAGACGGTGACCGCCACCCTGGAGCTGGGCGCGGTGATCGACCGTATCAACGAGCATCTGGCCGGCCACCTGGAGCACAGCGGCTGGATCTATACCACGGACGACGGCGAGATCCGTGAAGGCGGCGAACCCGACCGTCATCGGATCGAATACGCCCTCAGCTACAACGGCACCGACCTCGGCTCCCTGGTGCTGATGCGCGGCCGGCGCTTCGACGACCAGGAGCAGGCCCTGGTGGAATCCATCCTCGGCCTGGCCGCTCCGGCCCTGCACAACGCCTGGCGCTTCCGGCGGCTGCGGGCCAACCTGGAACGCGACGAGCTGACCGGCCTGGGCAACCGGCGGGCCTTCGAGATCCAGGGCGAGCAGTGGCTGGCCGACTGTCTGCGCCAGGACCGCCCGCTGTCGCTGCTGGCGGTGGATCTGGACCACTTCAAGCAGCTCAACGACCGCTTCGGCCACACCGTGGGCGACGAGATCCTGCGCGAAGTGGCCCGCGCGCTGCGCGAATCCAGCCGTCAGTCGGACCTGTGCGTGCGCATGGGGGGCGAGGAGTTCCTCGTGATCCTGCCCGGAGCGGACCTGCGCGCCGGCATGGACTGCGCCGAACGGATCCGGCAGGCGATCGGCGGCGTGCGGGTTTGCGCGCGTGGCGAAGAGGACGCCGCCGTCGAAAGCGACGGGGTAGCCGCCGTCACCGCCTCCATCGGCGTGGCCGCGCTGGGCCGCCACACGACCCTGCAAGGCCTCTATCAGACGGCTGACGAGGCCCTTTACGCGGCCAAGACCTCGGGACGCGACCGGGTGCTGGCCCGACACTGACGGACCGGCAGCGGGTCAGCCGTCGCCGTCTCCCGGCCGGATGAAGTCCACGCAGGTCAGCGGGGTCTGCAGGATCGCCTGACGCAGGGCCTCCACCGCCTCCGGTCGCGGGAACCGGCTGCGCCAGGCCAGCGCCACGCGGCGCGACGGCACGGGCTCTTCGAAACGCCGGACCGCCAGCAGCCGCTGGGCGTAGCGGTCGGCCCCGGCGGCGGTGCACGGCAGGATGGTCACGCCCATCCCGGAGGCCACCATGTGGCGGATGGTCTCCAGCGAGGACCCCTCCAGGTTGCTCGGGGTGCTGCCGTCCGCGGTGACGGTTTTTTGACACTCCGGGCAGCGTTCCAGCACCTGATCGCGGAAGCAGTGTCCCGCACCCAGCAGCAGCAGGGTTTCCTGCGCCATCGCCTGCAGTTCGACCGTCTCCCGCTCCGCCAGCGGGTGGCTCCCCGGCAGAACGCCGACGAACGGCTCGTCGTACAGCGGCAGGGTCACGATCCCCGGTTCCTCGAACGGCAGCGACACGATGATGACGTCCAGATCGCCCTGCTTGAGGCGTTCACGCAGCCGGCTGGTGTAGTTTTCCTCGATCACCAGCGGCATCTGCGGCGCGCGTTCGTGCAGCACCGGGATCAGCTCCGGCAGCAGGTACGGCGCGATAGTGTAGATCGCCCCGAGCCGCAGCGGCCCCACCATCGGGTCCTGACTCTGCGCCGCCACGTTGCGCAGCTGCTCCGCCTCGGAAAGCACCTGCCGTGCCTGGGCGATCACGCGCTCCCCGGCCGGCGTCACGCTGATCTCGCCGTGGCCGCGTTCGAACAGCATAACGCCCAGCTCGTCCTCCAGCTTGCGCACCGCCACCGACAGCGACGGCTGCGACACGTGACAGGCCTCCGCCGCCCGGCCGAAATGCCGCGCATCGGCCACGGCCACCGCGTAGCGCAACTCACTCAGGGTCATGACTGCCGCCTCCGACTTCATCCACCGTTCGCCCGCCTTCGGGCCAGTCCAGGGTGATACGCTCCAGCACCGCCCCGCGCAGGATCAGCCAGCCCCGCCGCCGTTCCACGCCGTCGCCGGCAAACTCGAACACGTATTCGCGCCGCAGCACGGGATTGCCCCGATGACGCACCGGCCGCAGCCGTCGCCGCACCACGCTGCTGTCGAGAAACTGTACGCCGGCGCGGTCGCATGCCTGCCGCGCGATATGCCGCGCGCGCTCGTGCGCCCGCCAGTTGGCGTTCAGGTAGGCCACCAGCGCGGCCAGGGCTAACAGGATCAACACACCGGTCATGGATCGGTATGATACGCATACTGACACCGCAAACGCCCGCCGATCCGCCGGATGTGCCGCCATCCCCGGGTCCCGGCGCCGCACAGACGAGGCCCGGCCCCGTCCAGGAAACCGCATGAACGGCAACAGCATCCCTTTCTCCGCCCTTCTGGAAGGCCTGCGGACCATCGGTCGGGAAGAGCTCCTGCCGCGTTTCGCCAGCGGCACACGGGTGGACTACAAGGCGGACGGATCGGTGATCACCCCGGCCGACCATGCCGCGGATGCCGCGGTGCGCCGTCTGTTGCGGGACTGCGACATCGACGAACCGGTGCTCAGCGAGGAACAGGACGAACCGGAACAGCAGCGCGTGCTCGACGAAGCCCCGGCGTTCTGGCTGCTGGACCCCCTGGACGGCACCAGCAATTTCGCCACCGGGCTGCCGTTTTTCGCCATCTCCCTGGCACGCATCGAGGGCCAGCGGGTAACCCACGGGGCCACCCTCGACCCGGTGCGCGGCGAACTGTTTTCCGTCACCGAAGACGGCCCGCTGCTGCTGGACGGCAGCGAGCCGGACACCGCCGCCACCGCTCCCCCCGAAATCCGGCGCTGCATCGCCCTGGTCGACTACAAGCGCGTTCCCCACACCCTGGGACGGGCGCTGCTGGACGCGGCCCCGTTCGCTTCGCAGCGCAACCTCGGCGCCTGCGCCCTGGAATGGGCATGGCTGGCGGCCGGGCGTGCGGATCTGTACCTGCACGGCGGCCAGGCGCTGTGGGACAGTACCGCCGGCACCCTGATGCTGGAACGGGCGGGCGGCGCGATGGCGGACCTGTCCGGCGCACCGGTATTCCGCCGCGATCTGGCCCGGCGCCCGGCGATCGCGGCCCGCGCCCCGCAGCTGCAGGCCGTCTGGCATGCCTGGATCACCGAACAACTGGACCCGCCCGGCTCCGGAGCGTCGGCATGATGCGGCTGTTCCGTCGCGGGGGGCCACCGGAACAGCGGCGCGCCGCGGATTTCACGCCCCGCTATCTGCCGATCGCCTGGAAGATCGTCGCGGTGATCGCCGGGCTCACCCTGACCGGGATCGGCGTGCTGGCGTGGGTGATCCTCAGCCAGGTCAGCACGGTGCTGAACAACCAGATCCAGGCCCAGGCCGAACTGACCGTCGCCCCGGTGGCCCGCACCTCGGGTGAACTGATCCTCGCCGAAGATCACCTCACGCTGGAGACCCTTCTCAACTCGCTGGTCGAGGACGGTCGGGTCGAGCACATCGCCGCCTACGCCATCGACCGCGGCCGGGTCGCCGAGGCCGGGTCTCCGCCGGCCGACGACGCCGACGGGGTCTGGCCGCTGACGGCCGGGGCCGAACCCTACCGGCAGGAAGTGCGATTCCAGGACGTCCAGGTCGGCTACATCGAGGCCCGGATCGACTCGGCACCGATGCAGGAACTGATGCGCAACACCATCAATGCGGGCGTCATCACCGCCGCGATCGTGTTCCTGCTGAGCCTGATCCTCGCCATCGACATCTCCAAGCGCCTGGTGCGCCCGCTGGAACGCCTGGCGGAATCCATGCGCGAACGCATGCAGCCCGGACCGGACGACCAGGACGACCCGCGGGTGGTGCTGCGGCGCGACGAGATCACCCAGCTGACCGAGGCGTTCAACACCATGGCCCACGACCTGCTGCGCAAGGATCAGGTCGAGGCCGCGCTGCGACGCTATGTCTCCACCGGAGTGGCCGAGGACATCCTCGACAACCTGGACCGCGTGGAGCTGGGCGGCCGCGCGGTCGAGGGCTCGGTGCTGTTCGCCGACATCACCGGCTACACCGCGCTGTCCCAGCAGTGCACCCCGGAGGCACTCGGACGCATGCTCAACGAGTTCTTCGGCCCCATGACCGAGTGCATCGCGGAGCACGGCGGCACGGTGGACAAGTACATGGGAGACTGCACAATGGCGGTCTTCGGCGCGGCCCGGCCCGACCCCGACCACCGCATCACCGCCCTGCGTACCGGCCTGGCGCTGCTGGACACCATCGCCGGCATCAATGCGGAGCGCGAAGCACGCGGCGAACGGCGGGTGGAATTCCGCATCGGCCTGTATGCCGGCGAGATGCTGGCAGGCAACATGGGGGCCCGGGAACGCATGCAGTTCACGGTGGTGGGCGAGACGGTCAATCTGGCCGCCCGCCTGGTGACCATCGCGCCCCCCGGGGGCCTCGTCACCTCTCGCGATTTCATGGAGCATCCTCACATGAGCCAGCACAACACCGGGAAGCTGGTGCAGGAAGACCTCGGCCAGCATGCCCTCCACGGCCTGAGCGAGCCGGTCGACGTGGTGCGGGTGCACCCCTCGCGGACCACGGCATGATTCGACGCCGGATCCGTTACACCCTGCTCGCGGTGCTGCTGGCGCTCGCCACGCTGCACGGCTGCGCCCTGCTGGAACCGCTCCAGGACCCCGACACGCGCGTCGATCGGCTGGTGGCCGAAGGCGAATATCGCGCGGCACTGGAAACCCTCGACGCGCTGCCCGACGAGGAGCGGGCAGCGCGCAAAGACCGTCGCGAGACCATCGAGGCCCGCGCGGCCGAGGCCGCCGAGAACGCCCTGCGCGAGGCCGGGAACCAGGCGGCCGAAGGTGCCGTGGGGCGGGCCCTGGACATCCTTGAGGAGGCCGATGCCCGACTGCCGGCCAGCGAGGAACGCCAGCGCCGCATCGCCGAGCTGGAACGTGACCGCCGCACCGGTCTCAGCGCCCTGGAGCGCCGCCACCGAGTGATGGAGGCGCAGGCCCTGGCCGAACGCCTGCGACTGCTGGACATCATGCAGCCGCTGGCGCGTGACGACGACACCCTGCCCGAAAACATCGACGATCTGCGCCGCCGTGGCGCCCGCCTCGCCGCCGAGCTCGACCGCGATGCCCGCGACGCCGCCCCCGAGACCGCACTGGAGCGTCTGCGACTGGCGCGCGAACTCGAACCCGACCCGGAACGCGACCGGCGCATCGCCGAGCTGGAAGCCGAGCTCCGGCCGGACCCCGAACCAGTGAATCAGGAAGACAGCACGGCGCTGCTGGATGCACTGGAACGCGCGCTGGGAAGAACAACGCGACGCACACGCGGCCGAGCTGCTGGAACAGGGCAGCGCGCATTACGCCGCCGGCCGCATTCACGACGCCCTGGACACCTGGGAACGCGCCCTGGAACTCGATCCCGAACACGCCGGGCTGCGCAGCGCCCGTGAACGCGGCCGGCGCGTGCTGGAGCGTCTGGACTCCCTGCGCGGCCCGGCGGACGGGCCGGAGACCCCGGGTGAGCCGTTGCGGCCCGCCCCGTGAACCGGCAGGCGGCGAACGAGCCTGATAGGATTCGATCACCCGAAAACAGCCCACCGGCCCGAACATGACTCCGAACGTCGAGGACCTGATCGCCAGCGAACCCCATCGCGTACTGCAGCTGGGGGACACCGAGGTCGTGCTGCTGGGCACCGCCCATGTCTCGCGGGCCAGCGCGGACCGGGTACGCAGCCTGATCGACACCGAAAGTTTCGACGCGGTCGCCATCGAGCTGTGCGAAAGCCGCCAACGGGCCATGCTGGACCCGGATGCGCTGGGCCGGATGGATCTGTTCAGCGTGATCCGCCAGGGCCAGGCACCGATGATCGCCGCCAGCCTCGCCCTCGGGGCCTATCAGCAGCGTCTGGCCGAGCAGTACGGGATCGAGCCGGGCGCGGAGATGCGCGCGGCCATGGACGGCGCCCTCGACCAGGGCGTGCCGCTGGCACTGATCGACCGCGATCTGGGCCTGACCCTGCGGCGCACCTACCGGGCCGTGCCGTGGTGGCAGCGCATGGGCCTGGTCGGCGGCCTGCTGGGCAGCGTGCTCAGCCGCGAAAAGATCGACGAGAGCGAGATCGAGCGTCTGAAGGAAGGCGACATGCTGGAAAACACCTTCAGCGAGTTCGCCGAGCAGTCCGAGGCCCTGTACGGCACGCTGATCCACGAACGCGACCTGTACATGGCCGCACATCTGCGGCGCATGGCGGCCAGCGGCGAACACCGGCGCATCCTCGCGGTGGTCGGCGCCGGGCATCTGGCCGGCATCGCCGAACAGATCGGCCAGCAGCAACAGCCGCCGGACGAGATCCTGGACGACCTCGACCAGGCCCCGCCGAAGGCCCGCTGGCCGAAGATCATCCCGTGGGTGGTGGTCGGGGTGATCCTGACCGGCTTCGTGATCGGATTCCTGCGCAACCCCGACATCGGGATTCAGATGATCATCGACTGGGTGGTCATCAATGGCGGACTGGCCGCGGTGGGAGCGGCGATCGCCCTGGCTCATCCGCTGACCCTGCTGACCGCGGCGCTGGCCGCGCCGCTGACCTCCCTGAACCCCACCATCGGGGTCGGCTTCGTGGCTGCCGCCGCGGAGATCTTCCTGCGCAAGCCCCGGGTCTCGGATTTCGCCCGCCTGCGCCAGGACACCACCCACGCCCGGGGCTGGTGGCACAACCGGGTCTCGCGCGTGCTGCTGGTGTTCCTGCTGACGACCCTGGGCTCGGCGGCCGGAACGTACATCGGCGGCGCGCGGGTATTCAGCCACCTGTTTGGCGGCTGAATACCCGGTTCCTCAGTCGCGCCCGCCTCAATCGGGGATACGCAGCACCAGCTTGCCGCGACGCCCGCCGGCCTCGATCCGCCGGTGCGCCTCCGCGGTCTGTGCCAGCGGCAGCACGTCCTCGACGTTGACCTCCAGGCTGCCGGCCTCCAGGCGTGCCAGCCCGTCGGCCACAATCTTCGCCTGCCGCGCCAGCCCCGTCCGGCTGCGCTGCAGCATCGGGGTCAGCATCAGTTCCAGATGGATGGCCGCGTTCTGCAGCCGCGCCGGGTTCCAGTCCATGCCGTCGGGCGGTGCCAGCAGGGTCACCAGGCGCCCGGCAAAGCGGATTTGCCCCAGTCCCTCGACGAAGGTGTCGCCACCGACGGTATCCAGCACCAGGTCGAAATACCGTCCGTCGGTGAAGGCGGCGATATCCGTCGCGGCACGGTCACTGCGGATGTCGACGTGATCCGCCCCCAGGGCACGCATCACCTCCACACCGGCATCGCTGCGCACCAGCCCGAGCACCCGGGCATTGGCCGCCCGCGCCAGCTGAACCGCCATCTGCCCGACTCCTCCGCTGGCCGCATGCACCAGGACATAGTCGCCCTTCTGCAGGCCGCCGCGGTCGACCAGCGCCTCCCAGGCCGTGATCCACGCCAGCGGCAGCGCCGCCGCCTCGGCGTCAGAGACCGCATCGGGCACCGGCACCAGGGCGGCCTCGGGCACCACCGCCTGTTCGGCACAGGTCCCCGGGTCGGCGCCGGTGCCACCGAAACAGAACGCCACGCGCTGCCCCGGGCGAACGTGCTGCACCGCGTCGCCGCAGGCCTCGACGACCCCTACGCCGTCACAGCCGGGGGTGTTGTGCGGCGCGCCCTCGACCAGCATGCCGCCCGCACGGACCTTGGTGTCGACCGGGTTCACGCCGGCCGCCAGCAGGCGCACGCGCACCTCGTCGGGCTCGCGGATCACCGGGTCGGGGCATTCGCCCAGGTATAAAACGTCGGCAGAGCCGGGCTCGTTGAACTGGATGGCTTGCATGTCACTCCCTGATTGAAACGGTTGAACGGGTCACAGTCCGATCCCGATACCGATGCCGAAGTTCACCCGTCCGGGCGCGGCGGGAGTGCCCGACGGCCACAGATGCAGCTGCCGGGCTTCCAGTACCGGGAAGCGGTATTCCGCCTCGCCGATCCGGCCAGTCTCCACCGCGGTGACCGGCCCGGTGGCCGTCACGCGGCGCCCGGGGCGATAATCCACCGGATCGAGGAAGCCGTCCACCACGACCCGGAAACGCCCCTGACTGGCCGCCCCGGTGCGTGGCTCCTGCCCCCGTAATGGATAGGCCAGAACCTCGAGCACGGTGGTTTCGGGGCCGTGGTCGACCTCGGCGATGACGCCGCCCCACATCTGGTCGGTCTGCGGCAGCCGCTCGGCGGTAACCGCGCGCGGCTCCACCGGTTCGGCGGGACGCGGCGCCTCCAGCGGCGTGGCCGCGCAACCCGCGAGGACCAGCGCCAGCAGGGCCGCCAGCAGAGCCCGCGCAACGCCCGACACGCGACGGGACAAACAACGGTTACCGGATCTGTGTTCGTGCATCGGATTCACCGGAAGTGCCCGTCGTGATACGGATCGTGATGCAGCGGACGGGGGTGACGCCAGCCGGGCCCGTAGTAACCGCGGGGCATGCCCGAGTGGTACCACGGGTCATACCACGGGTCGTACCAGGGATCGTACCGTCGATCCTGCGGCGGCGGGCGTCGTTCCCAGAGATGCACGGCCTCGGCCTCCACCTGCACGAACTCGTAGACATGCTCGCCAATACGGCCTTCTTCGCTGCCCGCAATCCGTCCGCGCACGGTCACCTCGCGCCCCGGGGCATGGTCCCGCGGTTCGAGGAAGTCATCCACCCACACGCGAAACCGCCCGGGAGAGACATCGGTTTCCCGCGGCCGCGCATCGCGTCCGAGAGGGCGCGCGACGATCTCCAGACGGGTCCCGTCGTCGGTATTATCGACCCCCGCGACCACCCCGCCCCAGACCACGAGCGCACCTTCGGCGGCAGCCACATCGGCACGCACCGTAGCCAGATCCAGGCGCTGGTCGGGAAGCGGCCCCAGCCGCTCGGGCACCGAGGCGCAACCGACCACGCCGAGGCCGACGATCAGCAGCAGTGCCAACCGGAGCACACGGCCGGAACACGGTATTCCGGGAACAGAGCGAGCGCGGGAGCAACGGGTCATGGCAAGTTCCTCACAGTCATTCCGATGAACTACTCCCGCCAAGCCATTCAGGCTATGGCGTGAGTTTCGCGCTTCACGGGGCGTGCCGGATCATCCGGGGATGATCCGGTCTTACCGCCCTCCACGCGTCGGCCCGGTTCCCGACCGAATCACTTGCTGCTCGGCCCAGGCAATCAGGACCCGGGCGGCGTTTTCGTCCCGTGAACAGGACGCGCCACAGGCACACGCATGGTGCCGCTGGCCGAGCGGCTTCTTCTCCTGACGCCCGCAGGCGTGACAGGTCTGCGAGGGCTTGAGCTGCCGCGTCGGGGCCTCCATCGCCCAGGCACCAGCCTCCTCCGCTTTGTACCCGAGCCGTTGATGGAAGGCCGCGCCGGCGGCATCGAGGATGCTGCGGTTCAGGCCCTTTTTGTACGGACCGCCCGAGGCGGTCATGTTGCGGATGTTCAGCGCCTCCAGCCCCAGGACGGCGAATTGTCCAACAAGCCGCGCCGTCGTCTGGTGCAGAAAATCGTTTCTCTGATTCGCCACCTTGCGGTGAAGGCGGCGCAGGCGCTCATATTGCCGCTGGAGCCGGTTGGAGACCGGGAAGCGGCGCGTCCTGCCGGACGCCTTCTTCGCCGCCTCCTCCTTGCGGGAGATGTCCCGCTGGACGCGGCGGATTTCGTCCAGGGTGAGAACCAGATGGCGCGGGTTGTCGATGGTTTCGGTCCCCTCGGGGGTTGCCATGGTGGCAAAGGTCTCAACGCCCCAGTCCAGTCCGCCGAGTTGCTCGCCACGCTCCCGCTCCGGCTGGCAGTCCAGCGTCACCGACGCGTACCAACGCCCGCCGAGCCGGATGATCTCGCAGGTCTTCGGGGTGCCCGGTGTGCGGGGTTTACCCCGGATGGCCACCTTGCCGATGCCGGACAGGCGCAGGGTGCCGTGCTTCATCCGCTCGTTGGTGATCAGGCTCCAGCCGTCACCGTGGTTTTTGTACCCCCAGCCCTTGAAGCGATGCAGCGGCTTGAAGCGGGGAAACCCGGGCGTCTCGCCGTTTTGCACCCGGCGAAAGAAATGCTTGAACGCCAGGTCCAGGCGTTTGAGCGTGACCTGTTCGGACTGGGCATTGAGACCGCGAAGCAATTTCGACTGATGGCGCCACTTCGTCAGAATCTTGCACTGATCCGAGAACTTCAGTGATTCCCGACGCTCGCCCCAGGCCCACCGCCGTTCGGCCAGCGCCTCGTTCCACAACAGGCAATGGACCCAACGCTGGTGCTCCAGTGCTCTACGCTGATCTGGCGTGGGGTAAAGCCGATAGGTGACTTTGCGCTGGACCATCGTGGCTCCAATATACGCCGAGCATCCATTGATGCAATTTTTCTGGCGGGACCGCCATGCGCCGCTTCACCACCCCCTAAGCCGCTGAGCGGCTATAGGCGGAGCACTGCGGCGCGGATTGGTAGACCGCCGCCGCCCCGCCCGGGTTCTCGCATGGCCATCAGCCGGCCGGCGTACCCACCTCCGGATCGGACAGGGCCTGCACCGCCAGGACCTCGTGCTGGGCGTCTTCCACCGCCTGCAGCAGCATTTCCGGCGAGACCCCGGCGATCGACCAGGCCTGCTCCTCCAGCGGCGGCGCGTCGGCCCAGTCGCGCGAATCGATCTCGGCGAGATGGGCGCCGGTGTTGGCCAGATGCACCAGGGCCACCGAGGGTCGATGGCGATCGCTGGCGGAAAGCGGATCGTGGTGCCAGGCAATGCCCTCCACCAGGGCCTCGGGCAGCCCCCAGCGCTCGGCCAGTGCCCCGCCCAGACGGGCGTGGTCGAAGCCCATCTGTTCGCGCTCGGCGGCCTGCGGCGACGGGCCCTGCGCGGTATCCAGGCTCGCCAGGAAGGCGCGGTGCGCCGCTTCGGGCGACTGCGAGAACAGCAGCAGCTTGCCCAGGTCGTGCAGCAAGCCCGCCAGAAAGACCACGCCGGCCGCACGCGGGGCCACCGCCTGCGCCAGCTGCCGGGCGATGACGGCGCAGTAGGCCGAATGACGCCAGAAGGTCTCCAGCGGCAGACGCTCCTGCTCGGGGAGGGTGTTCATGGAGCGCGTCACGGCACTCGCCACCACCAGACGCTGCAGGACGTCGCGCCCCAGCATCGCCACCGCCCGCTCGATCGAATCCACCGCGCGCGACGGCGCGTAGGCCGGGCTGTTGGCCAGACGCAGCACATGAGCCACCAGACCGGGATCACGCCCGAGGGCCGCAGCGATCTGCGGCTGGGTACTTTCGTCGTCGTCCAGCAGCCGCGAGACCTCGAACACCACCTGCGGCATGGCCAGCAGCCGGTCGGCCGCCTCCACCCGGGCCTCGAGGCTCGCAAAGCCCGTCTCGTCGCTCATCGGATCTCCTCCCGTGCGGCATTACCCTTCCGCGCCGCATTTCCAGCTTAGCCCCTGCGCGGCCCCGACGCATCCCGGAACGGGCGCTCTTGTTCGCATTCCGGAGCGGGACCATACTCGAATGGCCGATTCGGCGATTCGACAAGGAGACACCCATGCAACCACTGCGAAGCCTGAGTGCCGCCGTGGCGCTGGCCGCACTGTTCCCCGGCCTGGCGCTGGCCGACCTGCACACCGAATCCGTGACCTACGAGCACGACGGGCAGACCTTCGAGGGCTTCATCGCCTGGGATCCGTCGGTCGACGGTCCGCGTCCGGGCGTGCTGGTGGTCCACGAATGGTGGGGGCACAACGACTACGCCCGCAGCCGCGCCGAGCAGCTGGCCGCGGAAGGCTACACCGCCTTCTCGCTGGACATGTACGGCGACGGCCGCACCGCGGACCATCCGTCCGAGGCCGGCGAATTCGCCGGGCAGGTGCGCGAAAACCGGGACATGATGCTGGAGCGCTTCGGCGCCGCGCACGACTACCTGCGCGGCCACGATCAGACCGCGGACCAGCCGGTGGCGGCCGTGGGCTACTGCTTTGGCGGCACGGTGGCGCTGGAAGCGGCACGCGCCGGAGCCGATCTGGCCCTGGTGGCAAGCTTCCACGGCGCACTGGCCACCGAGCACCCGGCGTCGGCCGACACCCTGAAGCCCGAGGTCCTGGTCTTCAATGGTGCGGCCGACCCGATGGTGCCGAAAGAACAGGTGGATGCCTTCCGCGAGGAGATGGACAACGCCGACGCGGACTGGACCCTGGTGGATTTCGGTGGCGTGCTGCACAGCTTCACCAACCCCGACGCCGACAGCATCGCCGAGCGCTTCGACATGCCGGTGGGCTATGACGAACGCGCCGACCGGGATTCCTGGCAGCACCTGCTGGGGGCCCTGGAGCGTCGTCTGAAATAGGCCCGACGCGGGCGCTGCACGAACCTCCGGGGGCTCAGAACCCCCGGAGGTAGATCAGCACGCCCAGGAAGATCACGGCCAGCACCGCGGCCACCAGCACCCCGCGGAACCATGGCCGCGACCACAGGCGATCGCTGGGGGGATCAAAGCTGGCTTTCCCGGAGCCGGTCGCGGCCGGGGCCTCCCCACCCTGCTCCGAGGCAGGCCCCTCGGCCTCCGGCGCGGCCTTCGGCCCCCCGTTGAGCTCCAGCTCCAGATCACGGATGCGCGCGCGCAGGGACTTGTTCTTGTGCATCGCCTCCGACAGCTCGCGTTCACGCTGTTCAAGGCTGTCGCGCAGCTGGGCCAGCGTACGCTCCTGATCGGAGCACTGCGTCTCCAGCTCGTGCTGCGCGGCCTCCGCCGCCGACGCGCGTTCGGTCTGCTGATTGCGTTCCCCGCGCAGGCGCTCGGCGGTCTTGTTCGCCGCATCGCGTTCCTCACGGGCCTTGTCGCGCTCGCGCTCCAGCTCGACCAGCTCGTGCTCCAGCCGGATCACCTCGCCTTCCAGCTCGGTCACCCGCTGCTGGCGGTCGTCGTCGGACGCGGCCCCGGCCTCCTCCGCCGATTGTTCCTGCGCCTGCTCCAGGGTCTCGCTGGCCTCGCTCAGGCGCTGGCGCGCCTCTTCCAGCTCCTGCTCGAGCGAACGGCTCTTTTCCTCGTATTCGTCGGCGCGCTGATAGGCAGCGGTGGCATCGTCGCGGGACTCGGCGAGGGCCTGGCGCAGCCGGTCCAGTTCGTTGTGCAGCTCGCGATCCCCGGAGGAACTCTGGCGCAGCATCAGTTCGCGCCGCAGCCGCTCGACTTCGTCACGCAGGTGGCGCAGCTCGGCCTCGGTCTCCTCGTCGGCCACGGGATGCTCTGGCAGGAGCTCGGCCACCACCTGGCGGACCCGTCCCGGCACGAACGGTTTCTTGAGCACGGCGTTCGCGCCCATGGAACGCCAGTCTTCCTCGGACTGTTCGTCGTTCTCCTGCCCCGTAACGATCCCCACGGGGAGATCCGCGGGAACGCCATCGGCGCCGTCCCGGATGCGCATCAGGAGGTCCTGCCCGTCGAGCCTGGGCATGGAGAGATCGGTCAGCACCAGACCGATGTCGGACTGTTCCTGCAGGCGGGCCCACGCCTCTTCACCGTCCGTGGCTTCGTAGACGGTATGGGTATCCCGGAGGATGCGCTGCAGGGCCACGCGGATGACCTTGGAATCGTCCACGACCAGAACGGCCGTACGCGGCCCGCCGGCAGACGCCCCGGGCGTTTCGCTCGTCACTGCTTCCGCCATGGTTACCCCCTGAAAACCTCGATGCCTTTCCGTGGCCTCCTGCGCCCACGGCAGCGGACGACACGTCCGTAGTTCAGATTACGGCTGATGATCGAACAATACCACCCCGCCCCGGCGGGGATCCGCGGAAGATCTTCACGTTTTGGCTCCGGACGTCTCTATACGGGGCTGGATTTCCAGTCGATTGCGTAGAGATCCCGCCGGCGATCCCGCAGGTTGCGCACCGAGCCGTGGTTGCGCAGTTCCTTCAGGTTGTCGAGGTCGAGATCCACGATCAGGGTCATCTCGGTGTTCGGGGTCGCCTCGGCGGCCACCGCGTCGTGCGGGAACGCAAAGTCGGAAGGGGTGAACACCGCGGCCTGCGAGTACTGCATGTCCATGTTCTCCACCCGCGGGAGGTTGCCCACCGAACCGGACATGACCACGTAGCACTCGTTCTCGATCGCCCGGGCCTGGGCGCAGCGGCGTACCCGCAGATAGGCGTTCTTGGTGTCCGTCCAGTACGGCACGAACAGGATCTGCAGACCGTGATCGGCCATCACCCGCGGCAGCTCGGGGAACTCGACGTCGTAGCAGATCAGGATGCCGATCTTGCCGAAGTCGGTATCGAAGACATGCACCTCGTCGCCGCCCTGCAGCCCCCAGTAGCCGATCTCGTCGGGGGTCACGTGCAGCTTGTACTGGCGATCCCAGGTCCCGTCGCGGCGGCACAGGTAGGACACGTTGCGCAGCACGTCGTCGTGGTATTCGGGCATCGAACCGGCGACGATGTTGATGTTGTAGGACAGCGCCAGGCGCACCATCTCCTCGCGGATGTCCTCGGTGTATTCCGCCAGGCGGCGCACGGCCTCGGCCGGATAGTCCTGGTTGAACGCGCCCATCAGCGGACCGTTGAAGAACTCCGGGAACAGCACGCAGTCGGCGCGGTAACCCGACACCGCGTCCACGAAGTACTCCACCTGCTGGAACAGGGCATCGAGATCGGCGGTCGGCCGCATCTGCCACTGGACCACGCCGATGCGCACGTCCGAACGGCTGCCGCCGATCAGCTTTTCCTTTTCCTCGTAATAGATGTTGAGCCACTCGATCAGCGTGGCATACGCCCCGGACTTCTCATCGTCCGGGAGGTAGTCCGTGATGATCTTGCGCACGTGAAAGTCGTTCGCCAGCTGGAAGGTCAGGATCGGATCGGTGATCTCGTGGTTCTTGACCTTTTCCACGTACTGCTGCGGCGTCATCTCGTCGCGATGGGCCTCGTATCCGGGGATGCGCCCGCCAGCCACGATCGCGCGCAGGTTCAGCTTCTCGCACAGTTCCTTGCGCGCATCGTACAGCCGCCGCCCCAGACGCAGGCCGCGGTAATCCGGGTGCACGAAGATGTCCACGCCGTACAGCGTGTCCCCGTCCGGGTCATGGGTGGTCAGAAAGCCGTTGCCGGTGATCTGCCAGTAGTTGTGGTGATCACCGAAGCGCTTGTACTCGACGATCAGGCTGATGGCGGCGGCCACCACCTTGCCGTTGTCCTCGATGCAGATCTGCCCTTCGGGAAAGCGCGTCACCTGGGAGCGGAACTGCGCCTCGCTCCAGGCCCCGTCCAGATCCTGATACACCCGCTCCATGATCTCGCGGATGTCGTCGTAGTCCTCCAGCCGGGTCTGACGCAGGGTAAGAAGATGCTGACTGGAATCGCTTTCCTGACCTGAGGTCATGCGGGGCTCCGTTGGTAGGGGGCAACAGGCGCGGGCACCTGCCGGGACATGCCTGCAGGATACAAACATCCGGCGACGCGCGGAAACCGGGGCAGGTCCTCCACGGGAATCCCCCACGAAAAAGGCCCCGCACGGGGCGGGGCCTGATTCGGATCGCAGGGCGGACCCTGCGGTTACGCGCTGCGCGCTTCGCGCTCGGCCGCGGCTTCCGCCTTGGCCTCGTCGCTGTCGTCATAGCCGATGTTCGGCGCGAGCCAGCGCTCGGCTTCCTCGAACGACATGCCCTTGCGCTTCGCGTAGTCCTCGACCTGGTCGCGGTTGACCTTGCCGAGACCGAAGTAGCGCGACTCGGGATGCGCGAAGTACCAGCCGGACACGGCCGACACCGGCAGCATGGCGTAGCTCTCGGTGAGCGTCATGTCGGCGTTTTCCTCCGCCTGCAGCAGCTCCCACAGCGTGGCCTTCTCGGTGTGCTCGGGGCAGGCCGGGTAACCGGGTGCCGGACGGATGCCCTGATACTTCTCGTCGATCAGGTCCTCGTTGGCCAGCTGCTCGTCTGCGACGTAGCCCCAGTAGTACTTGCGCACGTATTCGTGCATGCACTCGGCGAAGGCCTCGGCCAGGCGGTCGGCCAGGCTCTTCACGAGGATGGCGTGGTAGTCGTCGTTGGCCTTCTCGTATTCCTCGGCCTTCGCATCCACGTCACCGCCGGCACTGACGGCGAACGCACCGATGTAGTCCGGGCCACCGGCCTCCTTCGGCATCACGAAGTCCGCCAGCGAGTGGCTGGGCTGACCGCGACGCTTCTCGGTCTGCTGGCGCAGGTGGTGCAGCTTCTTCAGCACCTGGCTGCGGTTCTCGTCGGCATAGACCTCGATGTCGTCGTCATCGACGCTGTTCGCCGGGAAGAAGCCGACCACGCCGCGGCAGGTCACCCACTTCTCGTCGATCATGCGCTGCAGCATCTCCTGGCCATCCTTGAACAGCTTGCGTGCCTCTTCCCCGACCTTCTCGTCTTCGAGAATGCGCGGGTAGGCCGCATGCAGCTGCCAGGAATGGAAGAACGGCGTCCAGTCGATGTACTCCTTGACCTTGTTCAGGTCGAAGTCATCGAAGCGCAGCAGCACCGAGCCATCGCCGTGCGGATGCAGCACGGTCGGCTCGCCCGGCAGGTCGTCGGTCTCCAGCGCCTTCGGCCTGGTCGGGGCGTAGGCGGACCAGTCGATCTCCGGCTTGTTGGAGCGGGCCTTCTCCAGCGACAGCCACTGGACCTTCTTCTTGCGCCCGGCGTTCTGCACGCGCAGCTTCTCGTATTCCTCGCGGATCTCGGCGGCGTAGTTCTCGCGCAGTTCGGGGCTGATCAGGCTCTGGGCCACGCCCACCGCACGCGAGGCGTCCTTCACCCAGACCACCGGGCCGGAGTAGTTCGGCTCGATCTTGACTGCGGTGTGGGCGCGCGAGGTGGTCGCGCCACCGATCATCAGCGGCGTGGTCATGCCTTCGCGCTCGAGATCGGCGGCGAAGTTGGCCATCTCTTCCAGCGAGGGCGTGATCAGGCCGGACAGACCGATGACGTCGACGTCATGCTCCTTGGCGGCCTTCAGGATCTCGGCACCCGGCTGCATCACGCCGATGTCGATGACCTCGAAGTTGTTGCACTGCAGGACCACGCCGACGATGTTCTTGCCGATGTCGTGCACGTCGCCCTTCACGGTGGCCATCAGGATCTTGCCGTTGTTCTCGGTGCCGGTCTTCTCGGCCTCGATGTACGGGATCAGGTGCGCCACGGCCTTCTTCATAACGCGCGCGGACTTGACCACCTGCGGCAGGAACATCTTGCCCTCGCCGAACAGGTCGCCGACCACGTTCATGCCGTCCATCAGCGGGCCTTCGATCACCTGGATCGGGCGGTCGTAGGCCTGACGGGCCTCTTCGGTGTCGTCCACCACGTAGGTGTCGATACCCTTGACCAGGGAGTGCTCGAGGCGCTTGCTGACTTCCCACTCGCGCCACTCGAGGTTCTCTTCCTTCTTGCCACCGCCCTGGCCCTTGTACTCCTCGGCCAGCTCGAGCAGGCGATCGGTCGCGTCATCGCGGCGGTTCAGGACCACGTCCTCGACCGCTTCCTTAAGCTTCGCGTCGATATCGTCGTACACCGCCAGCTGGCCGGCGTTGACGATGCCCATGTCCATGCCCGCCTTGATGGCGTGGTACAGGAACACCGCGTGGATCGCCTCGCGCACCGGCTCGTTGCCGCGGAACGAGAACGACACGTTGGACACGCCGCCGGAGACCAGGGCGTGCGGCAGGTCCTTCTTGATGCGGCGCACCGCTTCGATGAAGTCGACGCCGTAGTTGTTGTGCTCTTCGATGCCGGTCGCGATCGCGAAGATGTTCGGGTCGAAGATGATGTCCTCGGCCGGGAAGCCGACCTTCTCGGTCAGCAGCTTGTAGGCGCGGGTACAGATCTCGACGCGGCGGTCCTCGTTGTCGGCCTGGCCATCCTCGTCGAAGGCCATGACCACGATCGCGGCGCCGTAGCGGCGGCACAGTTCGGCCTGCCGGATGAAGTTCTCCTCGCCCTCCTTCATGGAGATCGAGTTGACCACCGGCTTGCCCTGCACGCATTTCAGGCCGGCCTCGACGATCTCGAACTTGGAGGAGTC
Source organism: Thioalkalivibrio sp. ALE11 (assembly GCF_000381205.1). Classification (NCBI taxonomy): domain Bacteria; kingdom Pseudomonadati; phylum Pseudomonadota; class Gammaproteobacteria; order Chromatiales; family Ectothiorhodospiraceae; genus Thioalkalivibrio; species Thioalkalivibrio sp. ALE11. The sequence goes on along the minus strand of NZ_KB906169.1, from coordinate 58,277 downwards.
GATCATCACCGGCACGCGGGCGATGTCCGGCTCGCCGGCCAGCAGATTGAGGAAGCGGACCATCGCATCCTGCGACTCCAGCATGCCCTCGTCCATGTTGATGTCGATGATCTGGGCGCCGCCCTCGACCTGGTTCAGCGCGACTTCCAGCGCGACGTCGTATTCCTCGTTCTGGATCAGGCGCAGGAACTTGCGCGAGCCGGTCACGTTGGTGCGCTCGCCGACGTTCACGAACAGCGAGTTATCGTCGATGTTGCACGGCTCCAGACCGGACAGGCGGCAGGCCGGAGAGACCTCCGGCACCTTGCGCGGCGGGAACTTCTCGACCGCCTCGCGGATCGCGCGGATATGCTCCGGCAGGGTGCCGCAGCAGCCGCCGATGATATTCAGCAGGCCTTCTTCGGCCCACGGGCCGACGTCCGCGGCCATCTGCTCCGGGGTCTCGTCGTAGTCACCGAACTCGTTGGGCAGACCGGCGTTGGGGTGCGCGGACACGTGGGTGTCGGCAATGCGCGACATCTCGGCCACGTACTGGCGCATCTCCTTGGCCCCCAGCGCGCAGTTCAGACCGATGGAGATCGGGTTCGCATGGCGCACGGAATTCCAGAAGGCCTCGGTGGTCTGGCCCGAAAGGGTACGACCGGAGGCGTCGGTGATGGTGCCGGAGATCATCACCGGGAGGTCCTTCCCGAGCTCGTCTTCCAGGGTCTTGACCGCGAAGATCGCGGCCTTGGCGTTCAGGGTGTCGAACACCGTCTCGATCAGCAGCAGGTCCACCCCGCCCTCGACCAGCGCCTCGGCGGCCTCCTTGTAGGCCTCGACCAGGGTGTCGAAATCGACGTTACGCGCGCCCGGATCGTTCACGTCCGGCGAGATGGAAGCGGTGCGGTTGGTCGGGCCGAGGATGCCGGCCACGTAGCGCGGACGATCCGGGGTCTTCTCGGTCCAGGCATCGGCGGCCTTGCGCGCGAGCTTCGCGGATTCGCGGTTCAGCTCGGGGACAAGATCCTCCATGTGGTAGTCCGCCATCGCGATGCGGGTACCGTTGAAGGTGTTCGCCTCGATGATGTCGGCGCCGGCCTCGAGGTAATCGTTGTGGATCTGCTCGATGATGTCCGGGCGGGTCAGGGAGAGCAGGTCGTTGTTGCCCTTGAGGTCGCCTTCCCAGTCCTTGAAGCGCTCGCCGCGATAGTCCGCCTCCTGCAGATCGTACAGCTGGATGGTCGTGCCCATGCCGCCATCCAGAATCAGGATGCGTTCCTTCAGGGCGTTCTCGAGATCTTGTCGCGTTGCCGTCATGTGCCGTACACCATTGGTTTCAAATGTCATTACTTTAGCATGCCGGGCATCGAACCCCGGTCATGTCCCGCCGGTGGCGGGGGCACGGCCCGGTATGCGTTGGCGCCCCGGGCCGGAGCTGTCAGGATAGCGGAATGCAGGAATCCCCGATCCGCTGGTATCTGACTGCCCCGCAGCCCTGTCCGTACATCACGGACGGGCGCGAGATGCAGTCCCTGCTGGTCGACCCCGAGGCCCGGCTGGATGCCGCCGGCTTCGGGGCCCTGCTGGCCGAGGGCTTTCGCCGCAGCGGCCGTTTTGTCTATCGCCACCACTGCCCCGCCTGCGATGCCTGCGTGCCGGTGCGCATACCGGTGGCCGCCTTCCGCCCGAACCGCAGCCAGCGCCGCTGCCTGCGCGCCAACGCCGACCTCGATATCGAATATCGCGCCCCGCCGGGGGCGGGCGACGGTCGCACCGAGGCCGACCTGGACGAACACATGCCGCTGTTCCTGCGCTATCTGCGCAACCGCCACGCGGGTGGCGGCATGGAGCAGATGAATCGCGAGGAATACGCCGGCATGCTGACGGAACGCAGCGCCCCGGTGGAGCTGCTGGAGTTCCGCCGCGCCGGACAACTGCTCGGCGTCGCCATCACCGATCGTACGCCGCAGGGGCTGTCGGCCATGTATACCTTCTACGAGCCGGACCTTCCGGCCCGTGCGCTGGGCACGTTCGGCATCCTGTGCCAGATCGAGCATGCGCGGAACCTGGGGTTGCCGCATGTCTATCTCGGGTACTGGATCCCGAACGCACCCCGCATGGACTACAAGATACGATTCCGCCCCGCCGAGGGTCGACGGGGCGGAGCCTGGCGGGCCCCGGACGACGCACGCCCGCAGGACCCGCGATAACGGGCCTTCTTATTCCGGCTTGCGGAAGCGGAAGATGCCCCAGGTCAGGTACCCGGAGTTGCCCCCGTCGACCCAGTGCTGCAGGCCCTGCTTCATGCGGTCGATGTAGTCCTGCGAGATGAAGCGCTTGAGCTCCTCCTCGCGCGACTCCAGTTCCTGCTTCACCCGACCGTAGTGCGTCGAGATCTGCCCGGAATGCTCCTCGAAACCGATCTCGCGCAGCCCGGCCTTCTGCGCCGCATCGCGGTACAGGGACGGGGAGGCCAGCGAATCGAGGTGGATGCGTGCAAGGATCGGATCCAGCACGCCCTCGGGGCAGTCATCCGTCTGCATCGGATCGGTGAAGATCAGCCAGCCACCCGGCTTGAGCAGCCGCGCTGCCTCCTGGATGACCTTGTACTTGTCCTCGTTCGGGCTGTGCAGGAACGAATCCTCGGACCACACCACGTCGTAGGACTCGTCCGGCTCGTCCACCTTCTCGAAGGAGCCGTCGACCACGGTGATCTTGTGGTCCAGCTGACGCGCCCGGTTGATCTCGCGATCGCGCTCGTTTTCCTTCTCGGAGAGGTTGAGCGCGGTCACGTCACAGCGGTAGTTCTCCACCAGGTAGCGGGCCACGCCACCGTAGCCCGCGCCCATGTCGAGCACGCGCCAGTGCGGCTCCGGCTCGCCCAGCATGTCGGCCATGTGAGCCACGGTGCGCCGGCTGGCGTCACCGATCGGCTCGTCCTGGTACTCGTACAGGCCGATGTGCAGGTCTTCACCGCCCCACACCATCTTGTAGAAGGTGTCGGCATCCTCGCTGTTGTAGTAGTCGCGCGCCGTTTCAACGACGTCGGAATAGTCCTGGCTCATCGATTCTCGCCCTCGAGATAGGTCTTGTCGGCGACGTGAATGAAGAAATCCGGATCGGCTTCGCGGTAGGTCTCCTGGAAGTCCCCGTAGGTCTCGATCTGCTGGAAACCGACCTCGCGCATCAGACGGCGGACATAGGCCTTGCGCAGCGGGAACATGTTCAGGAAGTACTCGGACCCGTCGGGGAAGCGGTACTGGAAGCGGGCCAGGCCTTCGTCGACGTGGGCCGGTTCCACCTGCACGTCGTCGCCACAGTAGTAGTACGTGTGCTTGGACGAGTAACCGTGATCCAGGATGGTGTCGTAGTTGCGCTGGTCCAGGATCAGCACGCCGTCATGGTTCAGGGCGGAGTAGAACTCGGCCAGGGCCTTGCGGCGGTCGTGCTCGTTGAACAGATGGGTGAAGGAGTTGCCCAGGCAGACCACGGCGTCGTAGCGGCCGTAGATGTCGCGGTTGAGCATGCGCCAGTCGGCCTGCACCGTGCGCAGGATGTGGCCGCGCGAACGGCCGTTCTCGAAGGCCTTCACGAGCATCTCGTGGGCGCCGTCGGCGGTCACCACGTCGAAGCCGGCCTCAAGCAGCTGCACGGAATGGAAACCGGTGCCGGCGGCGACGTCGAGCACGCGCTTGGCGCCACGCTTCTTCAGTTCCTCGATGAAGAACGTGCCCTCGCTCTTGGCGCGGCTGTCCCAGTCGATCAGGTCGTCCCACTTGTCGACAAAACCGGTGGTGTATTCCTGGTGGTAGTTGTCGGTATCGCGGCGTTCAATCGGCTCGTCGCCGAAATCCTGATCGTTCTTCACGTTCGCTGACATGCTGATTCCTCTTGGCTTTGCTGCAATGAAGTGCGTCCGGCCCTCGTGGCCACGGATGCACCGGGTTACAACGCCTGTACGACCGAAGACGATCCCGCACCCCGGGTCGCTGGCATGAAACTTCTCCTGCGAGGACCGGGTACGGGCGGCCCGTCATCGCGGGCTCCCGATACGGATGCGTTGTTTCCAGCATCCGGCGCCGGCCTGGCCGGCGGTTCCTGACACCCGGAAGGATTCGGTGGTTGCCCGGGTGCCGAGCCGTGGTCTGGCGGCTTTCGCGCGCCTGGCTCGGGGATCGCAAACGGTGCCATGCGTTGCGTCGGAACGCAGGCGTTGTGTCCGAAAGTGTTTTTATACGCTAAAGGTTTTGCGCCCAAATTACAAATCGGCCACCGGCCGCACCGTCCGGCACTGCACCCGCCCGCACGGCCGCGACATCCCCGACACCTTCGCTATAATGGCCGTTTTGACGCGATTTCGAGGTCCCATGACTACCCAGGCTCCCGTGCGCCGCGCGCTGCTGTCCGTTTCCGAAAAAACCGGCGTGGTGGAACTCGCCCGCCACCTCCACGAACGCGGGACCGAACTGCTGTCCACCGGCGGCACCGCGCGTCTGCTGGGCGAGCACGGGATCCCGGTGACCGAGGTCTCGGAACACACCGGTTTCCCCGAGATCATGGACGGCCGGGTGAAGACCCTGCACCCGCGGATCCACGGCGGGCTGCTGGGCCGGCGCGACACCGACGCCGGGGCGATGGAGACCCACGACATCCCGCCGATCGACCTGCTGGTGGTGAACCTGTACCCGTTCGAGAACACCGTGGCGCGCCCCGACGCCACACTGGAAGAGGCGATCGAGAACATCGACATCGGCGGTCCGGCCATGCTGCGCGCCGCCGCCAAGAACTACCGCGACGTGACCGTGGCCACCGATCCCGGCCAGTACCGTGCGATCGTCGAGGCTCTGGATGAACACGGCGGTATCCCCGCCGCGCTGCGCTTCCGCTTCGCGGTGGCGGCGTTCGACCACGTCGCCCGCTACGACGCGGCCATCAGCAACTACCTTTCGGCACTGGATGACGAAGGTAACCGGGAGGCATTCCCCGGCCAGCTCAACGCGACCTTCCAGCGGGTGGAGGCCCTGCGCTACGGCGAGAACCCGCACCAGAACGCCGCGTTCTACCGCGATCCGCAGCCGGCACCCGGCTCCCTCGCCAGTTTCCGCCAGCACCAGGGCAAGTCGCTGTCGTACAACAATCTGGCGGATGCCGACGCCGCTTGGGAGTGCGTGCGCCAGTTCGACGAGGCGGCCTGCGTGATCGTCAAGCATGCCAACCCCTGCGGGGTCGCGGTCGCTCCGTCCCAGCTGATGAGCTACGAGCGCGCGTTCCAGACCGACCCGACCTCGGCCTTCGGCGGCATCATCGCGTTCAACCGCCCGCTGGAGGGGGACACCGCACAGGCCATCGTCAGCCGGCAGTTCGTGGAGGTGGTGATGGCGCCGGAGATCACCTCCGGCGCCCTGCGCGCGCTGTCCGCGAAGAAGAACGTACGCGTGCTGGAGATCCCCGACGCCCCCGCGGCCCCGGGGCTGGACTACAAACGCATCGGTGGCGGGCTGCTGGTGCAGGATACCGATCGCGGCTCGCTGGCCGACACGGACCTGAAGATCGTCACCGCGCGCACCCCCACCGAGCAGGAGAACCGCGACCTGGCCTTCGCCTGGCAGGTGGGCAAGTACGTGAAATCCAACGCCATCGTGTATGCCCGCGACCAGCAGACCGTCGGCGTGGGCGCCGGCCAGATGAGCCGGGTGTACTCCGCGCGCATCGCCGGGATCAAGGCCGCCGACGAGGGCCTGCAGGTGGCCGGTTCGGTGATGGCCTCGGACGCCTTCTTCCCGTTCCGCGACGGCATCGATGCCGCCGCCGGCGCCGGCATCACCGCGGTGATCCAGCCGGGCGGCTCGATGCGCGACGAGGAGGTCATCGCCGCGGCCGACGAGCACGGCATCGCGATGGTCTTCACCGGCATGCGCCACTTCCGCCACTGATCGCGGCCGCAGGAGAACGCTCATGAACGAAACGGCCATCAACGTCCTGGTGATCGGCGGCGGCGGGCGTGAACACGCCCTCGCCTGGAAACTGGCGCAGTCCGCGCGGGTCGCGCGGGTGCTGGTCGCGCCGGGCAATGCCGGCACCGCCGGCGAACCCGGCTGCGAGAACGTCGACTGCGCCGCCACCGACATCGACGGCCTGCTAGCCGTGGCCCGGAACGAGGATGTCGCCTTCACCGTGGTCGGGCCCGAGGCACCGCTGGTTGCGGGCGTGGTGGATGCCTTCCGCGCCGCCGGCCAGCCGATCTTCGGTCCCACCGCCGACGCCGCACGCCTGGAGGGATCGAAATCCTTCGCCAAGGATTTCATGCAGCGCCACGGCATCCCCACGGCGGCGTACGGCAGCTTCGAGGACGAGGACGCCGCGCTGGCGTTCATTGACACCCACGGCGCGCCCATCGTGGTGAAGGCCGACGGCCTGGCCGCCGGCAAGGGCGTGATCCTCGCGCAGACCACCGACGAGGCGCGCGCCGCGGTACGCGACATGCTGGCCGGCAATGCCTTCGGCGAGGCCGGGCACCGGGTGGTTGTCGAGGAATTCCTGCAGGGCGAGGAGGCCAGCTTCATCTGCATGGTGGACGGCGAGCACGTGCTGCCGCTGGCCTCCTCGCAGGACCACAAGGCGCGCGATGACGGCGACCGTGGCCCCAACACCGGGGGCATGGGTGCCTATTCGCCGGCCCCGGTGGTCACCGACACCCTGCACGACCGCATCCTGCACGAGGTCATCGAACCCGTGGTGCGCGACATGGCCGCCGACGGCGAGGCCTATACCGGGTTCCTGTATGCCGGGATCATGGTCGATGCCGACGGCAACCCGAAGGTGCTGGAATTCAACTGCCGTTTTGGCGACCCGGAGACCCAGCCGATCCTGATGCGCCTGGAAAGCGACCTGGCGGGTCTGGTCGAGGCCGCGCTGGACGGCCGGCTCGACCAGGTGGAGGCCCGCTGGGACCCGCGCGTGGCGCTGGGCGTGGTCGCCGCCGCCGAGGGCTACCCGGACGCATACCGCAAGGGCGATGTGATCGAGGGCCTGGAGGCGGTGGAGCCGCTTCCCGACGCCCGCGTGTTCCATGCCGGCACCACCATCGACGACCATGGGCAGGTCATCACCGCCGGAGGCCGCGTGCTGTGCGTGGTTGGTCTGGGGACCGATTATGCCGACGCGCAGAAAAAGACCTACACCGCCCTCGGGGAAATCCGCTTCGAGGGTATATACTTCCGTACCGATATTGGACACCGCGCCATCGACCGCCCCGCCTGAACGGCGCCGGGGTCGATGGCGGGCGTGTCCGGCCGCAACCCCCCGGAGAAAAAAGATGTCCACCAGCGCCGACACGACGGCCCCCCCGCTCAGCCCGCTCCCGCACGATACCGAGGGCCTGAAACAGTCCATCCGTGATGCCATGGTCCGCTTCGTCGGAAAGGATCCGAAACAGGCCACCCAGCGCGACTGGCTCGATGCCACCTCGTTCGCGGTGCGCGAACGCATGATCGAACGCCGGCTGCTGACCCGCCGCCAGTTCGACGCGGAAGACGTCAAGCGGGTCTATTACCTGTCGATGGAATACCTGATCGGGCGCATGCTGGAGGCCAACCTGCGCAACACCGGCATCCTCGACGAGACCCGCGAGGCCCTCGCTCAGCTGGGACAGGACTACGACGAGATCGTTGCCTGGGAGGATGACGCCGCGCTGGGCAACGGCGGCCTCGGGCGTCTGGCCGCCTGCATCCTCGAATCGCTGGCAACCCAGGGCTATCCCGGCTTCGGCTACGGTATCCGCTATGAATACGGCATGTTCCGCCAGCAGTTCGAACCCTACCGTCAGGTCGAGCACCCGGACAACTGGCTGCGCTACGGCAACCCCTGGGAGTTCCCGCGCGCCGAGCGCAAGTACCCGATCCGCTTCTACGGCGAGGTGGTGGAACACCACCGGAACGACGGCTCGGTGCACTACTCCTGGGAAGACGGCGAACAGATCCTGGCCATGGCCTATGACTACCCCACCGCGGGCTACGGCCGGCGCAACGTGAACAACCTGCGCCTGTGGGGCGCCAAGGCGACCCGCGACTTCGACCTGCGCTACTTCAACGAGGGCGACTACATCCGCGCGGTCGCCGACAAGAGCCAGTCGGAGAGCATCTCCATGGTGCTCTACCCCAACGACGCCACCGCCATCGGCAAGGAACTGCGGCTGAAGCAGGAATACTTCTTTGTCGCCGCCTCGCTGCACGACATCCTCGATCGCCACCTGGAGCTGGGCTATACCCTGGACGACCTGCCCCACCAGGTCGCGATCCAGCTGAACGACACCCACCCGGCGATCGCGGTGGCGGAGATGATGCGCCTGCTGATGGACCGCCACGAGCTGCACTGGGCCCGTGCCTGGGAGCTGTGCCGCAAGGTATTCGCCTACACCAACCACACCCTGATGCCCGAGGCCCTGGAAACCTGGTCGGTGGACCTCATGACCCGCGTGCTGCCACGGCACATGCAGATCATCTACCGCATCAACCACGAATTCCTCGAGATGGTGCGCCGGCGTTTCCCCGGCGACGAGGAGCGCCTCAAGCGGCTGTCGCTGATCGACGAGGAAGGCGGTCGCAACGTCCGCATGGCTCATCTGGCGGTGGTCGGTTCGCATCAGATCAACGGTGTCGCCGCGCTGCATACCGAGCTGCTGAAACAGACCCTGTTCGCCGATTTCTACCAGCTGTGGCCGGAACGCTTCGTCAATGTCACCAACGGCGTGACCCCCCGGCTGTGGATGATCCAGGCCAATCCGGAGCTGACCGAGTTCCTCGGCGAAAAGATCGGCCACGACTGGCAGTACGACCTTGAACGCCTGCGCGCGCTGGAGCCCTGGGTCGCGGATCCGGAGCTTCAACAGAAGTTTCAGCAGGTCAAGCGCAAGAACAAGGAGCGCCTGGCCGCGCTGGTGCGCGAACGCACCGGCATCCGCATCCGCACCGACGTATTGTTCGACGTACAGATCAAGCGCATCCACGAATACAAGCGCCAGCTGCTCAAGCTGCTGCACGTGATCGAGCTGTACAACCGCATCCGCGACGGCGAGGACGTGCCCCCGCGGGTGGTGATCTTCGGCGGCAAGGCGGCCCCCGGCTACCAGCGCGCCAAGGACATCATCCAGGTCATCAACGAGGTCGCGGACGTCATCAACCACGACCCGCAGGTGGGGGACCGCCTGAAGTGCGTGTTCATCCCCAACTACGAGGTCAGCGCCGCGACCGTGATCATCCCCGCGGCGGACCTCTCGGAGCAGATCTCCACCGCGGGCTTCGAGGCGTCGGGCACCGGCAACATGAGGCTGGCCCTGAACGGCGCGCTGACCATCGGCACGCTGGACGGTGCCAACATCGAGATCCGCGACGCGGTGGGCGAAGAAAACATCTTCATCTTCGGCATGACCGAGTCCGAGGTGGTCGCCCACCGCGCCCGCGGCGAGCCCCCCGAGGCGATGCTCGCCGGGCGCCCGGCCCTGACGCGTACGGTGGAGATGATCGAGCAGGGCTATTTCACCTGCGACGACAACGCCACCCATGCGGAACTGGGACGCTACCTGCGCCAGGACGACCCGTTCTTCGTGCTCGCCGACTACCCCGCCTACCGCGAGGCCTGCGAACGGGCCGACACGCTGTATGCGCAGCCGGAATGCTGGAATGCCGCGGCGCTCACCAACATCGCGCGCATGGGCTATTTCTCCATCGACCGCACGGTGCGTGACTACGCGGAGAAGATCTGGGACGCCACGCCGGAACCGGTGGCCCCGAAGCGCAACGGCGGCTGAGCACGGCCGCCGAGCGAGGCCGCCCCGGTCACTCGTCCGGGTCGGCGACCTCGGCGATCAGGTCGTGCTCGCGGGCAGCGGTGATCCGCACCTCGATGAAGTCCCCCGCCTCCACCGAGTCGGGATCGGCATCCGGCACGCGGATCACCCCGTCGATCTCCGGCGCCTCTGCGGCCGAACGCGCGACCACGACGCCGTGTTCGTCGGTGCCGTCGACCAGCACAACCGGCTGCGTGCCCACCCGACGGCGCAGGCGCTCGGCACTGATCTGTGCCTGCACCTCCATGAAACGCGCCAGGCGTTCCTGGCGCACGGGCTCGGGCACCGGGTCCGGAAGGGCATTGGCCTCGGCCCCGTCCACCGGCGAATAGGCAAAGGCCCCGACGCGGTCCAGCTGCGCCTCGCGCAGGAAGTCCAGCAGGGTCTCGAACTCGGCCTCGGTCTCGCCGGGGAAGCCCACGATGAACGTCGAGCGCAGGGTCAGGTCCGGCACCTGCGCGCGCCAGTCGGCGATCCGCTCCAGCACCTTCTCCGCCGCGGCCGGACGGCGCATCGCCTTGAGCACCCGCGGGTGGCCATGCTGCAGCGGCATGTCGAGATAGGGCAGCAGCCCGCCCTCCTCGCCGGAGCCCATCAGCGGGATCAGGCGATCCACATGCGGATACGGATAGACGTAGTGCAGGCGCACCCAGATGCCCAGCTGCCCCAGGGCCTCGGCGAGGTGCGCGATGTCCGAACGGATCGGGCGCCCGCCGTGGAAGCCGGTACGGTATTTCACGTCGACCCCGAAGGCCGAGGTGTCCTGCGAGATCACCAGGATCTCGCGCACCCCGGCCTCGGCCAGGCGCTCGGCCTCCGCCAGTACCTCGCCGATCGGGCGGCTGACCAGATCGCCGCGCAGGCCGGGGATGATGCAGAAGCTGCAGCGGTGGTTGCAGCCCTCGGAGATCTTCAGATAGGCGTAGTGGCGCGGGGTCAGACGAATGCCCTCCGGCGGCACCAGGGTCTCGAAGGTGCCCGCCGGCGGCGGCAGGTGCTCGTGCACCGCCGTGACCACATCCTCGTAGGCATGCGGCCCGGTCACCGCCAGCACGTCCGGGTGGCGCTCGTGGATGGTCTCGGCATCCTTGCCCAGGCAGCCGGTCACGATCACCTGCCCGTTCTCCGCCAGGGCCTCGCCGATCGCCCCCAGCGATTCTTCCACCGCCTCGTCGATGAACCCGCAGGTATTGACCACCACCAGGTCCGCCCCGGTGTAGTCCCCGACGATCCCGTAGCCCTCGGCGCGCAGCCGGGTCAGGATGCGCTCGGAATCCACCAGCGCCTTGGGACAGCCAAGACTGACAAAGCCGACCTGCGGCACTGCGCTTGACAATACGGACATGTTATTCACAACGCGACTCCCGTCCTTTCACGCCGGCCCCGACCCCGGGCAGCACCGGGCCCGGGCCCATTGACATACAAGGAACACTTTATTTTCAGTAATATAAAAACCCTGGGCAAAAACTGACCAATCCAGAGTCCTGCGCCGCAGCAAGCCGCTGGCGCCATCCAGTGACAGTTCGTCCACAAAGTTTTCCACAGGTTTCGGGGAAAACTCGCGCGCCCCGGCACAACGCCCCGCAAGACGACGACTTGCCCGTACCGCCCGGAGAGCAGCCCGCCGGCCCTGTTCGCCTGCGGGCAGGCTCCCGCCATCGCGAGTCGCAGCCCCCTCGCCCCGTCATTGCGAGGAGCCGAAGGCGACGTGGCAATCGGCCGAAGCGGGCTGCATGCAGGAACAGGTGGCTTCGGATGGAGATCGCCACATCGCTTCGCGACTCGCGATGACGGGAACGTGCTCGGACGCGAACCGACCGGTTTCGGGCAAAACGCACGCCCCGCCGGAACGCCCCGCAAGACAACGAGTTGTTCGCACCGCCCGACAGCACGTCCGGATCCCGGCCGCCCCCCGCGAAGACCGCCGTCGACTTGCGCCCGGCCACAGGAGGCAGCTATGCTAGCGCACTTTTCGCCCGAACACGCGTGAGTCGACCATGAAAGCCGAGATCCATCCCCAATACCGCGAAGTCAACGTGATCTGCACCTGTGGCACGAAGTTCACGACCCGTTCCACCCTGGGTCAGGACGAGATGCACCTGGACGTCTGCTCGCAGTGCCATCCGTTCTACACCGGCAAGCAGAAGATCGTCGACACCGCCGGCCAGGTGGACAAGTTCAAGCGCCGCTTCGCGTTCTGAAGTCCCGCGCGAGGTCGCATCACGCGGCCCCGCAGGCAGGCGGCGGCCCATCGGCCCCGCCGGCGTGGCCGATCCGGCGAGGGCATCCTTCGGGGTGCCCTCGTTTGCGTGCGGGCTCCGCAGGGCGGTCCGCAGGGTGTATGCTGAAGAGGTGTCATCATCCCGCATCCCCGCGGGACCTGCAGGCAGAAACCGCATGAACTGGTCACGCATGAACTCGCTGTTCCGTCCGCTGCGCCGGCGCCTGCCGGTGCTGGCCCTGATCGCCGTACTGGGCATGGCCCTGGGCCTGCCCGCCTGCACCACCAATCCGGTGACGGGACGTTCCCAGCTGATGCTGGTCTCGGAGAACCAGGCGATCGACGCCTCGCGCGAGGCGTACGTGGAGATGCTCTCCGGCGCACGCGACGAAGGCCGGATCAACGCCGACCCCGAGATGACCGAACGGGTCCACGGCATCACCGGCCGGGTCGTGGCACAGGCCATCGAGTACCGCCCCGAAACCGCGGACTGGGACTGGGAGATCGCGGTCATCGAGGCGCCGGACACCCTCAACGCGTTCGCCATGGCCGGCGGCAAGATGGCGATCTACTCGGGCATCATCGAACAGCTGGAACTGACCGACGACGAACTGGCGCAGATCATCGGCCACGAGATCGGCCATGCCCTGTCCGCCCACAGCGCCGAGAAGATGTCGGTGGCGATGGCCTCCAATCTGGCGGTCACCGGCTTCGCCATCACCGGCGACCGCTCCGAGCTGGCGCTGACCGGCGCCGCGCTGGGCGCGGTGCTGGCGGTGCAGCTGCCCCACAGCCGGCGCATGGAAACCGAAGCCGACGAGATCGGCATCGAACTGGCGGCCCGCGCCGGCTACGACCCCGACGCCGCCCCGGCGCTGTGGCGCAAGATGGCGGAACAGTCCAATGGCAGCCGCCATCCGGTGTTCCTCAGCACCCATCCGGCGCCGGAAGGGCGCCAGCGCGAGCTCGCCCGGCTGGCCGACGAGGTACGACCGCTGTACGAGGCGGCCCGCGACCGCAATGATCTGCCGACCCACCCGGTCAACTGAACCCACCGCCCGCACAAGGCCCGTTCGCAATCATGTCCGACGATTTCAATCAGCGCGCCCTCGACTACCACGCCCGCGAACCGGCCGGGAAACTGGCCATCCACGTCACCAAGCCCACCGCCACGCAGGACGACCTGTCGCTGGCGTATTCGCCCGGCGTGGCGGCCCCGGTGCGCGCCATCGCCGACAACCCCGACGAGGTCTACCGCTATACCGGCAAGGGCAACCTGGTGGCCGTGATCACCGACGGCACCGCGGTTCTCGGCCTGGGCAACACCGGCGCGCTGGCTTCCAAACCAGTGATGGAGGGCAAGGGCGTGCTGTTCAAGACCTTCGCCGGGGTCGACGTGTTCGACATCGAGGTCGACGCCGCCCAGCCCGAGGACTTCATCAATACCGTGGCGCGCATCGCCGGCGGCTTCGGCGGCATCAACCTCGAGGACATCGCGGCGCCCCACTGCTTCGAGATCGAACGCCGCCTGAGTGATCGCCTGGACATCCCGGTGTTCCACGACGACCAGCACGGCACGGCCATCATCACCGCGGCCGGGCTGCTCAACGCCCTGGCCATCCAGGGCAAGGACCTGGCCGACGCCCGGATCGTCTGCGTGGGCGCGGGCGCAGCCGGCATCGCCTCCATGCAGCTGCTGGTGCGTCTGGGCGCGAGCAAGCATCTCATCCACATGGTCGACCGCAATGGCGTGATCCACAGCCACCGTGAAGACCTCAATGAATACAAGCAGATCTTCGCGGTGGACACCGAGGACCGCACGCTGGAGGATGCCTGCCGCGACGCCGACGTGTTCATCGGGCTGTCCGGGCCGGACATCCTGACCCCCGAGATGCTGCAAAGCATGGCACCGAATCCGGTGATCTTCGCGCTGTCCAATCCGGACCCGGAGATCCGGCCGGACCTGGCCCGCGAGACCCGGGACGACCTGATCATGGCGACCGGCCGCTCCGACTACCCCAACCAGGTCAACAACGTGCTCGGGTTCCCGTTCATCTTCCGCGGGGCGCTGGACGTGCGCGCCCGGCGCATCAACGACGCCATGCTGGTCGCGGCCACCCACGCGATCGCCGACCTGGCGCGCGAACCGGTGCCGCAGAGCGTGCTGGACGCCTACGGCCGCGACCACCTGGAGTTCGGACCGGACTACATCCTCCCCACGCCGTTCGATCCGCGCCTGATCGAGACCATCCCGGAGGCGGTGGCCCGGGCAGCCCGCGACAGCGGCGTGGCCCGAACCTGAACACACAGCCCGAGGAGCGCTGGCCATGCAGAAGATCGCCATTGTCGGAGCCGGGCGAGTGGGGGAATCCACCGCGCAGTTCCTCGCCCGCCGTGACCTCGCCCGCGAGATCGCGCTGCTGGATGTCCATGAAGGGATCGCCGCCGGGGCCGCGCTGGACATCCAGGAGACCGCGCCGCTGCTGGGCTTCGACACCCGCCTGACCGGTTCCCACGAGGCGGACGTCATCGCCGGTGCGGAACTGGTGATCATCACCGCCGGACTGCCGCGCAAGCCGGGCATGTCGCGCTCCGATGTCCTCGACAAGAACGTCGCGATCCTCGACGCGATCCTCGATCAGGTGCAGCAACACGCCCCGGACAGCCGCCTGCTGGTGGTCTCCAACCCGGTGGACGTGCTGACCTGGCGTGCGGCGCAGAAGACCGGCTGGAGCCGCGACCGGATCATGGGGCAGGCGGGCGTGCTCGACACCTCGCGCATGGCGGCCTTCATCGCGCTGGAGACCGGCCTGTCGGTGCACGACATCCAGGCCCTGGTGCTGGGTGGGCACGGCGACGCCATGGTCCCGCTGCTGCGCTACTCGCACGTCAACGGGATCCCGCTGGACCGATTCCTCGATCGCGAGACCCTCGACTCCATCGTCGAGCGCACCCGCCACGGCGGCGCCGAGATCCTCGCCCTCAAGCAGACCTCCAGCGCCTACGCGGCCCCGGCCGCGGCGATCGCCGAGATGGTCGAGGCGATCGCGCTCGACCGGCGTCGGGTGCTGCCCACGGTCGCGCTGCTGGACGGCGAATACGGCCAGCGCGATGTCGCCACCGGCGTCCCCTGCATCCTCGGCCAGGGGGGCATGGAACGGATCGTCGAACTGGACCTGAAACCCGAAGAACAGGCGGATCTCGAACGCTCCATCGGCGGCATCCGGAAGGATCTTGAACGCCTGCAGTGAACCCGCCCCGTGTCCGACCTGCACGGTCGTGGACACCAGCATCTTCGTGTTCCGCGCCTGGTTCGCGCGCGGCCTCGACCCCGACCCGCAGGGGCGTCCGGGTGGTGCGCTGCACGGCTTCGTCCATTCCCTGTGCCAGTGGCTGCCGCAGCGTGCCCCGGGGCCGCTGGGCTTCTGTTTCGACACCTCGCTGCGGTGCGGTTTCCGCCACCGCCTCGACCCCGGGTACAAGGCCCATCGCCCGCCGGCGCCACCCGAGCTGCGGGCACAGTTCGAGCGGATCGGCGAGCTGCTGGACGCCCTCGGGCTGGCCCGCTTCTCACGCCCCGAATACGAGGCCGACGATCTGATCGCCACCCTGGCCCGCAACGCGCGCACGGCAGGGCTGCCGGTCGCGGTGATGAGCGCCGACAAGGATCTGGCACAGACCATCCTCGGCGACCGGGACCACCTGCACGACCCGGAACGCGGCCGACCCATGGATCGCCGGGCCCTGGAGAAGCGCCTGCGCGTGCGCCCCGACCAGGTGGCCGACCTGCTGGCGCTGGCCGGTGACCGCAGCGACAACATCCCGGGGATCCACGGCCTGGGCCCACGCGGAGCGGCCCGCATCCTGCGCCGCCTGGGTGACCTGGAAAGCGTGCTTGCCGATCCCGACGCGGTTCGCCGCTGCAACCTGCGCCGCGCCACCGCCCTCGCGCAGGCGATCGCCGCCGACCCCGAACGCCTGCGTCTGTCGCGCCGGCTGACCGGTCTGGTGGATCACGTCCCGGGACTCCCCCGGGGTTCCGATCTGCTCGCCGAACTGCAGCCGCGCGGACCGGTCAGGGACATATACGTCCGGCTGCATGACCTTGGCGTGCACCCCGACTACCACGAGCGGCTGCTGCATGCCGCCGCCCCGACCCCGGAGGCCATCCCGGCATGAACCCGGTCCGCATTCAAACGCGCCTGGCGACGCGCCTTGCCGCATTCCTGCTGCTGGCCGCGACGGCCGGCCTGCCCGGCACCGCAGCCGCCCATCCGCACGCCTGGATCGATCTCGAGGTCGACTTCGAGCGCGACGCCACCGGCCAGCTGGTACGCATGCATCACCTGTGGCAATTCGACCCGATGTACTCCGAATACCTCCACGAAGACGCCCTGGCCCACCAGGAGGGCGACAGCGACGCCGAGCGCCTGAACGCGCTGGCGCGCGAGATCCTCGACAACCTGGAGGAATACGACTGGTACACGCACTTCGAGGCCGAAGGCCACGCGATCGAAGTGCGGCCGGAGGGCGAGGCGCGGATGGAAAAGGACGGAGACACCCTGGAATACCGGTTCACCCTGGCGCTCGAGGGTGCGCCCGACCCGGCGCGGACGCCGGTGGATTACCGCGTCTTTGATCCCACCTATTTCATCGAGATCCTGCACCCCGATGAACGCCCTCCGCGGGTGCGCGGGGCACCGGAATGCGAGGCCGAGGTCGACCGGCCACGGCCCGATCCGGCGATGGTCGCGCGCGCCATGGCGCTCGACTACGGTGCCGAACCCGAAGAAAACCTCGGCCGCCACTTTGCCGACCGTGTGACCCTGCGCTGCGACTGAGGGCATGAGCCGGATTCTTCTGTTCCACAAGCCCTGGGGTGTGCTCAGCCAGTTCACCGACCGCGAGGGCCGTCCCACCCTGGCCGATTACATCGACCTGCCCGGCGTGCACCCGGCCGGACGTCTGGACCGCGATTCCGAGGGCCTTCTGGTGCTCACTGACGATGGCGCCCTGAACGCCCGCATCACCCGCCCCGGCCCCGACTCCGCGGGCAAGACCTACTGGGTGCAGGTGGAAGGCGAACCCGACGAGGCCGCACTGGACGCCCTGCGCACCGGGGTCGAACTGCGCGACGGACTCACCCTGCCGGCGAAGGTCGACCGTATGGACCCGCCGGACCTGCCGGAACGCGACCCGCCGGTGCGCTTTCGCCGCCACATCCCCACCCGCTGGCTCGCGATCACCCTGTACGAAGGGCGCAACCGCCAGGTCCGGCGCATGACCGCCGCGGTCGGCCATCCGACCCTGCGCCTGGTGCGCTACCGCGTCGCCTCCTGGACCATCGACGGGCTGGCCCGCGGCGAGACCCTGCTGCTTTCCGGCTGATCGGGCGGCATTGCGCGTCATGCCGCGCAAAACGCGGGCGCGGGGATTGCCAGCCCGCCGGACCTGACGGATGATGTTCGAATACGCGGAGGCTCAGGAGACACAGGCATGCGCATTCGTCAGCGGCTGATCGCCGGCGGCCCCGGCACGATCTTGGCCATGGTCCTGACCCTGCTGGTCGGCGGCCCCTCTGCCGCGGACTCCGGTTCCGGCGCGGAAGAAACTCGCTACGCCTTCGAGCGCGGCCTGTTCATCACCGCCGAACGGGCCCTCAACCGGGGCAACACCGAGGCGTTCGAGCGCGCCCGCGAGACCCTGGCCGATTACCCCCTGGCCCCGTATCTCGACTACCGCCGCCTTGCCCGCAACCTCGGGCGTGCGGAGCCCGAAGCGGTGCGCGAATTCCTCGAGCATCACGGCGACACCCCGCTGGCCGACCGCCTGTACGCCAACTACCTGCGCCATCTCGGCGAGGAATCCGAATGGGATACCCTGCTCGCGATGGTCGACGACCAGCGTTCTTCGGGGGTAACCCAGGACTGCTATCGCCGCCAGGCCCTGCTGGAGCGAGGCGAGAACGACGCCGCCCTGGAAGACATCGAATCGATCTGGCTGCACGGCCATTCGCGGCCGTCGGCCTGCGACCCGGCCCTGGATGCCTGGCGCGCGGCCGACGGCCTGACCAGTGAACTGGCCATGCAGCGCTTCGCCCTCGCCATGGACGCCGGCCAGACCGGGCTGGCCCGCTACCTGCGCCGCTACCTCGACCGTGACGACGAAGCCTGGGCCGAACGCTGGCTCGAACTCCGGGAACGGCCGGCCCGGGTCGCGGAGGCCGACTTCGACGCCGACGACCACCCGCAGGCCGGCCCCATGGCCGAAGACGCCTGGAAGCGCTGGATCCGCTCCGATCTGGACGCCGCCCTGGACGCCTGGCAGGAGCGGCCCGCGAACGGCCCGGCGACCCTGGATAGCGAGGGCCGCAACGCGGTGGCCCACGCCCTGGGCCTGCGCCTGGCGGTGCGCTACCGCGACGAGGCCCCCGAGTTCCTCGCCGGACTGGACGAAGAGGTCTTCGACGCCCAGCTGCGCCAGTGGCAGGTACGCGTGGCCCTGCGGGCGGGGGACTGGGAAACCGTGCGCGACGCGGTCCGCGCCATGCCGCGCGAGACCCGCGAAGAGGCCCAGTGGCGCTACTGGTTCGCGCGCGCCGAAGAGGCCCTGGGCAATGCGGACAGCGCCCGCGATCACTACGAGCGGGCCGCCACCGAACGCAATTTCCACGGTTTTCTCGCCGCCGACCGGATCGGGCAGCCTTACCGTATCGGACATCGGCGCGCGGATCTGGACAACGGCCTGCGGGTGCGCGTGCGCAACCAGCCCGCGATGCTGCGGATGCGCGAACTGCTGCGCCTGGATCGCCACGCCGAGGCGCGGCGCGAATGGCAGCACGCGGTCGCGCGTATGGACAACGACGAGCGGGTGGCGGCGGCACACGAGTTCGCCGAATGGGGCTGGCACGACCGGGCGATCTTCACCGTGGCCCGCGCGCGCCAGTGGGACGATGTCGAACTGCGCTTTCCGCTGGCCTTCGACGATCTGATCGTTGCCGGCGCCCGCGATCAGGGCATTGATCCGGCCTGGGCCATGGCGGTCGCGCGCCAGGAGAGCGCTTTCCTGCATGACGTACGTTCACACGCGGGCGCGCTGGGCATCATGCAGATCATGCCGGCCACCGGGCGCAACATCGCCTCGGCCGCCGGCGTGCAGGTGAATTCCGACTGGGACATCCTCGAGCCCGCGAACAATGCCCGCCTGGGCACCTACTATCTCGGGCGCAATCAGGAGCGCTTCGGCGGCCACGGGCTGCTGTCCACCGCCGCCTACAACGCCGGGGCCCACCGGGTCCGGCAATGGCTGCCGGAAGACGGCGAGACCCTGGATGCGGACATCTGGGCGGAACTGATCCCGTTCTCCGAGACCCGCAAGTACATCCGCCGGGTGTACGCCTACCGCATCCTGTACGCCGTGCGTCTCGGTCAGGAACCGCCGTCGATGGCCAGCCTGCTGTACCCGGTCACGGCGGAACCGCGCCTGGCCGAGGCCCGTCAGGCCCATCTGCGCGAGGTGCACGGCGGGGACGACATCGCCCTGAATCGCGGCTACTGCGGCTTTCCCGGCGGCGGCGCGGACCCCTGCTGACGCCGCCTCAGCCGGTCAGGATGTCCTGACGCATGCGGCTGGCGATACCCTCGGCCAGCTGCTGCCATTCCTTCGCGTGCGCCGGATCCAGCATCTCGTCGGTGGTCGCGCGGAAGTGCTCCATCCACGCCTGAAGGTCGTCTTCGGTCAGCTTCAGCGGCGCGTGCTTGCCCACCATGTCGATGGTCGGTGGCTGTTCCAGGCGCCCGCCCAGGTTCTGGTACCAGAAATCGCTGATCCGGCGCACGTGATCCTCGAAATCCTCGATGCGCTCGAAGTGGTGCCCGATCCGCGGATCGGCCGACACGCGGCGATAAAACTCGTCGATCACGGCGCGGATCTGCTCCGCCCCGATCTTGTCGCATAGTGGTTCCAGTTTGCGGAAGGCCATCTCGGGACTCCTGACGTTCGGGGTGTGTAGTGGTTAACCTGTCAGCCACATCCGCCACGGGAGACAGACACATGACGCGAAGCAGCGCACGGGACGACGACCTGACCGGCGCCCTGGCCCGGTGCATCACGGACCATACCGGAGTGCCGTTCGAGGCGACAGGCCGCAGCGCGCGCTCCGGCGGCTCCATCAACCAGGCCCTGCGTCTGGAGGGCACCGACGGCCGCCGCTTCTTCGTCAAGCTCAACCGCGGCGACCACGCCGGCATGTTCGCCGCCGAGGCCCGTGGCCTGACCGAACTGCAGCGCTGCGAGGTACTGAAGATCCCCGCGGTGATCGGCACCGGCGAGGCCGCCGGCGCCCGTTTCCTGATCATCGAGGACCTGGACCTGGGCGGCCCGCGCGACGCGGTGGCGCTGGCGCACGGCATCGCCGACATGCATTCGCACACCGCCAGCCGCTTCGGCCTCGACGAGGACAATTTCATCGGATCCACGCCACAGTCCAATCGGCCGCATGCGGACTGGGTGGATTTCTATCGCGAGGAGCGCCTGGGGTTCCAGCGCCGCCTGGCCCGCGACCGCGGGGCCCCGCGCGGGCGTCTGGACACCCTGGCCGAGCTGGAGGAGCGCCTGGACGGCTTCTTTACGGACTACCGCCCGCAGCCATCCCTGCTGCACGGCGACCTGTGGAGCGGCAACTGGGACTTCCTCGGCGACGGCCGGCCGACGCTGTTCGACCCGGCCACCTATTACGGCGACCCGGAGGCCGACCTGGCGATGATGGAACTGTTCGGCCACCCCGGGCGGGACTTCTTCGCGGCCTACGGCGAACAGCGGCCGCTGGATCCGGGCTATGCCACCCGCCGGACGCTGTACAACCTGTACCACATCCTCAACCACGACCACCTGTTCGGCGGCGGCTACGGCTCGCAGGCCGAGCGCATGGCACAGCAGCTGCTCGCCGAAGTGCGCTGACGCGGGTCAGTCGCGGTTGCCGGCCTCCGGCACGATGGACGAATAGATGGCCGAGTAGTCGGCATCGCCCAGCCCCCGATCGGCGGCCTGCTCGAGCAGATCCGCCAGCAATGGCAACCAGGGGTCGGACAGTCCCGCGTCGGCGGCTGCCTGATGGGTCAGGCGCACGTCCTTGAGCAGATGCTTGACCGGGAAGTTAGCGGTCCCGAATTCCCCGGAGCACATCTTGTCCAGCTTCTTGTCGAAGGTGGGTGCGTAGAGGGCGCTCTCGCGCAGGATCTCCATGAAGGTGTCGACCTCCACACCCTCGCGCCGCACCAGTCCCAGGCTCAGGGAGAATGCCGCCGTAAGGCTGGCGATCAGCTGGTTGAAGGCCAGCTTGAGCGCGGCGCCCTGCCCCGGGCCGCCCACATGCCGGACCGTGCTGCCCAGGGCCTCCAGCACCGGGGCGACCCGCTCCACGTCCACCTCATGCTCGGCACCGGCCATGATCAGCAGCCGCCCGTCGCGCGCCTCGGGGATGGACCCCAGCACCGGGGCCTCGACATAGCACCCTCCGGCCGTCCGCACGCGCTCGCCCAGGGCCCGGCTCTCGGCCGGCAGGATGGTGCCCATCTGGATGAAACAGCGCCCGTCGAGCGTTCCCGGGGACAGATCGGCGAGCACGGACTCGATGGCAAGGGCATCGCTGAGCATCAGAATCACCCAGTCCGCGCCCTGTACCGCGGCGTCCGGGGTGGAATACACGGTTGCCCCGGCGCGGGCCAGATCCTCGGCCCGCGCCGGGGTGCGGTTGTATGCCTGCAGCGGGAACCCCGCGTCCAGCAGCCGCAGGCCCATGGGGGTCCCCATCAGCCCGCAGCCCAGCAGTGCCACCTGTGACATCGATGCCTCCTAGCGGATCTTCTCGTCGAGGTCTTCGGTGTAGCCGAACAGCGTATGCGGCGGCGGTGCCTCGCGCTGATAACGGCTGGGCGTGACGGCCTCGGTCTGCTGCAGCGAGCGGTACAGCCCCACCATCATGATCAGCATCACGATGGAGAACGGCAGGCCGACACTGATGGCCGCCGCCTGCAGCGCGCCCAGCCCCCCGGCCACCAGCAGCACCGAAGCCACTATCCCTTCAGCCACGGCCCAGTACACGCGCTGGGTCACGGTGGGATTGCGCACGTCACCCGAGGCCAGGGTGTCGATCACCAGCGAACCGGAGTCCGAGGAGGTGACGAAGAAGGTGACGATCAGCAGGGTTGCCGCGCTCATCACCGCGATCGCCATCCAGTCCAGCATCGGCAGGGCCTCGATGGTCAGGAACAGCGCGGTCTCCATCTGTTCGGACACCTGCCCGGCCACGTCGGCCACACCTTCCAGCTGGAAACCCATGGCCGTGCCGCCGAACACCGACAGCCAGACGAACCCGGCCGCGGTCGGCGCCAGCAGCACGCCGGTCACGAATTCGCGGATGGTGCGCCCGCGCGAGACCCGCGCGATGAACATGCCGACGTACGGCGCCCAGGAGATCCACCAGCCCCAGTAGAAGATGGTCCAGGTCGTGGCCCAGCCGGAATCCTCGATGGTATCGGCCCACAGGCTCATCGCGGGCAGGTTCTGGACATAGACCCCGGTGGATTCGACCAGGGTCCGCAGGATGAACAGTGTGGGCCCGAGCACCAGCAGCAGCGCGATCAGCACCACGCTCAGGCCGATGTTGAAGTTGGACAGCCGCTTGATCCCGCGGTCCACGCCCAAGGCCACGGAGCCCACCGCGATCAGGGTGATGATCGCGACCAGCACGACCTGGTTCAGGGTGGTTTCCTCGATGCCGAAGACGAAGTTGAGGCCCGAGTTGATCTGCATGACCCCCAGACCCAGCGAGGTCGCGACCCCGAACATGGTCCCGAACAGTGCAAGGATGTCGACCAGGTGCCCCCACGGGCCGTAGATGCGGTCGCCGATGAACGGGTACAGCG
Organism: Thioalkalivibrio sp. ALE11; assembly: GCF_000381205.1. Taxonomy (NCBI): domain Bacteria; kingdom Pseudomonadati; phylum Pseudomonadota; class Gammaproteobacteria; order Chromatiales; family Ectothiorhodospiraceae; genus Thioalkalivibrio; species Thioalkalivibrio sp. ALE11. The sequence goes on along the minus strand of NZ_KB906169.1, from coordinate 35,305 downwards.
AGGAGCGGATCAGCAGCGGCAGGTTGTGTCGGTAGGCGTAGTAGGCCAGCGACAGACCCACGATGATGTAGATCGCCCAGGCGTGCAGTCCCCAGTGGAAGAAGGTGTAGCGCATCGCCTCCATCGCCGCCGCGCTGGATTCACCCTCGGCATGCGGCGGCGACATGTAGTGGTACATCGGCTCGGCGATGGAGAAGAACAGCAGCCCGATGCCCATGCCGGCGGAGAACAGCATCGCGAACCAGGACGCATAGCTGAAACGCGGGGGTTCGAACTGATCGCCCAGACGCACCCCGCCGTAACGGCTGAACATCAGGTACAGGGCAAAGATCAGGAAGATCGTCACCACCAGCATGTAGTACCAGCCGAGGTAACGGGAGATGCCGTCGCGCGTCTGCACGAACAGGCCTTCGGCCGTCTCGGAAAACGCCGCCCCGAAAAGCACGAAGGCCACGATGATGATGCTGGCGATGATGAAGACCGGACTGCAGATGACCCCGAAGCCGCGCACGCGCGTCTGGGACAGACCGGGGGTGGATGATTCATCCATGGATGACTCCCCTTGTGCATGGGTAGCGTGGCGGCCGGGTCGTGGGACGCTGACGCCGGCCCCGCACGCGGATGGAAATGCCTTGAACGGATGATCCTACGGTAGCGAATGCCCCGGGGTACTGCAAAAAAGCGGCTCCGCCGGCTCCAGCAGCAGCCCCCGGGCCTGCCCTGCGGTGCGCTCGCGCAGGATGTGCCACTGCGCCCCCGTCACCTCCGCCGGGTCGCGATGGGCTTCCAGCTCGACATACACGCGCCCCCCGGGCGCCAGCCAGCCCTCACCCGCCAGGGTGCGCAGAGCCGGGGCGAGCAGGTCGCGCTCGAACGGCGGGTCGAGGAACACCACGTGGAACGGGGCGGCGACGTCCGGGCCCGCCTCCAGCAGGCGCGCCGCATCGGCGCAGCGCACCTCCACGCCGCTGGCGCCCAGCTCTTCGACGGCCTGCTGCAGCCGCGCGACGGCACGCCGGTCGCGCTCCACCATCAGCACCGACTGCGCCCCGCGCGACGCGGCCTCGAACCCCAGGGCCCCGGTACCGGCGTACAGGTCCAGCACCCGCGCACCGGGCAGATGCGGCTGCAGCCAGTTGAACAGGGTCTCGCGCAGGGCGTCGGCGGTAGGACGCAGGCCCTGTACGTCGGCCACCGGCAGCCAGCGCCGGCGCCACGCGCCGCCGATGATGCGGACCCGGGACTCGTGGCCGCGGCGCCCCGCGGAACCCGCCCCGCGCCTACGGTTCTTCGCCACCAACGATCACCGTGACCAGGGCCTGCGGATCGACCCGTTCCCGTATGGCCCGCTGCACGTCGTCCGGCGTCACCGCTTCCATCCGTGCGGGGTAGTGCGTCAGATAATCCGCGCCGAGATCGTAGAAACCGATCAGGGCCAGATGCGACACGATCCCCGAGCTGGACGCCAGGCGCAGCGGGAAACCGTTGACCACGTTGGCGCGCGAGGCCTCCAGCTCGGCCGGCTCCACGCCCTCGGCATGCCAGCGCCGGATCTGCTCGTGCAGGGCTTCCACCGCCTCGCCGGTCTGCTCGGTGCCGGTCTGCATCGAGACGCTGAACGGTCCCTCCGCGGCGCGCGACCCGAACCCGCTGCTGACGGAATAGGCCAGTCCGCGCTCGCTGCGCAGCTCGCGGAACAGACGCGAGGTGAAGCCACCTCCGCCCAGGACGTGGTTGCCCAGGGTCAGCGGGTAATAGGCATCGTCACCACGCCGCAGGGCCGGTGCGCCGATGCGGATGTGCGCCTGCTCCGAGGGGAACGGGACATGCTCCGTCACCGCACCCTCCAGCGGCGGCACCGGCGGCAGCGGTTCGGCCGGTTCACCGGGGCGCAGGGCCTGCGAGACACGCGCCGCCAGAGCTTCGGCCTGCCGGCGATCCACGCCGCCGGTGATCGCCAGCACGCCGTTGCGCGCCGTGTAATACCGCTCGAAGAAGCCGCGCGCGTCCTCGGGGCTCAGCGCCTCCAGACTCTCGCGATCCCCCGCCGGCCAGTTGGCGTACGGATGATCGGCGTAAACCAGCTCGTGGAAACGCCGCGCGGCCACGCTGCCCGGCTCCTGACGCTCCCGCTGCAGTCCCAGCAGGGCCTGGCGCCGCGCCCGGTCGAAGTCGTCCTCGGGGAAGGCGGGTTCCGCGAGCACCGTGGTCAGGGTTTCCATCGCGGTGTCGAGCCAGTCCGTCTCGGTGAGACTGCGCAGCGAGACCACGGCCATGTCCCGCTGCGAGCTGGTACTGAAACGGGCACCCACGGACTCGAAGCGCTCGGCCAGCGCATCGGCATCCATCTCCGTCGTGCCGTGACGCAGGCTCCGGCTGGTCATGCGCGCCAGCCCCGGCAATTCGCCGTCCCTCGCCGCACCGGCATCAAAGGTCAGGCGCAGGTCCACCATGGGCAGTTCGGGCGCCTCGAAGTACAGCACCCGCAGGCCCTCGTCGGTCTCCCAGCGTTCGATCTCCATCGCCGCCGCCGGCGCGGCGAACAGCACCGCCAGCAACACTCCCGTCCAGCGCATCACAGGGCACCTCCATACTCGGCGGCCGGTTCCTCCGACTCGCGCTCGTCCAGCGGCAGCGGATCCAGGATCCCCACCGTCAGGGTCTCCGGCACCAGGTATTCCTGCGCGACGCGGCGCACATCCTCCGCGGTGACCGCGCGCACCCGCTCGACGAAGGCACCCAGCTCCTGCCAGCCGATGCCGACCGTCTCCAGCATCGCCAGCTGCGACGCCTGCGCATGCACCGAGTCGCGGCCGTAGACCTCGGACGCCACGACCCGCGCCTGCACGCGTTCCAGTTCATCTTCGCCCACCGGCTCCTCGCGCAGGCGCTCGATCTGCTCGCGCAGGGCGGCCTCCAGTTCCCCGGGATCGGTGTCCGCCGCCGGCACCCCGCCCAGCATGAACAGCCCGTCACGGCGGGTGAACGGGCTGTAGCTGGCCGAGGCGGAGCCGGCGATCTCGCGCCCGCGCTCCAGCTCGCGGGCGAGCCGCGAGGCCTCGCCGGAGGACAGCACCCCCTCCAGCACCAGCAGGGCATAGGCATCATCCGGCTCTTCCAGCGAATTCAGCGACGGCGCCTTCCAGCCCATCATCACGTAGGGCAGTTCGGCCGGCACCTGCACGGTGATGCGGCGCTCACCGGTCTGCGGGGGTTCGCTGCGTGCCGGACGTTCCACGCCGGGGCCGGCGGGGATATCGCCGAAATGGCGTTCGGCGGCGGCCACCACCGCCTCGGCGTCGACGTCACCCACCACCGCGACCACCGCATTGTCCGGGGTGTACCAGGTGTCGTACCAGTCCTGCAGAGCCTCCACACTGTACTCGTCGATGTCGCTCATCCAGCCGATCACCGGCTGGCCGTAGGGATCGGCATGGAAGGCCGTGGCCATGAACGCCTCGCGCAGGCGCGCGTTGGGCCGGTCCTCGACGCGCTGGCGCCGTTCTTCGCGCACCACCTCGCGCTCGGGCAGGAATTCCTCCTCGGTCAGGCGCAGGTGCTGCATGCGCTCGGCCTCCATCTCCAGCAGGGTCTCCCAGTGGTCGCTGCCCAGCAGCTGGTGATAGCCGGTGTAGTCGCGCCCGACGAACGCGTTCTCGCGGCCGCCCAGGCGCGACACGACGCGCGAAAACTCGCCGGGCTCGAAGGCCTCGGAGCCGCGGAACATCATGTGCTCCAGCATGTGCGAGATGCCGGTGACCCCGCCGTATTCGTCGGCCGAGCCCACGCGATACCAGATCTGGGTGGAAACCACCGGCGCCCGCCGGTCCTCCAGCACCAGGACGGTCAGACCGTTGTCCAGACGGGTCTCGACAACATTGTCGGTGATGGAACCGGATGCCGCGGCGGGAGCCGCGAACAGGGCGGTCAGGCAAAACAGCAACGGGGCCAACCCCGGGACGTGAACACGCATTTTGCGCTCCTGCCTCGTGCTAGGATTGTGAATCTCTCAACAGACCTCTCCCGGCATGTTCGGTTTCCGCAAAAAGAAAAAGTCCGAAGACTCCGCGAACGACGCCACGCCGGCCGCCGAGGAAAAACCGGCGCGCGGCGGGTGGTTCCGGCGCCTGCGCCAGGGCCTGTCCAAAACCGGCCAGGTGCTCAACGCCGATCTCGGCAGCCTGTTCCGCCGGCGCATCGACGACGAGCTCTTCGAGGAACTGGAAGAGCGCCTGCTGATGGCGGATGTCGGCCTGGAAGCCACGCAGAAGATCATGGACCGAATCACCGGCGAGGTGAAGCGGCGCGAGCTCGACAACGCCGAAGCGCTGATGGACGCGCTGGAAAACGCGATGATCGAGGTGCTGGAACCGGTCTCCGAACCGCTGACCCTGCCCGATGATCCGGGGCGGCCGTTCTCCATCCTGGTGGTGGGCATCAACGGCGCGGGCAAGACCACCACCATCGGCAAGCTGGCCCATCACTTCCGCGCCGACGACTTCTCCGTGATGCTGGCCGCCGGCGACACCTTCCGCGCCGCGGCGGTGGAACAGCTGCAGAACTGGGGCGAACGCAACGAGGTGCCGGTGATCGCCCAGGGGACCGGCGCCGACTCCGCCTCGGTCGTCTACGACGGCCTTCAGGCCGCCACCTCGCGCGGCATCGACGTGATGATCGCCGACACCGCCGGGCGCCTGCACACCCAGACCAACCTCATGGACGAAGTACGCAAGGTCAAGCGGGTGATGGGCCGGCTGGACGCGCAGGCCCCGGACGAGGTCCTGCTGGTGGTGGACGGCGGCACCGGGCAGAACGCCCTGAGCCAGGCGCAGCAGTTCCACGAGGCGCTGGGCCTGACCGGCATCGTCGTCACCAAGCTGGACGGTACCGCCAAGGGCGGGATGATATTCGCCCTGGCGGAACAGCTGGGCGTCCCGGTGCGTTTCATTGGCGTGGGCGAGAAGCCCGAGGACCTGCAGCCCTTCGACGCCCGCCGCTTCGTACGGGCCCTGCTCGGCCGGGACGACGACTGACCCGTCGATGATCTTCCTGCAGCGCGTCACCAAGCGGTTCGGCTCCCACTCCGAGGCCCTCAGTCAGGTCAGCCTGAAGATCGACCCCGGGGTGATGGCGTTCATCACCGGCCCGTCCGGTGCGGGCAAGAGTACGCTTCTGCGCCTGATTGCCGGGCTGGAACGTCCGACCCGTGGCCGCCTGCGGGTCAACGGCTTTGATCTCGATCAGCTCTCCGCGCGCGACATCCCGCAGTTTCGCCGCAGCATCGGACTGGTCTTCCAGGATCACCGCCTGCTGTATGACCGCCCGGTGTACGACAACATCGCCCTGCCGCTGGAGATCATGGGGTACCGGCGACCCGAGATCCGCCGCCGGGTGCGTGCGGCGCTGGACAAGGTGGGCCTGCTGCAGCGCGAGGGGGCACGGCCGCAGACCCTGTCGGCCGGGGAACAGCAGCGGGTCGGGATCGCCCGCGCGATCGTCCATCGCCCGTCCCTGCTGCTGGCGGACGAGCCCACCGGCAACCTCGACCCGGCACTGTCACGCGAGATCCTGGCCCTGTTCGCCGATTTCAACCGGATCGGCATGACCGCGCTGGTGGCCTCGCACGACCAGGAGCTGGTGGAACGCATGCCGCACCCGGTGCTGCATCTGGAGGACGGGCGCATCGAGGCCCGCGCACGCCAGGAGGCCGGCGCATGAACCGCGCCCGGGCCCTGCGCGACCGCCTGGGCGCCTGGCGCGAGGCCCACGCGGACGCCGCCCGGCGCAGCCTCGCACGGCGGCTGCAGGCCCCGATCATGTCCCTGATCAGCATCGCGGTGCTGGGGTTCATCCTGGCGCTTCCCGCATTCCTGTGGGTCCTGCTGGACAATGCGCGGGCACTCTCCGCGCACGTCGACCATGAACCGCGCATCGCGGTCTATCTGGAAGCCGGCGAATCCGGCGCACTGCAGCAGCACGCGCGGGAGCTGGAGCGGCTCGCGGATGTCGGCCGCGTGACGGCCGTCCCGGCCGAACGCGCCCTGGAGGACTATCGCGCCGACCTGGCCGACCCGGCCCTGCTCGACTGGATGGACGGCAACCCCCTGCCGGACACCCTGGACGTGGTGCCGCAGCGCAGTGATCCGGAAACGGTCACGCGCCTCGAGACGGCCCTGGCGGAGCGTTTCCCCGACGCTACGCTGGTCAGCGATGACGAGTGGGTGCGCCAGCTCAACGCGCTGTACCAGCTCGGTACGCGGGTCCTCACGATCGTCGCCGGCCTGCTGGGCCTGGGTGCCCTGCTGGTGCTGGCGCTGGCCAGCGCGTCGGAACTGCGCGAGCGGCGCGAGGAGATCACCATCGCGCGGATCAGTGGCGCAACCCACCGCTTCCTGCGCCGTCCGTCGCTCTATGGGGGCATCTATGGCGGGCTGGGCGGCGGGCTGTTCGCCGTGCTCCTGCTCTACCTCGGCACCTGGCAGGCGCGCGAACCGCTGGAGTCGGCCGCCGGGGCATTCGACATCGACTACGCGCTGCGACTGCCGGGACCGGAAGTCGCGCTGGGCATCATCACGGCGGCGGTGCTGCTCGGCTGGGCCGGAGCGCGGCTGGGCAGCGGCCATGCCCTGCGCGATGCCCCCTGAATCTCCGCAGGTGAATCCCCGCGCAGCCGGCTGGCTTGAAATACGGGCCGGACACCCCATATTCCGGAACTCCTGCGGGGCTTAGCACTCCAAGGAATCGAGTGCTAAGGTTGAAACGGTTACGAACGGAGGGATGCGAATCCATGAGTCAGGCACTGATGCCCCATCGCGCGGACATGCCCGTCCCGGTGGGCGATCTCAATCATTACATGCAGGCGGTATCGCAGATCGAGGTGCTGGACGCCGAGCAGGAGCGCGAACTGGCGCTGGAACTGCACGAGCGCAACAACCTCGAGGCCGCCCGCAGCCTGATTCTGCACAACCTGCGGTTCGTGGTGCACGTGGCCCGCGGCTACAGGGGCTACGGCCTGCCGCTGGGCGATCTGATCCAGGAAGGCAACGTGGGCCTGATGAAGGCCGTGCGGCGTTTCGATCCGCACCAGGGCGTGCGCCTGGTCTCCTTCGCCGTACACTGGATCCGGGCCGAGATCCACGAGTACATCCTGCGCAACTGGCGCATCGTGAAGGTCGCGACGACCAAGGCGCAGCGCAAGCTGTTCTTCAACCTGCGCAGTGCCAAGCAGCGCCTGGGCTGGATGAACCGCGAGGAGGTGTCGGCCGTGGCCGAAGACCTCGGCGTCAGCGAGGCGGAAGTCTGGGAGATGGAAAACCGCCTGGCCAGCCAGGACACCAGCTTCGACCCGCTGCCCGAAAGCGATGACGAGGAGCGCGCAGCCCTGGCGCCGGCACAGCGCCTGAGCCTGGAGGACATGAGCGACGATCCCGCCCGGGTGGCCGAGGAGGCCGACTGGGAGGCGCATTATCGCTCGCGCCTGGGCGAGACCCTGGAAGGCCTGGACGAGCGGTCGCGCGACATCCTGATGCGCCGCTACATGGGCGAGCAGAAGGCCACGCTCCACGAGCTGGCGGCGGAACATGGCGTCTCGGCCGAACGCATCCGGCAGATCGAGAATGCCGCAATCCGCAAGATCCGCACGGCCTTCGCCGACTGATTCGCGGATTTGCGCCCTTTCGCAGGGGCCGTGATCGAAAAAGCCCCCGGCGATTGGCGTCGCCGGGGGCTTTTGCGTTCGCGGTCTTCCGGTAGCCCCTCAGCCGAAGAGGATCACCGAGAAAAAGCTGAACCAGGAGAAAATGATCAGCGCCGCCGTGAAGGTCAGCGGGAAATTCTCGAAGGTAAACCAGTTACGCATGACGGCACCTCAACATCCATTACGTTTTCGGGGGCAAGATTAAGCCGGTTCGGCGACGGGCGCAAGGGGGTCAGCCGTCGCGCGCGCCCGAACCGGCCTCCTCCGGACGCCGGGACGCCCGAGACTGCCCGTCGTCCTCATGCCGCTCCTTCTCCGCCCGGCGCCCGCCGGACCCGCTGGCCGGAGGCTGCGTGGGAATCCTGGGGTCATCGTCGTCCATCAGGATACGGTGGGCCGGCCCCTCGAGGTCATCGTACTGTCCGGAGCGGATCGCCCACAGCAACAGCAGTCCGACCACCAGGGCGAACAGCATGGCCAGCGGAATGAGCAGGTACAGGATGTTCATGCCTCCAGTGTACGGAGGCATCCGCGGGCGTCAAAACCCCGCGCGGGTACCGCTCAGGTCGAGTCACGCGGGCGCGGCGGCCGCAGGCGCAGGGCGTTGCCCACCACCAGCAGCGAACTGAGCGACATCCCCAGCGCGGCCAGCCACGGGGTCAGGATGCCGGAAGCGGCCACGGGCAGGGCCACGACGTTGTAGCCGATGGCCCAGATGATGTTCTGCCGAATCACGTGCCGCGTCGCCCCGGCCCGCTCGAACACGCCGGGCAGACGGTCGAGGCGATCCGACAGCAGCACCAGGTCCGCGCGGGTGCGCGCGAGGCTGCTGCCGCCGCCCATCGCCAGGGATACGTCGGCCCCGGCCAGCACGGGAGCATCGTTGACCCCCTCGCCCGCCATCAGCACGCACTCGCCACGTGCCTGACGTTCGCGCACATGGGCCAGCTTGTCGTCCGGCGACAAGCCCCCGTGGGCTTCCGCGATCCCGAGCCGCTCGGCGAAACTCGCTGCCGCCTCGGGCCGGTCGCCGGTCAGCAGGACCACCCGCAGGCCGCGGTCCTGCAGGGCCCGGACCGTGTCCGCGGCCTCGGCGCGCGGGGTATCCGCCAGCCAGAAGGTCGCCACCACCCGGCCGTCCACCGCCAGCCACACCGGCGAGGCCAGCGGGTCGGGCGAGGTATTCGGGCCGGTTGGCGGGACGGCGGGCATCAGCGACGCGCCGCCGACAGCGACCGGATGCCCGTCGATCGTGCCGGTCAGACCCTCGCCGGGGTGATTCTCGACCCCGGCCGCGACCGGCTGCGCGCCCGCCTCGGCGACCAGCGCGCGTGCCAGCGGGTGTTCGGAATGCCGCTCCAGAGCCGCGGCCCAGGCCAGCGCGCGCCCGGGATCGAATGCCGGGTCATGGACCTCGGTCGCCACCCGCCGGGGCCGGCCGTCGGTGAGCGTGCCCGTCTTGTCCAGACACACGGTGGTGACGCGTGGCAGGACCTCCAGCGCAGAGCCCCGGGTCAGCAGAACGCCGTCGCGCGTCAGCGTCCCCGTGGTCGCGGTGAGCGCCACCGGCGTCGCCAGGGCGAGGGCACACGGGCAGGTCGCGACCAGCATGGCGACCATCACCCACAGGGCCCGGGCCGGGTCGATCAGGAAATACCAGACAAGCCCGGCCAGCAGCGTGAGCACCAGCACCGCGGCGACGAACCACCCGGTACCCGCCTCGGCCATGCGCGCGACCCGGGGCTTTTCGGTCTGCGCGCGATCCAGCAGCCGCTGGATCGCCGCCAGGGTGGTCTCCGCTCCGACCCGGCGGACCTCCACCACCAGCGGGCTCTCGACGTTCACCGTGCCTCCGACCACGTCGGTACCGGCACTCGCCGGACGCGGCTCGGGTTCCCCGGTCAGCAGGGCCCGGTTCACCGTCGATCGCCCGTCCACCACCACGCCATCCGCAGGCACGGATTCACCCGGGCGTACCTGCACCCGATCGCCGGGCTCGAGCTCCGCCACGGGCACCGACTCGGTTTCGCCATTGTCGGTGACCCGGCGTGCGATCGCCGGGACCAGACGGTCCATGCGATCCACCGCTTCGCTCGCATGCTGGCGCGCCATCAGCTCGAGGTAACGCGAGGTCAGCAGGAAAAAGACGAACATCACCACCGACTCGAAATAGACATGCTCGCCGGTGCCGGAGAACACCGCCCACAGGCTGGCCAGGTAGGTCGCGATGATCGCGATGCTGACCGGTACGTCCATACCCAGTTGTCGGTGCCGCAGGTCCCGCCACGCGCTCTGATAGAACGGAATCGCGGAGTACAGCACCACCGGTGTGGCGAATATCGCGGCCACCAGGCGCATGAAATCGATGATCGACTCGTGCTGCGGATCTCCCTCCCCCAGCCACAGGGCCACGGCGAGCATCATGACCTGCATCATGCCGAGGGCAGCAACCCCCAGGCGACGCAGGGCGAGCCCGCGCTCGCGGGCCAGCGCCTGCTCGCGTGTGCCGGGGTCGTAGGGATGGGCTCGATAACCGATGTCCCGGATCGCACGCAGGATATCGGACAGCGCCAGACGCTCGGGGTCCCAGGTCACCCGGGCCCGATGCGTGGAGTAGTTGACGCGGAATTCCTCGACGCCGTCCAGTGCCTGGACGTGGCGCTCGTTCAGCCAGACGCAGGCCGCACAGGTGATGCCCTCGAGGATCAGCGACGCCTCGCGACGTTCACCCGAGGCGGCCTCGCGCGCCGTCACGAACTGGCGCTGAACCGCCGGGGCGTCAAACAGTTCGAGTTCGCGCAGCTCGTCGGGGACGATGCTGTCGCCCGATGCGGCCGGCGGCGCGGTGCGATGATGATAATACGACCCCAGGCCGCGCTCGATGATCGCGCCCGCAACGGCCTGGCAGCCGGGGCAGCAGGTGGGGCGACAGGTGCCCTCGAACTCCACCGGGTAGTCGGCACCGGGAGGCACCTCGAGACCGCAGTGAAAACAGTGCTCCTCCGGCGCCGCCTCCGACGGGGCCGGTTCGTTCACCGCATGCTGGCTCACGACAGGGTCAGACGCATGGCCTCATCGGGACCCGCGCCGTCAGCCCGAGTGACCGTGAACGCGCGTGTTCGCCTGCTGTTCGACCTGCGCCCCGTCGCGTTCGACGAAGAAGCGCAGATCCCAGCGCCCGGCCTCGGGAAGTGCCACGTCGACCTCGTAGAATCCGTCACCGCGTTCGCGCATGGCGAAGGGCTGATCCTTGCGATGGTCGGCGAGCCAGAGGAAGGTACCCGTGACCTCTGCCCCTTCCAGAGGCCGGCCCTCGGCGTCGCGGACCTCGACCCGCAGGGTCTCGGTCTCCCCCTTGCGGGGCTCTCCCAGCCACCCCTGCCGGATCTCCCAGCCACGCGAGGCCTGTTCCTCCAGTTCGCTCATGCGATGCACCGCCAGCGCCTGGTCGCGGTCCTCGAAGCCGTCGACCAGCCCCGGGAACGCCGAGGTCACACGCTCCACGGGGGCGTCCGGCTCGGGCAGCAGGGTACCGATGAAACGGTCCGGCATGCCGTTGTGGGCGAGGGTAATCAGCACGGCCTGAACCGTCGCGATGATGGTAAAGAACCCGACGATCACCATCGGGGCCCAGTGCAAACGACCCACGTGGGCCTTGCCGGCGGCTGCCTCGGCCTCCTTCTGGCTGAACACGATCCCGAGCCCGTAAGGCACGATCACATACAGCGCCAGATGGATGGCGAAGACATCGGCCCCCTGCCAGGTAAGGATGGAAGCCGGGATGAACACGAACAGCATGACCGCCACCACGACGGCAGCCGCATGATAGGCGCGCAGGCGCGTGAAGCGGTAGATCAGGAAGAACAGCAGCGCCAGGGCGGCACTGCCCAGGCCAAGGGTGATAACCAGGTTGCTCATGATGCCTTCAACGTCCACGGGGACGGGGTTGCGTCCGGTGTTTGCGAACCCCGGCGCATCCGTTTGCCGGGGTAGAGGTCCGCCCTCCGGTCAGCGCGCGTAGCTGAACTGGGAGCCGATGGTGTAAGGGTCGATCCGACCCTCACGATCCGTAATCACGAAGTCGAACGGGATCCGGGATCCGGAGGCATCCGGCGGAACATCGTAGCGCACTCGGGCCAGCACCGTCAGGCGTTCGCCCGGCTCCAGGCGGATGTCCGACACCTGCCCCAGATCCAGCGTGGCTCCGTCCAGGCCATCGATCCCCAGTTCAAAGTCGAGCACTTCCTGACTCGTATTGTTCAGGCGGATCTCGTAGGAGTTCTGGATCTGGCCGTCCGACATCTGTACGTACAGGGGCTGGCGGACCTGATTCACGTTGGCATCCATCGGCGGACGATCCAGGATGCTCGCCACCAGGGCCCCCAGGATGACCAGCATCACCGCCCCGTAACCCACGGTCTTCAGGCGGATCGGGTGCGTCTTGCCACCTTCCAGCTCGCGTTCCGAGGTGTAGCGGATCAGGCCGCGGGGCCAGCCCTGCTTGTCCATGATCGTGTCGCAGGCGTCCACGCACAGCGCGCAGTGGATGCACTGATACTGGAGACCGTCCCGGATGTCGATCCCGGTGGGACACACCTGCACGCAATAGCCGCAATCAATGCAGTCGCCGACGCCCGCCGCCTGGCGCTCCTCGCGCGTCTGAAGCCCCTTGACCGGTTTCGCCCGCCCTGCCGAACCTTCGCCGCGGTCCTCGTCGTAGGACACGATCATGGTGTCCTTGTCGAACATCACGCTCTGGAACCGCGCGTACGGGCAGATAAAGGTGCAGACCTGCTCGCGTGCCAGCCCCGCGGCCGTGTAGGTGGTGGCCGTGAGGATGCCCGCTGTCACATAGGCCGCGAAGACGGCCTCGCCGACGAAGAACTGCTGCACGATGGTGGGCGCATCCCCCCAGTAGAGGACAAACCCCAGCCCGGTCGCGAACGCAACCAGCAGCCAGGAGGCATGCGTCGCGGCATATTTCAGGATCTTTTCGCCATTCCATGGCTGCTTCGACAGCCGGATCCGCGCCGGCCGCTCGCCCTGGATCTTCCGCTCCAGGTACATGTACACGTCGGTCCACAGGGTCTGGAAACAGAAATAGCCGCAGAACACGCGACCGGCCAGGCCGGTCACGAAGAACAGCGTGACGGCCGCCAGCATCAGGAAGCCGGCCAGCCAGAAGATATCCTGGGGATACACCACGAGATCGAACAGGAAGAACTGGCGACCCGGGATGTCGAAGAGGATGGCCTGATTCGGGCCGAACTCGCGCTCCCAGCGGATCCACGGAAGCAGGAAATAGACGCTGTAGGCGACGACCAGGATACCGGTCTTGAGGTTGCGGAACCGCCCTTTAACCGAACGCGGATGGATCGGGATACGGGCTTCGTACATCGGCTGCTGTTCCGCCATCAATGCCTCCCGGGGAACGGCCCCGGATCAGGGACGCCGCGGGTCCGGTGTCCCATGGGATTTCGATCATTAACAGCTAATGAGGGTGCGAGGTCAAGAACCTCGCACCCTTGCGGTCGGATATCGACGCGGTAGAGGCAGCGGGCTTACGGCTGCCCGCCACCGAGGGAGTGCACGTAGGCCGTCAGGATCTTGATCTCTTCATCCGACAGCCGATCCGCGAAGGCCGGCATCTCGCGCTGGGCCCCGTTGCGGATGAAACGCGCGACCTGACGCTGACGCTCGCCATCGTCGGCGGCACCGTGGACGTCCACCAGACCCCAGATGTCATTGGTCAGGTTGGGCGCGCCCTGGGATTCGAGCCCCTCGCCCCCGGTACCGTGGCACTGGAAGCAGCCGCCGTCATAGCCGGTGAAGACCCGCTCGCCCGCCTCGACCGCGGCCGGATCCATGTCGTAGCCGTTCATCGACAGGACGAACGCGGAGACGTCATCCAGCTGCTGGTCCGAAAGCCTGCCCCGATAACCGGGCATGTAGCCCAGGCGCCCCTGAACCAGGGTTTCTTCGATCTGCTCCACCGTGCCGCCCCACTTCCAGTGGTCGTTCCGCAGGTTGGGATACTGGCCGATCACGCCGGCACCGCCCACCTGATGGCAGGCCGCACACCAGGTCCCGAAGGAACCCTGGGCGTAGGCGTTCACGAAGCTCATGGCATCCGCGTCCTGCAGGATTTCGGCGTACTCCATGCCCGCCACCTGTTCCAGCATGTTGCGCTGGCGCACGGCATATTCACCGGTCTGCATGTCCCGGTAGAACAGCGCCCGGGTGTTCCAGTGCGTGGTGACCTCCTCGCCGTCCTGCTCGTAGGTCACCGAGGCCAGCCCCTTGGTAAAAGTGTCGCCGATCGGCCAGGCCGGGTAGAGGACCCAGTAGACCAGGGCGAACACGACCGTGGCGTAAAAGCCCCACAGCCACCAGCGCGGCAGCGGATTGTTGTATTCGGCGAGGTCCTGGTCCCAGACGTGACCGGTGGTTTCCACCTCACCCTGACCCGGTTTGCGATTGTCCTGTGTGCTCATTGCTCGTCACTCTCGGTTTTGTCACGCCGGGACGTCGTCGGCTCCCGATGTGAATCATCATCATCCAGAGGAATGTAGCGATACGTCTCGAATTTCCGTGCACGCCGGGGGCTGGCGAACAGATAGATCACCACCCCGACGAACGTGCTCATGAACAGGATCAGGGCCAGGGTCTTGCTGTTGCCCATGTCCTGGATCCATTCCCACAAACTCAGCATGACGGAATCGAGCTCCCTGACGGCTTACCGGAATTCGGCAAAGTGGCCGTCATCGTATTCACTGAAATCGACCATGGTTCCCAGAACCTGCATGTAGGCAACGATGGCGTCCATTTCGGTAATGGTTGCGCTGTTGCCGTCAAAATTCTCGGCCTGGGCCTGCTCGATCAGGTTTTCCTCCGCCCGGTTGATGTCGAACATGCGGGCGTGTTCTTCGCCGTACTTCTCGACGTTACGCTCGTACTCCTCTTCCGTAAGGGAGTAAGGAACGCCCACGCGCTTCAGGGCAATCATCCGGTCCTCGAGGTCGGACATGTCCAGAGGCGTCTCCGCCAGCCACGGGTAACCCGGCATGATGGATTCCGGCACCAGCGACTGCGGGTCGATCAGGTGCTGGACCTGCCACTCGTTGGAGTACTTTCCGCCCACCCGGGCAAGGTCCGGGCCGGTCCGCTTGGACCCCCACTGGAACGGATAGTCGTACTGCGACTCGGCCGCCAGCGAGTAATTGCCGTAACGCAGCATCTCGTCACGGAAGGGCCGCACCATCTGCGAATGGCAGGCGTAGCAACCTTCCCGGATGTAGATGTCGCGCCCCCGCTGCTCCAGCGGGGTATAGGGCCGGACGCCATCCACCTCTTCGACGGTGTCGTCGATGTAGAACAGCGGGACGATCTCGACCAGGCCGCCGACACTGATGACGGCCAGAGTCAGGACGATCAGGAGTCCGGCGTTAGTCTCTACGCTTTCGTGCTTCATGATTCCTCTTCTCCCCTGATCAGGCCGTGCGGGCTTCGGCTTCGATGGCTTCCTGACGGGCACGGGCTTCCGCCTTGATGCCCGTGCGAACCGTCATGAAGATGTTGAACGCCATGATCACCATGCCCAGGAGGAACAGACCGCCGCCGATGGCACGCACCACGTACGGCTGATGCAGGAACACCACGGACTCGGTGAAGGTGTAGGCCAGGTTCCCGTACTGGTCGAAGGCGCGCAGCATCAGGCCCTGACCGATACCGGCCACCCACATCGCAGTGATGTAAAGCACGATGCCGACGGTGGCGAGGAAGAAGTGCACGTACACCAGCTTCAGGCTGAAGAGGTTCACGTTCCACAGCCGCGGGATCAGGTGATAGAGCGAGCCGAAGCTGATCATCGCCACCCAGCCCAGGGCACCGGAGTGCACGTGGCCCACCGTCCAGTCGGTGTAGTGGGACAGCGCGTTCACGCTCTTCAGCGACATCATCGGACCCTCGAAGGTCGACATGCCGTAGAACGCCAGCGCGGTGATCAGGAACAGCATGATCGGGTCGGTGCGCAGTTTGTCCCAGGCACCGGACAGGGTCATGATCCCGTTGATCATGCCGCCCCAGGACGGCAGCAGCAGCAGGATGGAGAAGGTCGCCGCCAGGGTGGAGACCCAGTCCGGCAGGGCCGTCCAGTGCAGGTGGTGCGCACCCACCCACATGTACAGGAAGATCAGCGCCCAGAAGTGGATGATCGACAGCTTGTACGAGTAGATCGGACGGCCGGCCTGCTTCGGCACGAAGTAGTACATCATCCCGAGGAACGCGGCCGTCAGGAAGAAGCCCACCGCGTTATGGCCATACCACCACTGACGCATCGCGTCCTGCACACCGGAGAACATCGGGTAGGACTGCGGGTTGAACAGGCCCACCGGCACTTCGATGTTGTTGAAGATGTGCAGCAGCGCGGTCGCAAGGATGAACGACATGAAGAACCAGTTCGCCACGTAGATGTGCGGCTGGTTGCGGCGCAGCAGCGTCATGGTGAAGACCAGGAAGTACACCACCCAGGTCACCAGGATGATCAGGTCGATCTGCCAGTTGAACTCGGCGTATTCGCGACCCTGCGTGATCCCGGCCATGTAGCTGATCACGCCCAGGATGAGCGCGAGGTTCCAGCCATAGAACGTGAAACTGGCCAGGGAGTCGTTCCACAGTCGCGCGTGACAGGTGCGCTGAACGACGTAATAGGACGTGGCGAACAGGGCGTTACCCCCGAAGCCGAAGATCACCGCCGTGGTGTGCACCGGGCGGAAGCGCCCGAAGGTGATCTGCGCGATGTCGAAGTTCAGGAACGGCCACGCGAGCTGCGAGGCAATCCAGACCCCGGCGGCCATGCCGAACACGCCCCAGAGGACGGCGGCAACCGCGAACTTCTTGACGATCGCGTAATTGTACTGCTCGGTTGAAGCGACTGACGCTGCGGGTGCGGCACCCGCGGTAGTGGCTGCTTGTGACATGACTTTTCCACCTTGCTGCGGGGAACACGAAGGTCCCGATGGATCGGGGGCTCAGAACTCTACCCCATTACCGGTCGACAAAAAAAACCAAGACCACCCCCTGCAGTCGGACATTCGTTCGAGAGCAGGGGAACTTTCTGGCCGCTGAAGGATACACCGGCGGATACCCCTGACGCGAGAGTGCACCGAGTGATTCCGCTCGGTGTTGAGGCAAATCACGCACCCGCGATTTTGTCGCGGGATTTTCGAGGGAGTGCGAGCGGCGGGCTTCAGGAGACCGGCCGAATCGGGATGGTGCGCCCTTCCGGCGCGCGCGGCGGGGGCGCATCCGGCACCCAGGCGTGCCCGTACACGACCTCCCAGGTCGCCGGCAGGCGGCCTTCCACGCCGAATCGCTCGGCGTAGGCCTCGGCCACGGCCACCAGGCGCCGGGGTCCGGTAAGCCCGCGGCCACGCCCGGCCAGGGCGTTGCGCACCCCCACACCCCGCAGATCGCGCATCAGTCGGGTGAGATCGGGATAGGTCAGGGTCAGGGTTTCCTGATCCATCACCGGGTCGGCGAAGCCTGCGCGCACCAGGGCATCGCCGATGTCGTGCATGTCGATGAAGGCATTCACGTGGGCGGCCGCACCGCCGTCCACCGCGGCGAACGCCTCGCGCAGCTCGCTCAGGGTGGCCGGGCCGAAGGTGGTGAACATCCACAGGCCACCGGGCGCCAGGATCCGGCGGACCTCGGCAAACGCGCGATCCAGACTGCTGCACCACTGCAGCGCGGCGCTGGAGATCGCCAGATCCTGCGAGGCGTCGGCCAGCGGCAGGGCCTCCATGTCGGCACACAGCACCCGCGGGCGCCGCAGCCAGCGCCCGCGCCGGCGGGCCCGCTGCAGCATGGGCGGCGCGAAGTCGACCCCGGTCAGACGGGCGCTGCGATAACGGCGGGCCAGGTCGTCGAACGATTCGCCGATCCCGCAGCCCAGATCGATCACGCGTTCCGGCTGCATCCGGATCAGGTCCAGGCGTTCGAGCAGGCGCCCCTGAACCTCGCGCTGCACTGCGGCGTGAGTTTCGTAGTCGGCAGCGGCGCGGCCAAAGCCTTCACGCACCCGTGCCTTGTCGAGTTCGAAGCCGGAAGGGTCGATGTCGCTCATGCGGGGATCTCCGCCAGCGTTGCATGGATGAATTCGGCGACCGTATCGGGCGCCGCCAGCGGCAGGGCGTGCGGACCGGGCACCCGCCGAATGCGCGCCCCGGGCACCCGGGTCGCCAGATGCCGTTCCAGACCCGGCGGGATCAGGGCGTCGTCCTGGGCCAGCAGCGCGGCCAGCGGCGACCCGGCGCCCAGATCGCCACGCCGGTCCGCATCACGCAGCGCGGCGAGCCCCGCCACCAGGGCCTCGGGTCGCGCCGCCGCCGCTTCCAGCCCGCCGCGCAGGGAACGCGCGAGCGCGGCGGGCTCCTGCGCGCCCCGCGCGCACAGCGCAGCAAACTGGCGGCGCAGGCGTCCGGTGTCGCCGCCGAGCAGACGGGCAAAACCGTCCAGCTCGCGGGGATCCATTGCCTCCGGCCAGTCCGCCGCGCGCACGAAGCGCGGACTTCCCGCCACCAGGATGCGTCCCCGCGCATGCGCGCCCCGGACGGCCAGCGCGGGCAGTGCGCCCAGCGACCAGCCGGCCCACACGGGACTCTCGAGGTCGTCGGGCAACCCCGCCACCAGCTGCGCGGCGACGGCATCCGGATCGGCCAGCTCGTCACCGCCGCCGGCGGCGCCATGGCCGGGCAGGTCCGGGGCATGGATCCTCCCCGCGTACCCCCGCGCCCGCAGCGCGCGGATCACGGGCTCCCAGACCGCGCCGGAGAAACCCCAGCCATGCAGCAGAATCAGCGCGGGGGCGCTCCCGTCCCTCACGAGCGCCCCCTGCCCCGGCCACGTCCCGTTGCGTATGATGGGCCCGCATTCGCCAACCGGAACCGCCCCACCATGCTCAGCGCCATTGCCATCGTCCTCGCCTATCTGCTCGGGTCCGTATCCAGCGCGATCCTGGTCAGCCATGCGCTGCGGCTGCCCGACCCGCGCACCAGCGGCTCGCGCAACCCCGGCGCCACCAACGTGCTGCGCACCGGCGGACGCACGGCGGCCCTGATCACCCTGCTGGGCGACGTGGCCAAGGGCTGGCTGCCGGTCTTCATCGTCCTGCAGTGGACGGACCTGCCGGGCTGGGCCGCGGGCGCCGTGGGCCTGGCGGCCTTTCTCGGCCACGTCCTGCCAGTGTACTACCGCTTTCAGGGCGGCAAGGGTGTCGCCACCGCGCTGGGCGTCCTGCTGGCGCTGAACCCGCTGGTCGCCCTGCTGAGCGCGCTGACCTGGCTGGCGGTCGCGGCGATCTGGCGCTATTCCTCGCTGGCGGCGCTGGTGGCCGCCGGCGCGGCGCCGCTGTACCTGGCCTTCGCCCCGGGCGAGCCGGATTTCTGGATCGTCACGCTGGTCGCGGTGATGGCCCTGATCCTGTTCATCCGCCATGACGAAAACATCCGGCGGCTGATGCGCGGCGAGGAATCCCGCATCGGCGAGAAGAAAAAGCCCGCCTCCGGGGAAGACGACGCCGAAGAAGACGGCTCCGCGTAGGGCGGCTGCGGCCCGGCTTCAGCCGGTCAGCTCCGCCAGCGGCCAGCGCGCCCGGGCATGGATGACCGGAGCGCCGGCGTCGTCCACCGCCTCGGCAGCGCGCCCGGTCTGCAGCCGGCGCAGGCCGGCCAGCGCGATCATCGCTCCGTTGTCGGTGCAGAATTCCGCCCGCGGAAAATGCACCGGCACGCCGCTCTCGCGCGCCATGCGCTCCAGACCCGCGCGCAGGGTCGCGTTCGCGGCCACCCCGCCGGCCACCACCAGCGCCGGCGCACGGCTCTGCTTCAGCGCACGCCGGGTCTTCTCCACCAGGGTCTCGCTGACCGCCTCCTCGAACGCCCGCGCGACATCCGCCGGGGCGTGTCCGCCCTTGCGCACGGCCGTCAGCACCGCGGTCTTCAGCCCGGAGAAGCTCATGTCCAGACCGGGCCGGTCGAGCATCGGCCGCGGCAGGCGCAGCGCATCCGCCTGTCCGTCGGCCGCCAGCCGCGCCAGCGCCGGCCCGCCCGGATAGCCCAGCCCCAGGAGCTTCGCGGTCTTGTCGAAGGCCTCGCCGGCGGCATCGTCGATGCTCTCGCCCAGCAGCTCGTAATCGCCGAGCGCACGGGCATGGATCAGCTGGGTGTGCCCGCCGGACACCAGCAGCACCAGAAACGGGAATTCGAACTCGCCCTCCAGCATCGGCGCCAGCAGATGTCCCTCGAGGTGATGCACCGGCAGGGCCGGCACACCCCAGCCCCAGGCGAGCGAACGCGCCACGGCGGCGCCGGTGAGCAGCGCCCCCAGCAGCCCCGGACCGCCGGTGTAGGCGATGGCATCCAGCTCTTCCCCGCGCATGCCGGCCTCGTCCAGCACTGCGCGCACCAGCGGCAGCAGGCGCCGCACGTGGTCACGCGAGGCCAGCTCGGGCACCACGCCGCCGTAGACCGCGTGCAGATCGGTCTGGCTGTAGAGCCGGTGCGCGAGCAGACCCTCGCGGTCGCTGATCAGCGCCACGCCGGTCTCGTCGCAGGAGGTTTCGATGCCGAGTACGTTCATCCGGGAATCATGCCCCGCGGCGCCCCGGCGGGAAAGTGCCCGCACCGGCCCCGTGTCTCCGTCACAGCCGCCCCCGGCGGTCGGGAAGGCCGGCCCGCGGCAGCGACGGGCAGTCGCGGGTCAGGGCCATCACCTGAAATCGCTCGCCCATCTCTCCCGGCAGCGTCAGCATGCGCACCGCCTGCGCCGCACGCAGGGTGGTCTCGGCGTCACTGGCGTCGCCTACCCGCGCATCGAAGCGCGCGGGCAATCCGGCCGCCAGCAGGAACTCGCCCTGCGCGGCGTACACCGCGACCTCCAGCCCGGCGGCATCCGCCGCCTCGGCCACGGCGGTAAAATCCACGCTGGCGGTCAGATCCATCAGCCCCGGCTGCGCCAGTGGATCCAGCACCATCTGCTGACGGTGGTAGCCCACCAGCGTCCCCTGATGCCGCTCCGGGGCGTAGAAGGCGTCGCGCGGGAAGCCGTAGTCGACGATCACCACCGCGCCGCGCTCCAGATGCTCCACCGCGGCCGCGACCCAGGCGTTCTGGGCCGGACGCCACTCCGAGGTGTAACCCTCGGGCCACGGCCCGCAGCGCGCGTGCAGCTCGTACACTGCGCTGCGCAGCGGCTCCGGGGCCAGGCGTTCGGCCAGCACCAGACCGCCCTCGTCCGCGGACACGCCCATCTGCCCCACCGCCCCGTCGCGCCAGCGGAACAGCTCCACCGGCAGGGCATCCAGCACCTCGTTGGCCAGCACCACGCCGCGCCAGGCCTCCCGCGGCAGGGCATCCAGCCAGGTCACCCGCGCGAAGTCTTCCGCCGGCAGCACGCCCTGCAGATACTCGCGCTGACGCTCGCGCAGGTCCGGACTGACCTCCAGGATCCAGTACCCCGCCCACGGCACGCCCGCCTCGCGCAGGGTGTCCAGCACGTCGCCCGCCAGCCTCCCGGTGCCTCCGCCGAATTCCAGGATCACGCCCTCGCCGCCGAGGTCCTGCTGCAGCACCGGCGCCAGCCATGCCGCCAGGGTCTCGCCGAACAACGGCGAGATCTCCGGCGCGGTCACGAAATCCCCGCCCGCGCCCAGCTTGTGCGCCCCGTTGACGTAATATCCCAGACCCGGTGCGTAAAGCGCCCGGTCCATGTATTCGACGAAGGGCAGGAACCCTCCGGCCTCGCGGATGCTCTGTTGCAGGGAGTCCACCAGCCGCGCGGAAAGGTCCGCGGCCGGGTCCCCGGGGCCTGTGCTAGATTCTGCCGGCGGCATTGGTCATTCGTTCCATGCAGGGAGTTGGCAGTGGCAGAGAGTGCCCCAGGCAAGGATTCACCGAAACCCCCGGAGGACGCCGGCGAACGCCGCGTGGTCCTGATCACCGGCGGCGCGCGGCGCATCGGCGCGGCCATCGCGCGCGAACTGCACGCCGCCGGACTGGACGTCATCGTGCACTGTCGGCGCTCGCGCGCCGAAGCCGAAGCGCTGACCGACGAACTGAACGCCCGGCGTCCCGACAGTGCCCGGCCGCTGCAGGCCGACCTGCTCGACCCGCAGGCCCCGGAGGCCCTGGCCCGGGAAGCGCATGCCTGGCGCGGCCGGCTGGACTTCCTGGTCAACAACGCCTCCACCTTCTACCCCACGCCAGTGGGCGAGATCACCATGGCGCAATGGGACGATCTGATGGGCTCCAACGTGCGCGCCCCGCTGTTCCTGACCCAGGCCTGCACCCCCGCCCTGCGGGCGAGTGGCGGTGCGGTGGTGAACATCGTCGACATCCACGCCCTGCGACCGCTGAGCGGCTACCCGGTGTATTCCGCGGCCAAGGCCGGGCTGCATGCCCTGACCCAGTCGCTGGCACGCGAGCTGGGCCCGGAGGTGCGCGTCAACGGCGTGGCACCGGGGGCGATCCTCAGTCCCGAGGACCCGGCCAACGTCGCCCCCCACGAGGCAATGGTGGAGCGCACGGCCCTCAAGCGGCCCGGCGACCCGGCGGATATCGCCCGCACCGTGCGCTTCCTGCTGCTGGAGTCCCCCTACATCACCGGCCAGGTGATCCCGGTGGATGGCGGCCGCTCGGCCTCGCAATGACACCGGAACGCGTTAGACTGGAAGAACCGAAACCCGGAGACCGCAGGCATGCTTGACCCGAAACATTTCGATGACCTCGCCCGACGCATTACCGAAAGCCTGCCGGAATCGGTGCGCAGCGTGCAGGAAGACGTCCACCGCCAGGTGCGCAGCTCGCTGCAGGCCGGTCTGGAGCGCATGGACGTGGTGACCCGCGAGGACTTCGACGTCCAGGTTGCCCTGCTGGAGCGCACCCGCGAGCGCCTCGCCGAACTGGAGGCCCGGGTGGAAGCCCTCGAGCAGGCCGCCCGACCGCAGGACACCGATTCCGACAACTGATCGCCGCATGTGGCGCCGCCCGCGGCCGCGCCATCACCAACCAGTTGCCGCCGGGCCCGGAACGCCCGGCCCGAACAGGGAGAGGCAGGGATGCCCATCGCCATTGTCACCGCGCGCGCGACCGACGGGATCCGCGCACCGGCCGTCACCATCGAGACCCACCTGGCCAACGGCCTGCCGGCGTTCCAGATCGTCGGCCTGCCCGAGGCCGCGGTGCGCGAAAGCCGCGACCGCGTGCGCGCGGCCATTCAGACCGCAGGCTTCGAATTTCCGCGTCGGCGCATCACCGTCAACCTGGCGCCCGCCGACCTGCCCAAGGAGGGCGGGCGCTTCGATCTGGGGATTGCACTGGGGATCCTGGCGGCCAGTGAACAGGTCCCGCAGAGCGCCCTGGATACCCGCGAATTCCTCGGCGAACTGAGCCTCGACGGGCACATCCGTCCGGTGGGCGGCGCCCTGCCGGCCGGACTGGCCGCCGGCGAGGCGGGGCACCAGCTGGTCCTGAGCCCCGATGACGGTCGCGAGGCCGCCCTGACCGGACGTGCCGACATCGTAACCGCGCGCCACCTGGGCGAGGTCTGCACGGCCCTCAACGGTGGCCCCGCCCTGCCCGCCGCCGAACCTCCGGCAGCGTGTCCACCGGCCTACCCCGATCTGGCCGACGTACGCGGCCAGCATCGCGCACGCCGCGCGCTGGAGATCGCCGCCGCCGGCGGGCATCACCTGCTGATGGTCGGACCGCCGGGCAGCGGCAAGTCCATGCTGGCCGCCCGCATGCCCGGGCTCCTGCCGCCCATGGATGACGCTGAAGCCCTGGAAACCGCCGCGATCCACAGCCTGCGCGGCACCCGGCACCTGCACGAGGACTGGCGCAGCCGCCCGTTCCGCCAGCCGCACCACACGGCCTCGGGCGTGGCCCTGGTGGGGGGCGGCGGGACGCCCCGCCCGGGAGAGATCTCGCTGGCCCACAACGGGGTACTGTTCCTGGACGAGCTGACCGAGTTCGACCGGCGGGTGCTGGACGTGCTGCGCGAGCCCCTGGAGACCGGCATCATCCACATCTCGCGCGCCGCCCACCAGGCCGAATTCCCGGCGCATTTCCAGCTGGTCGGCGCCATGAATCCCTGCCCGCAGGGATTCGACTGTGACCTGGGCAACGCGTGCCAGTGCACCCCGGAGCAGCGCGGGCGCCATCGCAAGCGGCTGTCGGCGCCGCTGCTGGACCGGATCGACCTCGCAATCGACGTACCGCGCATCCCGCCGGCGGAACTCGGCCGCGACACCCCCGATCCGGACGCCGAGGACAGCACCACGGTCGCCCGCCGCGTGGCCGCGGCGCGCCGGCTCCAGCTGGAACGCCAGGGCTGTCTGAACCGGATGCTGGAAGGCCGCGCCCTGCAGCAGCACGCCCGCCTGCCCGAGGAAGAACGGGCGCTGCTGGATGCCGCCGCGGAACGTTTTCGCCTGTCGGCCCGGGCCTACCACCGGATCCTGCGCGTCGCCCGCAGCCTCGCCGACCTGGCCGGGGCACCGACGATCGGCCGCGCCCAGCTGACCGAGGCCCTCAGCTTCCGCGCCCTGGACCACTGGCGCGTGGAGTAGACACAAAAAAGCCCCGCCACGACGCGTTCGTGGCGGGGCTTTGCGGGGCTTTTCGCAGCCCGGCTTCAGGACTCGTCGAACGTCGCGATATAGGCAGACAGGTCGGCAATGTCCTGATCCGACAGATTGCGCGCGTTCGGCGCCATCAGGTGGGTGTCATCCCCCACGGTCTCGCCGGCGCGGTACGCCACCAGGCGTCCGGCAATGAACTCCGCCGTATTCCCGGCGATGGCCGGGAAGATGCCCACGCCCTGGCCCCGGGCGCCGTGGCAGGCGACGCACGTGCCGTACAGCTGGTTTTCGGCGCGCGTGGCGTCACCCGCAGCCAGATCGATGCCGTTGACGGTTTCACCATTGCCATTCGTGGCGGTTTCCTCCGCAGCGGCCTCCTCCTCGGCGGCGGCCTCTTCTTCCTCGCTCGCGGCTTCCTCACCGTTGCCGTTCTCCGCGGCACCGTTGTCCGGCGACCAGCCGTGATCCACGTCCGCCTGATCCAGCATATAGGCGACCGCCCGACGAACCTCGTCGTCGCTCAGGCTCGGATCCCCGCCCTTTGCCGGCATCGCATTGAAGCCGTTGATGGAGTGATCAAAGAGGGTATCCATGCCCTTGTCACTGAAGCGCGAGGACCATTCGTCGGTGTCGTCCACGATGGGCGCACCCGAAGCCCCCGTGTCGTGACACGCCGCGCAGACATTCTGGTAGATATCCCCGGGACTCAGATCGGCCGGCTCCTCTTCCGCCACGTCCACCGGACCGGCCTCGACCCGTCCCGCCGGAGTCAGGCGCTCCGTCAGCTGTTCCTCGGTGATGGTGGTGCGTTCCGCCGTGCCCATCTGGCCGAGCCAGTTCACCAGCTGGGCCACCAGGAAAACGACCGCGCCCGCCAGCGCGATTGCCGAGATGAACAACAGCACCTTGTTCCCGGCATCCATCTTGATCGGTTGATTCGCCACTTCTCTCCCTCCGAGATCCGGCCGAATGCGGCCTTGATTTTGGTTTCCCCTGGAATCCGGGCGCGGCCCCGAAAGCTGCGGCGCACGGGCGCGCACGAGGGGCGAGAGTATAGGGCATCCGGCGCAACCAGACCACAAACCAAGTACAGCACTCAAAAATCACTGGACGAAAAAGGCCGCGCGGCGTACCATTTCGCTCCGTAGCGCCCGTAGCTCAGCTGGATAGAGCGCCACCCTCCGGAGGTTGCACTCACCCCCAAACGGGCGCAGCGGCTGACAATCAAAATCTGGTACGATCCCCCATCGTGCGCCCGTAGCTCAGCTGGATAGAGCGCTGCCCTCCGGAGGCAGAGGCCAGAGGTTCGAATCCTCTCGGGCGCGCCATACTCTGCCGGATCAATGCCTTACCCACCCCTTCACCGCACCTTGAACACCGCCTTCATCGGCTAGCGCTCCCTTTCGCGGCTATCACTCAGCGAACGTTAGCCGCGTGCCCGCAATACCCCCGATTTTTGCCCTGTGCCCAAGATGTGCCCATCTGGTGCCCACGGCCTCCAGCGCGCCGATTGAATCGCGCTCAAAATGAATGCGAGCTGCCGTGCCTCGCTGCCCGTCGCTTGGCTGCCCCCATCCGGGAGCGAGGCCTCTCCGTTTACACACCAGGAGATGTCCGAGCGGGCATCGTGAATGCCCACCCATCGGGCGCCTGTACCCAGGCCCTAATGCGGCGCAGCGTGTCGCCGGCTTCCTCGTCTTTCAAAGGCAAACCCTCGAACATCGGCCGAGTATTCCCACCGTACGCTCTACGGCACCCCACCTCGACCCGGATACCTGCCGACACGCTGGAACGAGCAGGTGCGCCCCGCATTCAGTGTTGCTTAGGAACGCCAACAAGAAGGAAGTTGCAAGAGTCGCGCGGTGGCGGGACACCTTCCGCACGAGGTCCAAGAGGCTATGCATCGACGCCAGTCACGCGCAGCGAGCAGGCGCCACCTTTGATGTGCTACCCGTCAGGCTGATCCTCGTCTTTCGCAACCTGATCCGCCGGCTGCTTCAGGTACCACTCCAGAGCTAGGCGGATAACGTCCGAACGCGTGGGTATCTCCCCCCTGGTCTCTCTCAGTTCCACCCGACGCTCGTCGATCTGGTCGACCAATTCTTTCTCGACTCGAACGTTGATCTGTAACCGCGACATCCTGGGCCGTCCTCCAGCTGTTTCGGCGAAAGTGTACCGGAACGCAGGGATACAAGATACGTGTCTACCAATTTTACTTGCGCACGCCATTCAGATGTGTATTAATGTCTATGTGTCTACCAATAAGACAGGAGGAAAGAGATGGACACGACGTATCTCACGACGGCCGAACTGGCCGAACGCATCAAATACGACGAACGCACCATCCGGGAGCGGCTGAAGGACTCCGTCCTGCTCGAAGGCGTGCACTACGTCCGCCCCTTTGGCGGTCGCAAGACGCTCTACCTGTGGGAGGCCATCGAGCGGGACATGGCGAAACACTCCAAAAACGGGTCGTTTTCGCTGCCAATGGCGAACGGGGAGGTGTGCCATGGGTAGCGTCCGCGTACGAAACCAGACCGGGAAGCTGTTCCTGGACTTTCGTTTCCGGGGAAAGCGCTGCCGGGAACAGACCGCCCTCGACGACACTCCGGCCAACCGCAAAAAGGCGAAGAAGGTGCTCGAACGGATCGAGGCCGAGATCAGCCTTGGCACGTTCGATTACGCTCGGCACTTCCCGGGCAGCACCAACGCCATCGCCTTCGCCGCCGAAGACCGTCACGGGACACCGGACCAGGCCACGCCCCTGTTCTCCGAATTCGCGGAGACCTGGTTCGACGAAATGCGGATCCAGTGGCGTCAGACGCACAGTGACAACGTGCGGCTCACCCTGGAGAAGTACCTGAAACCCGAATTCGGGGAGATGGAAGTTGGCCGCATCAAGAAGGCAGACATCCTCAGTTTCCGGTCGACACTCGCCAAAGTCTCCGGCCGGAAAGAAGAACGTCTGTCAGCGACTCGCATCAACCACATCATGACGCCATTGCGGATGATCCTTA
The DNA here is from genome assembly GCF_000381205.1 of Thioalkalivibrio sp. ALE11. Taxonomy (NCBI): domain Bacteria; kingdom Pseudomonadati; phylum Pseudomonadota; class Gammaproteobacteria; order Chromatiales; family Ectothiorhodospiraceae; genus Thioalkalivibrio; species Thioalkalivibrio sp. ALE11. Next base: position 7,953 of record NZ_KB906169.1, on the reverse strand, counting down.
ATGAGGCGGCCAACCGGTACGAGTTTACGTCACCGTACCACGGGATCAAGTCACTCAAGGTCGGGCGCACCGACGTGGAACCGTTCACGCTCGATGAGGTGAAGGCGATCATCGACACCGTGCGGCCCGACTTTCGCCCCTACTTCATCGTCCGATTCTTCACCGGCCTGCGGACGAGTGAGGTCCACGGACTGCAGTGGCAGTTCGTGGATTTCGAACGGCGCCAACTGCTGGTCCGGAACGCACTGGTCAAAGGCCAGCTCGTTTACACCAAGAACGACGGATCGTTCCGCACCGTGGACCTCTCCGAGATGGTGTGCCACGCCCTGCGGGAGCAATACAAGGTCACCGGACAGCATGCGTTCGTCTTCTGCAACCGCGACGGCGCGCCCCTCAACGCCAACAACGTCACCAATCGCGTTTGGCACCCCCTTCTCCGGCACCTGGGTCTGCGGCGGCGCCGTCCGTACCAGACCCGTCATACGGCCGCGACGCTCTGGCTGGCGGCGGGCGAAAGTCCAGAATGGATTGCACGGCAAATGGGCCATACCACGACCGAGATGCTGTTCCGGGTGTATTCGCGCTACGTGCCCAACCTCACTCGTCAGGACGGATCCGCGATGGAGCGACTGCTGCGTTCCAACTTCGGACCGGGGAACAACGAGGAAGCCTCCTCCCAAGAGGAGGGGGCCAATGAATCCACGGATACAGAGCGGGAGGTGTCTCATGACGGGTAACCCGCACCTCCAGCAAGCCGTTTTCCGAATGGCCGAAGAACGGTCCTGCCGGCGGCGGATCGAACGCCTGGCGTCGGCCTTAGAGGCTGCATTCCAGATTCCGCCGGGGACCCATCTCATTTGGGTCCTGGGCGACGGCACCGAGCGCAACAACCGCGAGGCCCTGGAAACCTGGGCGAAACACGAGGTCCGTCGTATCCAGTCCGAGGCCGTTGAGCAATGCATGCCCCAGCTCTCGGCGCGGCTGCATCGCACCCTGACGCAATGGGAAAACGACCGGGGAATCGCACCGTGATGGGCTGGCCCGCTGTGTCCCACCCAAGAAGGTCTCTGTCTCTCCGAGTCCCGGACCCGTGTCCCTGGATGTCCAAGGACTGGGAGGGACATGGCGGGACTCATGTCCGACTTCGCCGGAGCGTCTCCCATCTGCCTGCGCCATGCCCGGGACACTCGTTCTCGGGCATTCAGACCCGGTCATGGGACAGCCTCGCGTCAATCACAGACAAGGAGTCTGATCATGTCCGTCAATGACCCAACGTGGCTGACCCTGCAGCAGGCCGCGAATCGAGCCGGCTGTAGTGTGAAGACCTTGTACCGGCTGATGCACCGGGGCCGACTCGGATACCGCCGGGGCGGCGACAACCGTCGCTACGTATCCGCGGATCAGGTTCATGACTTGTTTCCTGACGCATCCACCGCGGGCCATACCGGGATCCAGACGGAACTGGAGGCAATGAAACAGCAGCTGCAGAAACTGGAGAACCAGCTGGAAATCCAAACCGCGCTGATCGAACACGCGATCGCGCTCTATCAACCCCGGGACGTGAACGCGCTGCTGGCCAAACATTGGCCGGAAGACTATGGGGCATCGCGATAGTCGGCGGGCACACCAGACACCCGTCGCCCCCGGGCTCGGAACAAGCAAGAGGCACGACATGGAAGGGGAAGCACTGGAAATAACGAGCGGAGCCCACCACGCCACGGCTCAGTTGGTGGCCGTGCGAACCTGGGACAACAACCCGGCACCAACGACCATCCCCACAGCATTCCGGCTCTGCAACCTGTCGGAGGATCATGACGGTGCCAAGCACCATTACACTGCCGACCTACACCACGACCTCGTGACTGTACCGGTGTGCTGGTCCTCTGCACGCGAGAACAACGCGCTGCGGAAATATACCCTCGTCCGGCCGTTCAGCGTTACTCGGGAACGGGCAGACTCACAAATCCGAATCGGTGGAGTCTCGGTACTTCAACGTCCCGAGCCCCAACTCGACCTGTTCCGCACCATTCCACCGTCGTGGAATATCCACGAAGGCTGGCTGGCTCGCTTCGCCCGTCTCGTCGATGAACTCCCCGCAACTTACCGTTCGTTAATCAATGCGATATTCTGGAACTCGGACCGCTTGTACAGGTTCTGTCTCGCTCCAGCGTCAATAGCGAACCACCATGCGTACCGGCAAGGTCTTCTGCAACACACGGTCGAAGTCGCGGAAAACACACTCAGGCTATGTGCCGGCACACCGGACGCCGACCGCAATCTCGCCTTACTGGCCGCGTTACTTCATGATGCCGGCAAGGCGGATGAATACGAACTCGATAGTCACCGCAAGTCATGGCGCCTGACCGACCGCGGCAAACTGATCGGCCACGACAACACCCTCGTCGAATGGATCTCTGCGGCAGTGGCCATTCCCAACGTCGACTTGCCGGAAGAAGTGTACGTCGCGCTACTCAACCTACTGACGGCTCGCCGCGGCGCACCCGACTGGGTGGGCCTACGCCAGCCCGCCATGATCGAGGCGGACATTGTTTCCAAGGCGGACAGCCTGTCCGGACAGGCAGAATTGCACGCTCGTCACCGCAATCCTGCCGGTGGATGGGGGCGGAAACATCCGCACATGCGATCCAGCCCATATTCTCTGCGAGTTAAGGCCAAGTCTGGTGAATGAGCGATTACGGCTTCAGGCGGCGCTGCGATGCGTGAGTAGGCGGTCATTCCAGACCGTCTTGACCATCTAGAAGATCAGGAGGGATATCGCTACTCGGATCAGTGGTCGTCCGGTCGCACGACGGTGGTTCCGCTCCCCACGTCCTGGATGGGTGAGAGCATCTCCGGCGGGACGCGCCACTGGCGCTGGTCATCGGTGAGCACCGTGACGGTCTTGCGATTGAACTTCACCAGCGTTCCCGTCAGCCGGCCGTCCCGGCTCGACTCGAAACTCACCCGCGCTCCCAGGTTGAAGTCCATCATCGCCCGATGGGCCTGTTTCGCCTCGAGGAACTTCAGCTGCTCCACGATCCGATGGTTCAGGGCCACGAGCCCCTCATAGGTGAGGGCGTCGAAATCAACCGGCATACCGTGTGCTGCAACGGCATCGCCCCCCTGCGGAGTTCCGGAAACGCTGCCTCGCCCCGCTTAAAGTATCCCTCGCCGGTAAGCATCCCCAGCCAAAGCGCATGTCCCGTAGGACCGGCGGGAGTGGTCACGAAATTAGGGGGGGCAAATCGCCGCCAGTCCATCCAGCGCGGTGCTCGAAATTACTTGACCCACACCCCCACATGAGTTAACCACGCTAAGTGCGGCTACTCTGTCAAGCCTAGGCATACAATGCGCGAGCGGTGTCCCAGTGAGCAAAGGCAGGCACGTTGGGCGCTGTCACTGCACCGCAAGCGATGATGCCAGCGACGGCCTAGTCGGCAAAAGAACCTCTCGGCCGATGTTGCGAAAGCGGATTCAGAGCAAGCGCGACAGAACCCGTCGGCCCTCTCAATTAGCTGGCTCCAAATTCTATTCACAAGACACGATCTTGACTTACACGAGAAACGGACCCCCCCTTATGTTCTGCGGTATAGATTTCGGCACGTCGAACACAGCCCTTGCCGTCTGGCGGGCCGGGCGCCCCGAGTTGGTTCCATTAGAAGACGGGGCCACCTCAATACCCTCCTTAATGTACACGCCCAAGAGCGTCCGCGACACTATAGATATCGACGAGAGGGAATTAGATCGGAGGGTCGCCGTAGCAAAAGCCGCGCAGACTAGGGACGCAAACGAAGCCAAAAAGCAAGGAAAGTCGTTCCGGATACTGAGCGACGCGCAAATTCGATCGCGCGAACAGGGCCTCATGCGCCGTGAAGCGATCGAAGAGCAGCGGGACGCGAGCAATAATCAGACACTTTCAGAGGCAATCGCGTCGTCGGAGGGGGACCGCTTCGGCAAAGACGCCACTCTTCATTACATTAATAACCCCGATTCAGGGTTCTACTTCAAGTCTCCCAAGACCTTCCTTGGCTCAAAACTGACCAACGCCCAGCTTCACACTTTTAGTGAGATCGTCACCAGAATTCTTGCCCACGTCAAATCCGTGGCGGAAAAAAAGCTGGGACGCGAACTTTCGCACGTCGCAATGGGAAGGCCGATTCATTTCCACGGGGGACAGGGGGAAGCGGGAGATGCTCAAGCGTTATCGATTCTGGAGCGCGCGGCGGTCTCGTGCGGATTCGAGGAAATCGAATTTCTCTACGAACCTTTGGCGGCCGCGATCGAGTACGAGAGCAAGCTGAACCGAGATCAAGTGGTTCTCGTCGTCGACATAGGCGGGGGCACGTCCGACTGCTCAATGGTCGCTGTCGGCCCTAGTCACCGCACTAGGGCTAACCACGAAGAGACTGTGTTGGGGTATTCCGGAGGACGAATAGGAGGCGATGACCTCGACATAAAATTTGCTTATCATGAGTTTATGAAAAAATTCGGCCGTTTAACGAAGTACAAGGATGGCGGGGAGCTTCCAGCGAGTGTCTTCTGGAACGCAGTCATGGTAAACAACCTGCCAGCCCAAAAGGAGTTTCAAAGAAGCGGACCACTAATCGACTCCATCATCCAAAAAGCGGCCGACCCAAAACTATTGCGACGTCTAGAAACTATGCATTCTCAAAAACTGAGTCATAGAGTAGTGCGTAGTGCAGAACTCACGAAGATCCATCTCAGTGAAAATCAAGTAGCCAATGTTCCGATGGACTATATTGAAGAAGGCTGGATTCCACGATTTTCGAGAAGCGATTTTGAGCGCTCTGTCGATGGAGAGCTCCACAAATTCGGTGCGCTCATGCATGAGTGCGTTACGCAGGCACAACGCAAACCGGATGCCGTTTTTGTCACGGGTGGAACGGCCAAGTCGCCCGTGATTGTGGAGTTCATAGAAGCAGCCCACCAAGGTGTCCCCATCGTAGTAGGTGATCACTTCGGAAGCGCTACGTTGGGCCTTGCTACCTGGGGCAACAGTCGATTTGGCGGTCGCATTTAGTTGTCAGGTCTCGGGTGCTTGAACACACGCTTACGAAACAAATCGGCGCCCTGCTTTTTTCCAGGCCTTGATGGCTTCAAGCGGTGCTCGGTGTCCTCAGCGCCTTCTGCCAATCTGATGATTCTACGGACGCCGGTAGTCCCGGAGGGTGTCCTTAAAATGCCCCCCCCCCCAAATCGGCGCACCGGGGACGCAGCAGTTCGGCGCTCGGCCGTTGAAGCGCTCGACCATCCCGCGGGGGCTGGGGCCGCTTCGGTCGCATCAGACGATGCTCGACCCCTTGTTCGGCGCACAGCCGGTCGAACGGGCGGCATCCGGTGGCCCCGCGTTCCCCGGTGCCGCAAAGCGGTCCTAACTTCCTCGCCCTTGGCGTTGACCATGTGCATCATCTGGAACCGCGCCCACCAGATCCGCTTCTTCAGAAAGCCGTGCGCGATCTCCGCCATCTTCTAGTTCCGCACTGTTAATGGCCACGTAAACTGACCCTCTACTGGCCAACAATTTTGACCCACCTACGGGTGGCCACTGGCCACGTCTGACCATACCGTCCGCCGTTCAGAGAGGCGGCCGGGACGGGAACATGAAGGAGTGGGTCATGATTCATCGGATCAAAGCACTGCACGACGAGGGCCAGGGGCTGTCCGTACGGGCGATCAGCCGCGAGCTCGGTATCTCGCGTAACACGGTGCGCAAGTATCTGCGCCAGAGCGCCGAGGCGATCGTCGCCGAGCGTGCGGATTCGGGCCGGTGCAAGCGGCTCGATGCCCATCGCCCCTACCTCGAGTACCTGCTGCGCCGCTACCCGAAGCTCAGTGCCGTGAAGGTGGCTCGCAAGATCCGTGACGAGGTCGGAGACCTGGAGGTCTCGGATCGCAGTCTGCGCCGGTATCTGCAGCGCCTGCGGGAGTCCGTCCCCGTTGCGCAGCCGCGCTACTACGAGCCCGTCCTCGACGACGTGCCCGGCGTGCAGTGCCAGGTGGATCCCGGCGAGCTGCGGGGTGTGGAGATCGCAGGCGAGTCGCGTACGGTGTACTTCGTCGTCTTTGTTCTCTCGTACTCCCGGCTGATGCACGTGTGCGTGTCGTTCCGCCCGATCGACACCGAGACGTTCATCGCCATGCACGACGAGGCCCTGCGCGCCTTCGGCGGCGTGCCCGAGGAGTGCGTCTACGACCAGACGAAGATGGTGGTCATCGCTGAGCGCTTCCGGGAGCTGACGGTCAATGAGCGCTTCCACCAGTACGCCACGGCGGCGGGATTCCGCATCCACGCCTGCCGGGGCTACGACCCGGAGAGCAAGGGCAAGGTCGAGGCCGGCGTAAAGTACGTCAAGCGCGACTGCCTGTACGGCGAGCGTTTCTCCAGCGAGGAGGCGGTCAAGGCTCATGTCCGGGACTGGCTCGAGGAAGTGGCCAATGTCCGCTGCCACGGCACGACCCGATGTCAGCCACGGGAGCGCTTCGAGGCGCAGGAACGCTCGCACCTGCGAGCGTATCTCACGCCGCCGTGCGTGAGCCATGCAGGCCCGGAGGTGGCCGTGCGCAAGGTGGACAAGACGGGTCTGATTTCGTGGTCGGCCAACAAGTACACCGTGCCGATGGCCTACCAGCGCGGCCGGGTCGGGGTCCAGGAGAGCGCCGGATCGCTCGAGATCGTCGACCTGGATTCCGGGGAAGTGGTGGCCACGCATCCACTGGCCACCGGCAAGGGGGAGCGGGTGCGGAACACCCACCACTACCGCGATCGTGCACAGCACGTCGAGGACATCGAGCGGGCCATTGCCGAGCGCCTCGGTGCCGATCTCGGCGGGCGGCTGTGCGCGCAGCTGCGCGCCAGTGATCCAAAGATCTACCGCGATCAGGTCGCGGCCGTACGCCGGATCCTCGAGGACACGGCCTCGCTGGACACGGAGCTGCTCGAGCGCCTTGCCGGGCGTGAGGGGCTGACGGCCACGCGCATCCGGGACTTCCTCGAGGCCAACCAGCGTGCGCAGTGGCGCGGCCGGGACATGGAGGCCGACGCAGACACCTCCGGCGAGGCATCGGGGCCGGTCTCGCTGTCGGCCTACGCCCACCTTGGCCAGCCGGCTGGCCATCGGGAGGTGACCCATGAGCCGTCTTGATCAGGCCGTGGGCCGGTTCCGGAATCTGCGCTGCACGGCGATCGCCGACGAGCTGCCGCAGCTGCTCTCGGAGGCGGAGGACAACGCCGTCTCCTACCTGGCTTTTGCCGAGCGCCTCGCCGAACACGAGCAACGGGTCCGCGAGAGCAAGCGCCTGGACGGCAACCGCCGGCGGGCCCGCCTGCCCTCGGACAAACGCCTGGAGGCCTTCGATTACCGCCACCAGACGACCATCACCAAGCGCCAGATCAACGCCCTGCTGGACTTCGGCTTTATCGACAACCGGCAGAACCTGGTCTTCATCGGCCCGCCGGGGGTCGGCAAGACCCATCTTGCCATCGGGATCGCCCGCAAGGCACTCGATGCCGGCTACAAGGTGCTCTTCCGAAACGCCCTGGAGCTGGTCGAGGAGCTGGAAATGGCGGAGATGAAGGGCGAGCTCAAGAAGAAGATCGCGCAGCTGACACGCTTCGACCTGCTGGTCATCGACGAGCTTGGCTACCTGCCGATGAGCCGCCAGGCGCGTTACAACCTCTTCCAGCTGGTTCACGCGTTCTACGAGTACCGCTCGCTGATCCTGACGACCAACAAGGACTTCACGGACTGGGGCGAGTTCTTCCACCACGACAACGTGGCCGTCCCGATCATCGACCGGGTCATCCACCACTCATCGATCTACGTACTGGGAGGAGACAGCTACCGACTACGTGAGAAAACCGCCGGCTGAACGCCGGCTCCCTGGGTCAATTTTGTTGGCCAGAGGTGGGTCAAAAGCGATGGCCATTGACAC
>NZ_KB906168.1:0-215431 GCF_000381205.1 Thioalkalivibrio sp. ALE11 | reverse complement strand
CGAGGAAGTCCTCCCGCCACTGGCTGATCCGAGCCGCCGTGACCCCGTACTCCCGGCTCAGGGCCTCGAGGTCCTCCCCGCGCAGCAGGCGCAGGACCACCTCCGTCTTGCGCTTGGAGGAGAACCGGCCCTTATCCCGCTTGCCGTTGTTCTGGTTGCTCTTGGCCTTCTTGCTGCTCATCTGACACCTCCGTCTTGGTCCAGGTGGGGGCAGTCAAAGGCTCAGGGCGCCCTGACTATACCCCCGGGGGAGGTGTCCAGGCCAAACGGGGTGCGGAGGACCAGCGGCCAGGCGGACAGCGTGAAACAGCGCCGGCGTGAGCAGCGCATGGATCGGATCGAGCGCATCTTCCGCGACTACCAGAGCTGGCTGGAGGACACCCAGATGATCGAAAAGACCCCTTACATCCAGGTCATCGCCGCGTTCACCGGCCGTGGCGCCTGAACGCGCACCCGCCAGCGGAGCCCCGGATGAAAGCTGATTGCAGAGCAAACCTCATGAAGCGCCGCGGCAATGCTGCCCCCGGGCGGACGGCCAATGGGGCTATTGGACCCGCGTTTACATATAAGTAAACTTCATGGAAGAGTATCGCGGAGCCAAACTGACCATACGTTACTGCGAGCAGCCGCCGGCGGACTCGGAGGGCGATCCCTGGATGCCGCCAAGCCTGCGGGAAGCACTTGGCTCCATCCAGGCGGGCAAGCACGCCACCTGCATGTCCCAGCTCGCCGCGCGCCGGTAGCGTCTGGCGAACACGGGGCGTCTCCGCTCTCCGGATCACTGGAATACGGAGGCAAGGCTGCCCAACGGCAGTCGGTTCTACGCGATCAAGGTGGGCAAGCTGCGGGCCTATGGCTGGTTTTCGACCCGATACAAGGGCGTTTTCTACATCAGCCACTTCGCCTTCAAGAAGGGGCAGAAGCTTTCATCACAGGACGAGCAGCGCGTGATTAACAACTGGCGACGGATCGAGGAGCAGAACCCATGACCGATTTTCTGGATCGCTGGGCCGCAGAAAGCCCGGAGCATGCCCGGCTGGTAGCCGAGGAACGCCTCATCACCCAGGCCACCGAAGCCATTTGGGAGGAGATGGAAAGAGCCGGGATCAGCAAGACGGAGCTGGCGGCTCGCATGGGGAAGAGCAAGGGGTTCGTCTCCCAGATTCTGAACGGATCCCGGAACATGACGCTGCGCACGCTGGCCGACATCGGTTTCGCGCTGGGCCGGGAAGCGGATGTCCGCCTTGCGGCGTCCCCGTCGGACGGCTGGACCTCCGACTCGGCTGAAAGGATGCCCATCGGCCGTCCGAAGGTTCGTTACCAGCGCACCGCCAATGTTTTCACGCCCGTGGATCACTGGCATACGGCGGCCTGAATCATGGACAAGTCCCTGATCGAGACCGCGACGCGGGCACTGACCATCGATGCGGTGTATCTGCGCGAAAGCACCATCCGCTGCAGCGACCGTTTGCTCCCTCCGTATCCCGAAGCGGGTCTGGACCTGGTGCCCCAGTATCGCGGCACGCCCGGCGGCAAGATTGAAATCCTGACCGTTGCGGACGAAGAGGGCGATCAGCAGCGCAGGGTTGCCGTGTGTCATTTCCAGGTCGGGGTGCGTCTGGTGGATAACGGTAATGTGGCAGACGCTGAAGAGGACTCCGTCCGGCTGGAGATCGGGGCCGATTTCACCGCCCACTACCGTATTCGAGACGGGGTCGAGGACGAAACCCTGCGCCCCGCGCTCGAAGAGTTCGTCCGCTACAACGTGGGGTACCACATCTGGCCCTATTGGCGGGAGTACGTGCAGAGCACCTGCGCCCGCATGGGCATTCCGCCCATTCCCGTCCCGATGTATCTCCTCAAGGATGCCGACCACGGCGACGCATCCGAACAGGGCTGAACGCGGACGGCGCGCCCTCCGCACGATGGTGCGCGCGCCCCGAACCATCCAAGCGGAAAGGAAGCACGCACGCCATGAGCTGGGCCGGCATCAGTAACGAAAACGAGTTCTACTCCGAGCACTACCTCAGCGAGGTGTTCCACGGCGACATCAAGGCCTTCATTGAGCGCTGGAACGCAGCCGAGCAGGCCGCGCGCGAGGCGCATGACCCGGTGCCGGACGACCGGCTGGCGCCCTGGAACCGGCTCGGCCGCATCGCCCACGAGTACCTGCGCGCGCAGTCCGCGCTGGAGCGCGACCGCGACCCCGAGCGCCGCGTGCAGCCCAGCGTGAGCAGGTGCGCGAACTGCTGAGCGTGTTCGGCTTTGAGTACCACGCCCGGCGCCTGCCGGCCGGCGAGGACGTGGAGATCCCGGTGCTTGCCGAATACACCGGCGCGGACGGCCATCCGCTGCTGTGGGTGGTGCAGGCCATCCCGCTGGACGACCCCGAGAGCGATCCGCTGGAGGTGCCGCTGCACGCCGAGCAGTTCCGCTCCCTGTCGGCCGCGCCGGTGCCCCGCGCGCTGCACGACGGCGAGGGCGAGCATGCCCTGATCGACTGGCAGACCGCGCTGTCGCGTCACATCCTCGCCCAGCCGCATCCGCCGCGCTGGGTGATCCTGGCCAGCCCGCGCCAGTGGCTGCTGATCGACCGCACAAAGTACGCCCGCAGCCGCCTGCTGCGCTTCGACTGGGTGGAGCTGTTCTCCCGCCGCGAGACCGACGCCCTGCGCGCCACCAGCGTGCTGCTGCACCGCGAATCGCTCACCGACCACGACGGCCAGTCCCTGCTCGACCAGCTCGAGGACAACGCCCACAAGCACGCCTACGGCGTCTCGGAGGACCTCAAGTACGCCCTGCGCGAGGCCATCGAACTGCTGGGCAACGAGGCCGCCGCCCAACTGGAGGCGCGCGCCCAGCAGCACAAGAAGAGCATCTACCAGGGCGAGGAACGCCTGGACCCGGAACAGCTCTCGCTGGAATGCCTGCGCTACATGTACCGCCTGCTGTTCCTGTTCTACATCGAGGCCCGGCCCGAACTCGGCTACGCCCCGATGAACGCCCCCAGCTACCTCGGCGGCTACAGCCTGGAACGCCTGCGCGACCTGGAGATGGTCCCGCTCACCCGGCCGGACGAACAGAACGGCCGCTACCTGCACGACAGCCTCAACATGCTGTTCGCGCTGGTGCACCACGGCTCCGAGAACGACGAGGCCGACCACCGCGCCGCCCAGCCCGGCCTCGATCTGGAGGGCCAGGCCCCGGAGCCCACCGGGCAGCACGACGCCACCGCCAGCCGCTTCCGCATGGCGCGGCTGCAGTCGCACCTGTTCGATCCCGAACGCACCCCGCTGCTCAACCGGGTGGTGTTCACCAACCAGACCCTGCAGCGCGTCATCCAGCTCATGTCGCTGTCGCGCGAGGGCGGCGGCGGGCGCGGGCAGGGCCGCCGGCGCCGGGGCCGCATCTCCTATGCGCGTCTGGGCATCAACCAGCTCGGCGCGGTGTACGAGGCCCTGCTGTCCTACCGCGGCTTCTTCGCCCGCGAGGACCTCTATGAGGTCAAGAAGAAGGACGCCAAGTCCAACCCCGGCCCGCTGGAAACCGGCTACTTCGTCACCGCCGAGGCGCTGGAGGACTACGACGAAGAAGAGCGCGTATACGACCGCGACGAACTCGGCCAGCGCGTGCTGCGCCGCCACCCGCGCGGCAAGTTCCTCTACCGCCTGGCCGGGCGCGACCGTGAGAAATCCGCCTCCTACTACACCCCCGAGGTGCTCACCCGCTCGCTGGTCAAATACGCCCTGCGCGAACTGCGCTGCGAACAGCTCGACCCGCTGCCGGACGACGCCGCCCGCGCCGAACGCATCCTGCGCCTCACCCTTTGCGAGCCCGCCATGGGCTCCGCCGCGTTCATCAACGAGGCCATCGACCAGCTCGCCGACCTCTACCTGGAATACGCCCAGAGCGCCCGCGACGAACGCATCCCCCAGGCCGACTACGCGCGCGAAAAACAGCGGGTGAAGATGTACCTGGCCGACCACAACGTGTTCGGCGTGGACATGAACCCCGTGGCCGTGGAGCTGGTCGAGGTCTCCCTGTGGCTCGCCGCCCTGGCCGAAACCGACGCCGACCACCCCCATGTTCCCTGGTTCGGTCTTCAGCTGCGCACCGGCAACTCCCTGATCGGCGCTCGCCGCGAAAGCTGGCCCGCCCACCGCCTCACCTGCGGCGCCAACGCCCCCGAACGCTGGACCCGCCACGCCCCGGAGCACCGCCCGCTGGACCCGGAGCAGGGCACCGCCCTGCCCGAAGGCCACGTGTGGCACTTCCTCGTGCCCGACCCCGGCATGGCCCACTACAACGACAAGACGGTCAAGAAGCGCGAACCCGACGCCATCAAGGTCATCGACGCCTGGCGCCGCGCCTTCAACAAGCCCTTCGACCGCGAAGACGCCGAACGCCTGCAAGTCTTGTCCCGCCGCATCGACGAACTTTGGCACCAGCACGCCCGCGAGCTGGCCGACCTTCGCCAGCGCACCACCGACCCCTGGGACATCTTCGGCCAGCCCGCCCGTGGCCAGCGCTCCAGCATCGACTACAAGGACCGCGCCCTGGCCGGCGAGCTCTACGCCGAATACCAGAAAAACGCCTCCGCCTACCGCCGCCTGCGCCTCGCCATGGACTACTGGTGCGCCCTGTGGTTCTGGCCCATCGGCGAACACGCCGACCTGCCCGACCGCGAGGATTTCCTGTTCGAGCTCGAGAGTTTGTTGCTCGGGGACATTATCCCGGTCGGAAAGCCTTACGAGACCGAAGACCTCTTCGCCCCCACCCAGAACCCCGACGCCGGCCGCCGTTTCATCGACCGCTTTGGGGTCGTGGACCTCAAACGCCTGTTCGGCCAGTTTCCTCGCCTTGAGAAGGCGCAAGACATTGCCGAGGCACGGCGCGTCTTCCACTGGGAACTGGAGTTCGCCGACTGGTGGCCAGTTCGGGGCATGGACCGTGCCGTCCAGTGTGATGTGCCCGGGTGCCCGTACCCATGACGGACCGGGTGCGAACGGGGTATCGTCCGGGATCGGATGCCAAGGGGACCCGCATGACCGAAATCGCTGCCCGACTGCGAAATGTCCGCGACAGTCTCGCCCGTCTCGAGGCCCTGGCGCGTGATGACCAGGCTGCCGCCCAACGTCTCGCGGCCGAGTTGACCCGCGATCTCAATCAGGCCATTGAGGCGGCCGCCGAGTTCGAAGGCCGCCAGGGCACGGGGGAATCCGAGGAGCCGCGGCCGCCGCGCGACCCGATCGAGAAATGTCCCCGCTGCACCCTGCGCGGGTTCACGTTTCAGGAAGGCACCATCCGCGAGAGCGCGACGCGAGCGGGGCACTACGAGGCGCTTTACCACTGCATGAGCTGCGGCTACGAGGCGTGGCGGCCGCTCTGAGTCCGGCCCCTCGGGTTCATCGCCCTCCGGGACCGTCCCGCGCGACCGCACGCCACTCGACGGGATCGCCGACCCGCAGGGTCCCGGCCTCCAGCGGGCGCAGGCAGATGCCGCTGTCGTGGCGCAGGGCGGCCGCGAGGTTGTAGCCGACGACCTGATTGAGCCAGCCGCAGGGCGGCCGGGGGCGTTCGATCACGAAGCGCGTTTCGCCGATCCGCAGCTCGCCCTCGCGCGGGCTGCGTCCCAGACCCGAGACCACCAGATTGCGACGGTGTTCGCCGGGCGCAGGCTCGGCGGGCTGGCGCAGGCGCCGGGCGCGGCGTCCGGCCCGTTCGAATTCCTCCGCGCAGATCAGGGTGACACGGCAGGCCTCGACCGTGTGCCAGTGCCCGCGACCGTGCCGGTAGCGATCCCCCTGCAGGCCCGTAGGGTCGACTTCGATGCGCTCGCATGCAGTCATCGGTGCGCCGGCGTGTTCCGCGATCCAGATGGCCTCCAGCTTGCCGGTCGCGGTGCGGCGGCGGAAGAGGGGGAACATGGTTCAGACTTTCCCGTACACCGCCGGATTTCTCCGGCGGCAGGATGACAGCGCCGGGCGCACTATTCTTCTTCGTCCGCGTCTTCCTCGCCGCTGGGGGTGATGGTCCGTCCCAGGGCGGCGGCGGTGCTGCCGGTCGCCTTGACGGTGCCGGTGGTGACGCTGACGGCGGCACTGGTGGCCGAGCTGGCCACGCTGACGGCCGCGCAGCCACTGGCCAGTGGCAGGACGATGGCGACGAGGAGCAACGGGCGCGCGCAGTGATGCATTCGCATGGGAGGGGCCTTGCGGGGTGGACAGGGCCACAGTCTGGCCGGAACACCCGTACCTTGAAAAGTACGCGGCCGCGGCGCGGGTCTCATCAACGGCGTCGGCAGACCAGGAAGACTTCTTCGACGCCGTCGGTGGCGACCATGCCGGAATGGAGTTTCAGCGGTTTCTGCAGGCGCAGGCCCAGGGGCATGAGGAAGCGGTTATAGACCTTCATGGCCACGGGCCGGTGCCGCTCGAGGAACCACATGCCCAGGTCGTTCAGCCGCGAGGAGCGGGGTTTCATGCCGAAGATCGCGCTTTGTTCCACCTCGAGCCCGTGGTGGTCGAGCAGGTCCATGAGGTGGTCGGGTTCATAGCGGCGATAGTGGCCGACGATGTCGTCGAACGGCGTCCAGTATTCCGGGTGGAGCGGGGTGGAGAGCAGGACCTGCGCACCGGGTTCGGCCACGCGGGTGATCTCCGCCAGTGCGGCCTCGTCGTCCTCGACGTGTTCGATGATGTCCAGGGCGCTTACCAGACCGAAGCTGTCGTCGGCGTGCGGCAGCTCGGAGACCGGTGCGGTATGGGTGATGCCGCCCTCGGCGGCGAGGGTGTCCAGCGCCGGCGGGCTGATGTCGACGAAGTGGGTGTTCTCGATGGGCAGTCGCGGGCGCATGCCGGGTCCGACCTCGAGTCGCCGGTCGTGACTCCGGGCCAGGCCGGAAACCAGGCCCCAGGTGTTGAAGCGTTCGGGGCGGACCAGCCGGCTGTCCGCCCATAGCTGGTCGTAGAACCGCTGGTTGACGTCGCTGACCTCCGCTGACGGAGGGGCGGCTGGATCGTGCGTCATGGGGAGGGCCGGTGTTGAGCGTGGGGCCCAGTGTAGTCGCCCGGGCCGGGGGATGCAGGTGGCGGTTCCGGGTGCTACTGGCAAAAAGGGTAATGCGTCACGTTCTCAGTGCTGCGGCGTGTCCGGCCCGGCAAGCACGGCGACCGCTTCCGCGGGCAGCCGGAGCCCGGTGGGATCCAGGCGGATGTCCGGCTCGGAACGCAGGTGCAGGGACAGGTGCGAGGCCTCCGGTGGCAGGGTGAGGGTCTGCGGCCGGGCGGCGAGGTTGCAGGCCACCACCAGATCCGGACGCAGAAGCAGGAGCCAGCGGCGGGATTCGTCGAATTCCACGCGCATGCGGTCGAGACGGTCCTCGGCGAGGGCGGCTCGGGAATGGCGCAGCCGTATCAGGGCACGGTGCCACTCGAGGAGGTCCGCATGGGGTGCCTGCAGCGGTTCATCCCAGTCGAGCCGCGAGCGCTCGAAGGTTTCGGTGGCCTGCGGGTCCGGGATGCGCGCGGGATCGTGGCCGAACCCGGCGAATTCCTCGCGGCGCCCCTGACACACCGCCGCGGCCAGATCCGCGTCGCGGTGGTCGGTGAAGTACAAAAACGGCGTGGACGCGGCCCATTCCTCGCCCTGGAACAGCAGGGGGATGAACGGCGAGGTCAGCACCAGTGCGGCCCCGACCTTGAGGAGCCCCGGCGACAGGAGATGGCTGCTGCGTTCGCCGGTGGCCCGGTTGCCGATCTGGTCGTGGTTCTGCAGGCAGCCGACGAAACGTCGCCCCGGCACGTCACTGGCCGGCCGGCCGTGCGCCCGCCGGCGGTAGCGGGAGTAGCGTCCGTCCAGGGCGAAGCCGCGGGTGAGCACGCGGGCAAAGTGCTCAAGTCGGCCGAAATCCGCGAAATAGCCCTGCGATTCGCCGGTCAGCAGGGCGTGCAGGGCATGGTGAAAGTCCTCGTTCCACTGCGCATCCAGGCCGTAGCCGCCGACCTCGACCGGCCGGATCAGGCGCGGATCGTTCGCATCGCTTTCGGCGATCAGCACCACCGGTCGGGCGATCTGCGTCTCCAGACGCCGAACCTCGTCGGCGAGGGCCTCCATCAGATGGATGGGGGAGGTGTCGACGATGGCATGGACCGCGTCCAGGCGCAGGCCGTCGAAGTGATAGTCGCGCAGCCACATAAGGGCGTTGTCGAGGATAAAGCGCCGCACCTCGTCGCTGTCGGGGCCGTCGAGGTTGACGGCATCGCCCCAGGGCGTGCTGTAGGTGTCGGTGAAATAGGGACCGAACTGACCGAGATAATTGCCGTCCGGACCCGGGTGGTTGTACACGACATCCAGGAGCACGGCGAGGCCGCGCCGGTGGCAGGCGTCCACCAGGCGCTTCAGGCCGTCCGGGCCGCCCAGGGCGTGATGCGGGGCGAACAGGCTGGTCCCGTCGTAGCCCCAGCCGCGGTCGCCGGGAAACTCGGCCACCGGCATCAGCTCGATGTGGGTGATGCCCAGCCGGACGAGGTGGTCCAGACGGTCGATCACCGCATCGAAGGTGCCGGCCGGCGTGAAGGTCCCCACGTGGATCTCCATGATGACCGCGGAGGCCAGCGGCGGGGCGCGCCATCCGGCATCGCTCCAGTGGAACCGGGAATGCTCCAGCCAGCGCGACGGCCCGTGGACGCCCTGTGGCTGCCAGGGTGAACGCGGGTCGGGGAAGGGGCCGTGATCGTCGACCCGGAAGGCGTAGTCCACGCCGTGCGTCAGGGCGGGCGCGTCCACCGCCCACCAGCCACCCTCGCGGCGCGCCATCGGGAACCGTTCGCCGGCGCATTCCAGCGTGACGTGGGCGGCGTGCGGGGCCCAGACCGTCACCCGCGTCACTGTGGCTCCCCCACCCGCTCGAGAAGGGCGACCGGGAACCCGGCCAGCAGAGCCGCGAGCGGGATATCCCCGCCTTCGAGGTCTTCCCCCGTGAGGACGTTCCGCCAGTGTCCCGGTGGCAGGGCAAATACGGTGTCCTGCCAGTCGTCGCTCAGCCCGAGCACCAGCCGGGGCACCAGGGTCAGCACCTGGTCGCCGCGCAAAAAGGCTACGGCGTGGTCGGCCCGGGGGCCCCGGGCGGCGACCGGCTGATAGCTGCCGTCGGCCCCGAACGCCCCGGGCCGGCGCCGACGCAGGGCCAGCGCCTCGCGCAGCAGCCACAGCTTCGGGAGGCCTTCATCGGCGCGCTCCAGGATCTCGGCGGGTGACAGCACGTCCAGTCGGGCCAGCTGCTCACGGCGTAGCCGAAAATCGACCGGCCGCCGGTTGTCGGGGTCCACCAGACTGAGGTCCCACAGCTCCGTCCCCTGGTAGGTGTCCGGTACCCCGGGTGCCGTGCACCGGATCAGGGTCTGCGCCAGGCTGTTGACCCGTCCAGGGCCCACCAGTGGCTGGACGAAGGCCTCGAGCGCCTCGACGAATGCCCGGTCCTCCAGCAGGCCGCGCGCGAAATCCAGCACGGCCCGTTCGTAGTCCGGATCCTGGCGGGTCCAGCGCGTGTGCTGCTTTGCCTCGCGGGCAGCCTTCTCCAGGTAGGCGCAGAGGCGTTCGGGATCGATCGGCCAGGCACCCACCAGGGTCTGGTAGATCAGATACTCCGTCGCGGCATCGGGGCCGCTGCTCGAGCGGTGGGGGGTGTTGCGTTCGCTCCATGCCGCCACGGCGCGGCCCCAGTCCTGCGGGATCTCCGACAACAGCAGCAGGCGGGCCCGCACGTCTTCGCTGCGCTTGGTGTCGTGGGTGGATGTGGCGAGCATGGCGTCCGGGTGCTGCTCCAGTGCCTCGCGACAGGCGCGATGGAAATCCGCGGGGGATACCCCGAACCGGTCCGGCGCGCCGCCCACCTCGTTGAGTGCCACGAGCCGATGAAACCGGTAAAAGGCGGTGTCCTCCACGCCCTTGGCCATCGCCGGGCCGGTGAGCTGCTGAAAGCGCAGGGCCAGTTCGGCCTCCTGTTCCCCTTCCACCTCCAGCGAGAGCAGGGCGCGCAGGAAGTCCAGGAGCTCGGCATCCAGCTCCGGGGCTTCGGCATGCGCCTGTTCGATGGCGCTGCGGATGCAGCGGGCATCGGCCTCGGTCAGGTCGGCGTCCCGCGCCAGGTAGGTGCGGTAGACGGGAAAGCGGGCGGCGACCTCCAGCAGCACGTGATGCAGCTGCTCGCGGGTGTAATCACGGTGGCGGCGATGGCGCTCGCAGATCAGCACGAACAGCGAGGTCAGCCGATGGAGCTCGCTGCCGAGAAGCTCGCGCAGGACCTGGCGCTTGCTCTCGACCACCACGGTGCCGAAATCCGCGGGCTCCCCGGTAAAGTTTTCGTACAGCGAGGTCATCGGGGGCTCCCCGGCGGGGTCCACGAACAGGCCCTGGACCCGGTTCAGAAAGTCGTAGCCCGTGGTCCCCGCGATCGGCCACTGTGGTGGCAGGCGCTCGCCGGGTTCCAGGATCTTCTCCGCCACGATCCAGGCCTCCGGGCAGACCTCGCGCAGGCGCCGGAAGTATTCTTCGGGGTCCCGCATCCCGTCGGGGTGGTCCACCCGCAGCCCGTCCACGGTGCCTTCGGCCGTCCAGCGCAGGGGCAGCTCGTGGATCGCGTCAAAGACCTCGCGCCGCTCCACGCGCAGCCCGGCCAGATCGTTGATGTCGAAGAAGCGGCGGTAGCCCAGATCCTCTGCGGCGGTGCGCCACCAGGCAAGCCGGTAGTTCTGTTCACCGATCAGGGCGTCCAGCGCATCGGGGCTGGCGTTGATGGCATCGACCTCGGCCTGCACGGCGGCCCGGGTCCCGGCGTTGTCGCGGCAGGTCTCGTCCAGCAGCCGGTGGATCACCTCCTGGTCGCGCCGGCGCCGTTCGGCCGGCTCGCCGCCGGTTACCCGCGGGCGTGGCAGGCGTGCGCAGGACTCGGCCAGAAAGCCGAGCAGCTCCGGGCCGCTGCGCCGGTAGACCCGCTGGAGCAGGTCATGCAGCGAGGAGGGGTCGACGGGGAAACGGTGTTCGTAATAGTGCAGCGTGAACCGGCCTTCGGCGAACCGCAGCTGCAGTTCGCCCGCCTCGAGGATGCGGCCGTAATGGTCGCCGAGTACCGGCAGCAATACCTTGTCGGGCCAGCGCTCTTCCGCGGCTGCCCAGTCGACGTCGAACCAGGGGGCGTGGCGGCTGGAGGGCCCGTTTTCGAGGACATCCCACCACCAGGGGTTCTGGTCGCCGGCGATCGCCATGTGATTGGGAACGATGTCCAGCACCTGTCCCATGCCGGCGCGGGCGAGGGCGACGTTCAGCCGCTGCCGCGCCGCCTCGCCGCCCAGTTCGGCATTCACGCGGCCCGGGTCGACGACATCGTAGCCATGGGTGCTGCCGGACACCGCCTGCAGGAACGGGGAGAGGTAGACATGGCTGATCCCCAGATCCGCCAGATACGGCACGACCGCGGCCGCGTCATCCAGGGTGAACCCCGGATGCAGCTGGAGACGGTAGGTTGCGACGGGTCGAGCGCTCACCCCTCTCTCATAGCACGAAAACGCCACCACCGGAACGCCCGGCCGGCCCGGGTGCGGGTCAGGTCCGGCCCAGGTTGATGCCGGTGGAGATCAGCCCGACGTGACTGAACGCCTGCGGGAAGTTGCCGAGAAAGGCCCCGCTGGCGGGGTCGATCTGCTCCGGCAGCAGGCCCAGCGGGCTGGCCCGGGCGCACAGTGAGTCGAAGAGCTCCATCGCCGCGTCCCGTTCGCCCTGGGCCAGAAGGTTGTCGGCCAGCCAGAAGCTGCACAGCAGGAAGGCACCCTCGTGGCCGGCCAGTCCGTCGGGGGATTCATCGGGAAGGTAGCGGAACAGCAGTCCGTCGCCGGCGCCCAGCCGACGCACCACCGCGCGAGTGGTGGCGATCATGCGCGGATGGTCGGCGGGAATCACCCGCCGCAGGGGCAGGGCAAGCAGGCTGGCGTCGATCCCGCCGCCGCCGAGGTGTTCGGTCAGGGTCTGCTGCTGCGGGTCCCAGGCCTGCTCGAGGATGGCCGTGCGGATCCGCTCGCACTCTAGTTCCCAGCGTCGGGCATCGGACTCCATGCCCATGGACCGGGCCATGCGCGCCCCCCGGTCCAGTGCCACCGCGCACAGCGCCGCGGAATAGGTGAACGGGCGCCCCGGCGTACGCACCTCCCAGATCCCGTGGTCGGGCGTCTGCCATTCCCTCGCCGCCGCTTCCACGAGGCGCCGCAGCCGGTCCCATAGCGCGGGTTCGAGTGCGCCGCCGCGACGCACCCATTGCCAGGCGCAGTCCATGATCTCGCCGAACACGTCATGCTGGCGTTGCTCGGCGGCGGCATTGCCCCACCGTACCGGTGCGGACCCGCGGTAGCCCTCGAGTCCGGGGTCATGCCATTCCGGTGGCGGAGCGTGGCCGTCCACGTCATACAGCACGCGTGGCCGCCCGGCCCGGTCCACCGCATCGAGTACCCAGCCAAGAAAACCCTCGGCCTCGTGCCCCATGCCGATCTGGGCAAGCGCATAGACCGAGAAGGCCGCGTCGCGGATCCAGGCATAGCGGTAATCCCAGTTGCGCGGTCCCCCGATCGCCTCCGGCAGCGAGGAGGTGGGCGCGGCGATCATCGCGCCGGTCGCGGTGTAATCCATCATCTTCAGGGTGATTGCGGAGCGGCGGACCAGTGCCGTCTGCGGACCCTGGTAGCGGAACGAGCGCATCCAGTCGCGCCAGACCGCGATGGTGTCCGCGAGGAGTTCTTCCGGCGGGCGGGGATGGAAGCGGTGCCCCGCGGATTCCCAGCTGAGGATGAGGTGGTGGCGTTCGCCCGCGGACAGCTCGTGGGTGGTGTCCAGCCCGGCCAGCGGGAGCGAGGAGGTCAGGTGCGGCTCGAGCTCCGGGCGACGCTGCAGGCGCAGCTGCAGGCCCGCGGCATGCGGTCGGCACTCGGTGTCACCGCGCGGTTCCAGCCGGACCCGCAGGCGCACGCGCCCCTCCACCACCTCGATCATCCGCAGGAGTTCGCCGCGCCCGGCGGGGGCATCTTCGGACAGGTCGGCGCCGGCGCGGAAGGTCAGCGCGTCGGTCACGCGGACGCGTCCCTCCGGCCCCGAAAGGTCCGTGACGAGCACCCCGGTGTCCGGCTCGTAGCGCTGCGTGGCAGCGGTCAGGTTTTCCGGGGCTACCGTGAAGGAACCGCCGTTGCGATGGTCCAGCAGGCCGCAGAACAGGGCGTCGGAATCGAACCGCGGGACGCAGAGCCAGGAGATGGAGCCGTCGCGCCCCACCAGGGCCGCGGTGGTGCCGTCGCCGATCAGCCCGTGGTCCTCGATCGGGAGGTAGCCATCGCGCGGGTACGGGGGCAGCTCGGTGGCGTTCAACGGAACCCCCTGCAGTCTTGTCGTTAGCCAGAAGATTGGGGTTTCGTGACGAATCCTGTCAATGCGTATGATGGAAACCGCATTGCCCACCAAGTCGCGCGGGCGCCGTCCCGCCGGAGGCCAGCGGATGAGCGTTCAGACCGTCGACGAACTCCTCGCCTCGCGTTCCCCCGAGTCGGGTCGCGAGGCGGTGGTGGCCATGACCCGCGATGGCCACGAGACCACCGAGCGGGCCGAACTGCTCGAAAGGGCCGCGAGACTGGCGGCCGGGCTGCGCGCGGCGGGCCTGGAACGCGGGGACCGCGTGGTGCTGCTGGCCCCCAACAGCCCGGACTGGATCGTCTCGGCCCTGGGCGTGATGAACGCCGGCGGCAGCGTGGTGCCCCTGGATACGCAGATGCCGTCCGAGGATCTGCGCCACGCCCTGACGGATTCGGGCCCGCGCTTCGTCTTCACTACCTCGGGGCTGGAAGAACGGCTGGCGGATGCGCCCGGCGAATGGCAGGTCCGCCTGTTCGACGCTGGGTCGGATGCCCCGGATGCCCCGGATGCCCCGGATGCCTGGGCGAGCCTGCTGCAGGCCGAGCCCGCCGGGTCGATCGCGCAGGCCGGGGATGTGGCCGCGGTGTTCTACACCTCCGGCACCACCGGTCCGCCCAAGGGCGTGCCGCTGACCCACCGTAACCTGGCAAGCAACGTGGAGGCCCTGTGCGCCGAAGAGGTCGCGGACCATAAGGATCGAGTGCTGGTGCCGCTGCCGTTCCACCACGTGTATCCGTTCACGGTCGGCATCCTCGTGCCGCTGACCCTGGGGGCCTCCATCATCGTGCCGTTTTCGCTGGTCGGGCCGCAGATCGTGCGCGGCCTGCGCGATGGCGAGGCGACCGTGATGCTGGGCGTGCCCCGGCTCTACGAGGCCGTGTGGAAGGCGCTGCAGGATCGCGTGGCCGGCCGGGGGCGGGTAGCGGCGCTGCTGTTCCGCGCGATGCTGGGGCTGTCGAAACAGGCGCGCCAGCGCTTCGGTCTGCGCCTGGGTCGTCGTCTGTTCGGAAGTCTGCACCAGCGCCTGGCGCCGCGCCTGCGCATGGTGGTGGCCGGCGGCGCGGCGCTCGACCCCGCGCTGGGCCGCAACCTGCAGGCACTGGGCTGGGAGGTGGCGACGGGCTACGGCCTCAGCGAGACGTCGCCGATCCTGACCTACAACCCGCCGGAGCGGGTGCGTCTGGACGCCGCGGGGGTGGCGCTGCCGGGGGTCGAACTGGCCATCGACGACAGCGGCTCCGGCGATGGCCGGGGCGAGGTGATGGCCCGCGGGCCGAACGTATTCGCCGGCTATCTCAATCTCCCGGACAAGACCGCGAAGGTCCTGGACGCGGACGGCTGGTACCGTACCGGAGATACCGGCGAGATCGATGCGGCTGGATTCCTTTATCTGCACGGTCGGGAATCGGCCATGATCGTGCTCTCGGGTGGCGAGAACATCGATCCGGAACGCGTGGAGGGCGCGCTGCAGTCGGCCGAAGGGATCCGCGAGGCGGGCGTGCTGGAGCATGACGACCGGCTGGCGGTCGTGGCGGTGCCGGATGCAGGCCTGATGCGTGAGGCCGCCGGCGAAGAGCTCGAACGGCGGACCCGCGAGGCCGTCAACGAAGCGGCCAAGTCGCTGCCCACCCATCACCGCCCGGGCGTGGTGCGCGTCGCGCTCGATCCCCTGCCGCGCACGCGTCTGGGCAAGCTGCGCCGGCACAAGCTGGAAGAACTGTTCGAGGAGCTGGGGCGCGAGGACGCGGTCTCGCGCGCCCGCCCGGAGCCGGTGTCGCCGGAATCCATGGCCCCGGAGGACCAGCAGCTGCTGTCCGACCCGGGCGCCGAGCGCACCTGGAACTACCTCGCCAAGCGTTTCCACGACCGGCGTCTGACCCCGGACACCGGGCTGGCCGACGAACTGGGCATCGATTCGCTGAGCTGGGTCGACCTGACCCTGGCGCTGCAGGATCGCGCCGGGATCGATCTGGACGACACGGCGATCGAACGGGTCGAGACGGTGCGCGATCTGCTGCAGGAGGCGGCCGCCGCGGGCGTGGCCCGCGAGGGGCAGGCCGATCTGAAGGAACAGCTCGCGGATCCGGAGTCGCTGCTGGAGGCCGACCAGCAGACCGCCCTGGAACCGCCCGGTCCGCTGCGCCGCGCCGCGGGGATGGTGTTGCTGGCCGGCGCGCGGGTGCTCTCACGGCTGCTGATGCGCGTGGAGGTGCACGGTCAGCTTCCGGCCAGCGCCCCGTACGTGATCGCCCCGCGACATCTGAGCTTCGTCGATGCGCTCGCGCTGCTGCCGGCCCTGGACCGGCAGCGTCTCGAGTCGCTGTACTGGGCGGGACTGCAGGGCTACCTGTTCACCGGCCCGCTGTCGCGGGCCTTCAGCCGCACGGCGCGGATCCTGCCGGTGGACCCCGGGGCCGCACCGCGTCGCAGCCTGGCCCTTGCGGCGGCCAGTCTGCAGCGCGGTCACGGACTGATCTGGTTCCCCGAGGGCCAGCGCTCGCCGGACGGAAGCCTGCAGCCCCTGCGTCCCGGCATCGGGCTGGTGCTGGCCGCGCAGCCCGTCCCCGTCGTGCCCGTGTGGATCGAGGGCACGCGCGAGGTGATGGCCCCGGGGCAGCGTCTCCCGCGGCCGGGCAAGAAGGTGCGCATCGTGATCGGGGAGTCGGTGGATCCGACGACTGCCCGCGGGGATGAACGGGCGATCGTCCGCGACCTCCAGACGGCACTGGAGGAACTGGGGCAGAAATGACCCGGTTGCCGCATGCCGAATGCCGGAAATGATCGGCAAGGGTGCTCCGGGGATACTGGAACGATCTCGGGGTGTGTAAGGATCCGGGTCGCCGCATGGAGCGGCGCGGCCGTGCTCGGGAAGATTCTGGCATGCGTCTCGCTTGGCAAGGTTGCCCCGGCTCCGTTCATGCGGAGCGGGAAAACCTTTCGAGCAGGAGCACGCCATGATCAACAGTATCGGACCCAATCCGGCCACCATGGCCCAGACGGCGGGCATGAACGGACCGAATGGCGCCGGGAATCAGGGGCCCGCGGCCGCGGCCGGGCAGAACCCGGCGGGCCAGGCGAGCGGGCAGGCCGCCGGCATGGCCGCGGCGCAGCAGGCCCAACCGGCCC
The DNA here is from genome assembly GCF_000381205.1 of Thioalkalivibrio sp. ALE11. Lineage (NCBI taxonomy): Bacteria > Pseudomonadati > Pseudomonadota > Gammaproteobacteria > Chromatiales > Ectothiorhodospiraceae > Thioalkalivibrio > Thioalkalivibrio sp. ALE11. The sequence continues at coordinate 198,859 of NZ_KB906168.1, read as the reverse complement.
AGGCGGGCGCACAGGGCGGCATGCAGGCGGCGCAGCCGGCTCAGGCCGCAGCCAGCCCGGCCATGGGACAGGCCCAGCCCGCACAGAACGCCACCCAGGCGGCCGCTACCCAGAGCCCGGCGGCTTCGACCGGTTCCGCCGGCAATACCGGGAGCACTTCCGGAATTGGCGGCACCGAAGCGACGCAGTCCGCGGGCGAGATCGATACCGGACTGTCCGTCGATTCGGAGATGCAGGCGGGCGACTCCTCCACGGACACCGGCTCGGGCAACCCGGATAACGGCGCCGCGCAGGACGAACCGGGCGCCGAGGAAGAGATGGGCTCCACCTTCATGGCGGACGGCAGCCTGGCCAGCACGGGTCCGGACACCACCGGTTCCAGCGTCAACATCCAGGCCTGATCGACCCGCAGACCTGTCCGTTCCCGGAGTGGCCGGCGATTTGCTAGCCCCTCCGGCATGGACTGGCAAGGGACAGATCGAATAAGCGGGCGAGCCCGGCGGCGATGCCGTACGGCCGGGTACGGCCGGCGTGGCAATGTGCCACATGGGTCGCGCGGATCCGTGGCGTTTCGACACATCGCCCCGAACTTCGGGCTCGGGGCCGAAGTGGAAGGCGCGAGCCGGGTGGCCGCATGACCGTCGTCTCGGCATCGCGCCTGGAGGGCCTGGATCTGGCGCGTGCGCTGGCCGTGGCCGGCATGCTGTCGGCGCATGTGGGGCCGGTGGGCCTGGAGACGCTCGGCGGGCAGCTGTACGCGTTGCCTCAGGGTCGGGCGTCGGTGCTGTTCATGCTGCTGGCCGGGGTGAGCGTATCCTTCCTGGCCGCCTCGCGGCGTTCGCGACGTGGCGGGGCCGAGGCCCAGTTGCTGTGGCGGGCCGCGCTGCTCTTCCTGATCGGGCTGGGGCTGCAGGCCCTGGAGCCCGACGCCATCTACGTGATCCTGCCGGCCTACGCGGCACTGTTCGTGCTGGCGATCGCCATGCTGCGCATGCCGTCACCCGGACTGCTGGCCATCGCTGCATTGATGCTGGCCCTCGGTCCGGCGATCTTTCTGCACGGGCAGCTGACCAGCCCCGAGGTGTTCGACCGTTCGCCCGTGATGCCGGGGCTTGCCGCGGGCGAGATGCTGCACCGTCTGGTGCTGTCCGGCCCGTATCCGCTGGTGACCTGGATCGTTCCGTTTGCGGTCGGGATGTGGCTGGGCCGGCTCGATCTTCGCAGTACCGCCGTGCGCCGGCGTCTGGTCGTGGTCGGGGCGGTGGGGACGGCCGGAGTGCTGCTGGCCAGCGCCGGGCTGCAGCGGGCGCTGGGGGTGGATGCCGACGACTGGGGCTGGAACCGGCTGCTGGTCACGCAGCCCCACAGTCAGATGCTGTTGTGGCTGGCCGGCTCCGTGCTGACCGCCGGCGCGGTGCTGGGGCTGTGCCTGCTCCTCGCCGATCGGGCGCGCCGCTGGCTGTGGCCCCTGATCGCGTCCGGGCAGCTGGCGCTGACCTTCTACGTGACCCACCTGCTGGTGCTCTGGCTGCTGCGGGAAACCCTCGAGAGTTCGGGGCTGGACGACCACGTGATGGACTCCCCCGCGATCGCGACCGTGGTGACCCTGCTGGCGATGGCGGCCTTCGCCGCCTTCGCGGTCCTGTGGCGTTCACGGTTCCACCGCGGTCCCTTGGAGAGCCTGCTGTTTCTGCCGTGGATCGCAGGGCGGCAGGGCCGGGACCGGCCCCGCTGAACCGGCTTTGAGCCGTGTCGCCCCCTCCTTTTGGAGGGGGCGTTCTTTTGTGCATTGCGTGATCCTCTCAAGGGGAACATCGGGCCAATCAATGGCACTGAGAGGAGCGGACAATGTACGGAAAACTCTTGCGACGGGCCGTGGCCGGCGGTTTGCTGGCCGGTGCGTTCGGCGTGACGTCGCCGGTGGTGGCCGATGAGCATGTGAGCATCATGGTGTTCGATGCCTCGGGGTCCATGTGGGCGCGGATGGAAGACGACAAGTCGCGCATCGAGGTGGCGCGCGAGGTGGTCGACGAGTTCGCGGCCAGTCGCGAGGCAAGCATCCCCTTTGGCGTGGTCGCCTACGGACATACCCGCCGTGGCGACTGTGACGACATCGAGGCCGCGCTGCCGCTGGGTACCTACGAGGGTGACGAGATCGCGCGTGCGATCCACGATCTCAACCCGCAGGGCATGACGCCGTTGACCGACTCCATGGCCAGGGCCCGGGAGATGATCCCGCGCACCGCCGAGTCCGCGGACATCATCCTGGTGACCGATGGCCTGGAAAACTGCGGCGGCGATCCCTGTGCGCTGGCCGCCGAGATGGCGGAGGAGGGCATCGACCTGCGGGCCCATGTTGTCGGCTTTGCGCTCGAGGAGGAAGAGGTTCAGACCCTTTCCTGTGTGCCGGAGCAGACCGGTGGCCAGCTGTTCACCACGCAATCCGGCGAGGAACTCAGTGCCGCCCTGGACGAGATCGCGGTAGCGGAACCCGAGGCACTGCGCGTGCAGCTGCGCGCGCTCGACAAACGCAATCCCGAAGAGCACGTGCGTCGAGTGGACTGGGAGGTCGCCGACGAGGCGGGCGAGTCGATCTTTTCCGGGGAGTCGCGGGGCATCATCGACCTGGAGCTGATGCCCGGTGATTACACGGTCGAGGCCGAAGCAGAGGTCTTCGCCGGCGGGACCGAGTTCGAGATCACCCCGCAGACCGACGAGCCGGTCGACATCATGATGGCGAAGACGCAGGCCACGCTGGAGCTGAGCGCCGAGGACGCCGCAACCGGGGATGCCCTGGGCGGGGTCGACTGGGTCGCGCTGAACGTGGAGACCGAGGACGCGATCGAGGTCCGCAGCGAGGATGCCGATCCGCTGGAACTGCACCTGGAGCCCGGGGAATACCGCATCACCGCCGAACGCGGCGCGACGAGCGGTGATGCCCGCGAGACGGCGACCCTCGCGGAAGACCGGGAAGTGGTCGTGACGCTCGAGCAGACGCTGCCGGACGCCGAGATCCACGCCCCGGACACCGCCGGCGTCGGTTCCATGGTCGACGTCGGCTGGGACGGGCCCGGCGAGGATCGTGACTTCATCGTCGTGGTGGAGCCGGGCGCGCCCGAGGATGATACGGGCCATTCACGTCGCGCCAGCGACCGCGTGCAGGGCGAGGAGCAGGTAACCCTGCAGATGCCGGATGCCCTCGGGCCCCACGAGCTGCGTTACGTACATCGGGAAACGGGGGCGGTTCTGGCCACCCGGACCATCGAGCTGGAGCCGGTGGAGGCAACCGTTTCCGCATCCGAGGAGGTTTCGGCCGGGGCGCAGTTCGAGGTCGAGTGGGAAGGCCCGGTCAACCGGAACGACTACATCGCGATCGTGGAAGCCGGGGCCCCGGACGACGACACCGGGCATGGCCGGCGGGCCACTGCGCGGGTTTCGGAGGACGGCGAGCCGGTGACCCTCCAGGCCCCGGATGCGCTGGGCACCTACGAGGTGCGCTACGTGCTGCGCGAGAGTCGGCGGGTGCTGGCCTCGCAGGAGGTGACGCTGACCCCGGTGGAGGCGTCCGTCTCGCCACCCGAAGAGGTCCCGGCCGGGTCGCGGTTCGAGGTCGAATGGGAAGGTCCGGTCAACCGTAACGACTACATCGCGATCGTGGAAGCCGGGGCCCCGGACGACGACACCGGGCATGGCCGGCGGGCCACTGCGCGGGTTTCGGAGGACGGCGAACCGGTGACCCTCCAGGCACCGGATGCGCTGGGCACCTACGAGGTGCGCTATGTGCTGCGCGAGAGTCGTCGGGTGCTGGCCTCGCAGGAGGTGATGCTGACCCCGGTGGAGGCTTCCGTCTCCGCACCGGAGGAGGTCCCGGCCGGGGCCTATTTCGAGGTCGAGTGGGAAGGCCCGGTCAACCGGAACGACTACATCGCGATCGTGGCGGCGGGGGCGCCGGACGATGAAACCGGGCATTCCCGCCGCGCCACGAGCCGGGTTTCGGAGGACGGCGAGCCGGTGAAGATCCAGGCGCCGGATGCGCTCGGCACCCACGAGGTGCGCTACGTGCTGCGCGACAGTCGCCGGGTGCTGGCCTCGCAGGAGGTGACGCTGACTCCGGTCGAGGCGTCGCTGGAAGCGCCGGACACCGTGCTGCCGGGTGCCGATTTCGAAGTGCGGTGGGAGGGACCGGAGAATCGCAACGACTTCGTGGCCATCGTGGAGCCGGACGCGCCCGAGGGTGACAGCGGCGACAGCCGCAGCGCCAGCAGTCGTGTCTCCGGCGACACCGAGACCCTGACCGCGCCGGACGAGGAGGGCGAGTACGAGATCCGCTACGTGATCCGCGATTCCGGCCGGACCCTGGAGGACATTCCGATTACCGTCGGCGGTACCGATGTGACCCTTTCGGCCGAAGATTCCGTGGCCGCTCGGAGTACCGTGGAGGTGAGCTTCACCGGACCGGGGCGCTTCGAGGATCTGATCGAGATCGTCGAGGCCGGCGCGGACTCGGACGCCAGCGCGGTGCAGGACGCACGGGCCTCGCAGGGCAGTCCGGTGCAGCTGTTCGCGCCTTCCAGTGCGGGCAGCTACGAGATCCGCTACCGCGCTTCCGACAGCGGTGAGGTGCTCGAGAGCATCCCGCTGGAGGTGGAATAGGAGCCGGGGGCTCAGGCCTTCACCAGGGGCAGGCGCCCCTGGTCGACCCGGCGCAGGCCGTACACTAGGTCAGCGACGGACGAGACCGGTGCCATGTTCGGACCGGGGAGCCGGACCGGGCGGAAGGATTCGCCCGTATGCCCCCGGCGGGTGCACAATATGGCCTGTTTCAGGCCTGCAGGACGCCCCGGGCGGCACCCCGTACATGGTGGATCATCGGCAATGACGGCTTTATCACCCGAAGCAGAGGTCCGGGCGGCGGTGGACCGGTATTTCGATCTCTACTTCCGCGAGCGCGACCTCGTTGCTACATGTGAGCTGCTGAGCCCCTCCATGCACGGCATCGGGACCGGTTCCGGCGAGATCTGCTTTACCCGGGAGGCGTCCGAGCAGCTCTACCGGCACGACATCGAGCAGGCGCCGAATCCGGTGGAATACTCCCTGCGGGATCTGCATGTGTCGTTTCCGGCGCAAGGGGTGGCGATTGCCAGCTGTGTGCTGGATCTGCACACGATCATTGCGCGTCAGGCCGTGCGCTTCAATGGAGTGCGACACAGCCTGGTGTGGAGCCGGGACGATGACGTCTGGCGCCTGGAGCACATCCACGTGTCCTTCCCCGGCGTCGAGCACGGGGACGATGAAGCCTACCCGGTCAAGGAGCTGGAAGACCGCAATTCGGTGCTGGAGCGAAGGGTGGACGAGCGCACGGCCGAGCTCCATGAGGCGCTGGAACGGATTGATCGTCTCGCTCGCACCGATTCGCTGACCGGCCTGGCCAACCGTCGCAGCATCGATGAAACCCTGCAACGGGCCCTTGCGCAGACGGGTGGCGGGGCCTCGACGCTGGCCGTGATTCTGCTGGATCTGGATCGGTTCAAGCGGATCAACGACGTGCACGGTCACCTTGAGGGAGACCGGATCCTGAAGGCGCTGTCCGGCATCCTGGCGCGGGCTGTCGAGGGCGCGGGTCACGTCGGGCGCTGGGGCGGCGAGGAGTTTGTCATCATCGTGCATCACATGAATCTGGCGGGCGCCTCGCGGCTTGCGGAGAGCATCCGTGGCGAGATCCACGGCCTGCGTGATCCCGACGGGGTCTCCGTGACCGGCAGTCTGGGCGTGGTGGAGGCTCGTGCCGGGGATACTCATGAAACCCTGATGGCGCGTGCGGACCTGGCCCTGTATGCCGCCAAGGCCGGCGGACGCGATCGCGTGGAGCGCGGTTGACCCCCACGGCTCTCGCGTTTCGTGTATAGTGCGCAACTGACCGTGTGGTCATTCCTTTTCGCCGGGCCCGGGGCACGCCAGTGCCGTCGCTGTTTCCGGCCCGTGTGAGTACTGTGTGATGTCTGAATCCCCCTCTTTTGACCAGCTCGGGCTGTCCGAGTCGCTGGTCCGTGCCCTGTCGAACCTGGGCTTTGCCACCCCCACCGCGGTCCAGGCCGCCTGCATTCCCGCCCTGCTGGGTGGTCGCGACGTGCTGGGCGAGGCCCAGACCGGCACCGGCAAGACCGGCGCGTTCGGCCTGCCGCTGGTGGATGGCGTGGACGCGGCCCTGAAGGCGCCGCAGGCGCTGGTGCTGGCCCCCACCCGCGAGCTGGCCGGCCAGGTGGCCGATGCCCTGAGCGGTTTCGCGGCGGGTCTGGACGGCATCGAGATCCTGCCGGTCTACGGCGGCCAGCCGATGGGTCAGCAGCTGCGTGCCCTGCGCGACGGGGCCCAGGTGGTGGTCGGCACGCCCGGCCGCGTGGCGGATCACGTTCGCCGCGGAAGCCTCGACCTGTCCAGCCTGCGCATGGTGGTGCTGGACGAGGCCGACGAGATGCTGCGCATGGGCTTCGTCGAGGAGATCGAGTGGCTGCTGGAGCAGACCCCGGCGGAGCGCCAGACCACGCTGTTCTCCGCGACCATGCCGGCGCCGATCCGTCGGATCGCGCACCGCCACATGCGCGAGCCGGAAGAGATCCGTGTGGGTGCGGGCAACGAGGCCGGCGTCGACATCGACCAGAGCTACTGCCTGGTCGATCAGCGCAACAAGCTCGAGGCCCTGACCCGCCTGATGGAGACCGAGCCGGATCTGGACGCCGCGGTGGTCTTTGCCCGCACCAAGGCGGCGACGGTCGAGATCGCCGACCGGCTGGGCGCCGCCGGCGTGGCGGCGTCGGCGCTGAACGGCGACATGGAGCAGGGCGAGCGCGAGCGCGTGGTCGCCAATTTGCGCGACGGTCGTCTGGACGTGATCGTGGCCACCGACGTGGCCGCGCGCGGGATCGACGTCCCGCGCATCAGCCACGTGTTCAACTTTGATGCCCCGGGCGATGCCGAGGTCTACGTGCATCGCATCGGGCGAACCGGCCGCGCCGGGCGCAAGGGCCGGGCGATCCTGTTCCTGGAACCGCGCAAGCGGCGCATGCTGAAAGACATCGAGCGTCTGACCGGCAAGTCCGTGCGTGAACAGGCGGTGCCCGACCGTGAGGCGGTGCGGGCACGGCGCGAGGATCGGTTCGCCGAACGCGTGCGGGCTGCCGTGGCGGATGACGCCGGGGGCCGTCACGCGGCCCTGGTGGAACGCCTGCTGGCCGACGGCGAGACCTCGCCGCAGGATCTGGCCGGCGCCCTGGTGGCGCTGGCCACCGAGGGCTCCCCGCTGGATGCCTCCGCCACCGCCGGTGCGGACCCGCTGGCCGGTGCGGCCCGTGCCGGTCGCGACGACCGCTCCGGTGGCCGTGACAAGGGCGAGCGCAACAACAAGCGTCGTGAAGGCGGGCGTCAGGGCGATCGTGATGCGGGTCCCGAATCCGGCATGGTGCGCTACTACATGCCCGTGGGTCGTACCCACGGCGTGGCGCCGGGCGCGATCGTCGGCGCGCTGGCGAACGAGGGCGGGCTCAAGGGCCGCGACATCGGCCGCATCGGCCTGCAGCAGGAGCACTCGCACGTGGATCTGCCGGAGAGCCTGGACGAGGGCGCGATCCGCAAGCTGGGCGGCATTCACGTCGCGAACCGTCGCCTCGGCCTGACGCTGGAGATCCCGGCGCCGCAGGGCCCGGGCCACGACGCTCCGGCGCGCAAGTCGAAGCCCGCATCCCGCAAGTCCGCCGGTGGCAAGCCGGCGACCGGCAAGCGCCCCGCGTATCAGGCGACGGGCAAGGGCCCCGGACGGGCTTCGGGCAAGGGCCAGAGCAAGAACAGTACCGGAACCCTGGGCATCCGCCGCAAGGCCGCCAACGGCTGATCGCAGAGGGGCGGCCGGGAGCCACTTCAGCTCTCGCAATGCTCGCAGACGGCGCCGGCGGAGGCGTCGTCCGGATATCCGCCCAGCCGCCGGCGGACCTCCTCCTCGTCCATCGCCCGGATGTCTTCGGCCAGGCGATCGAGGTGCGTGAGGATGGTCGCGGAGCACTGCTTGAGATGGGGCAGCAGCTCCCGAGCCCGGTCCAGCCGCCGGGTGTCGTCGAACCCGGTGGAACCGAACAGCCGTGCCAGTGGTGTCGGCTTTTCGGCCTGTTCCTCGAACAGGATGTTGAAGATCCGTCGGTAGGTGGCGTGGAGTTCGTCGTGTGGCGGTTCGATCCGGCAGTAGGAAGCCAGATCCGACAGGCCGCGCCCTTCGCCGTAGTACCACTGGCCGAACTTGCAGTCGGTGGGGGCGACCGGGACCTTGTCCTGGTCCAGCGGGATCCCTTCGATCAGTCCGTGGGCGTAGCTGACCCACATCTTGTGGCTCAGACGGGCGCGGTGGATCCGCTTGATCACGTCCGCTTTGGTCATGCTTGTCTCTCCGAGCGACACGGTGTGTCGCGGCAGAGGAGTCACTACAGGGTGAAGAACCCCCAATTCTGGCCTGCCTGCGGGGCGGATGGGACGGCCGGAATGCGGAACCGTTCACGAATCGGCGGATTGCCGGGGGTGTCAGTCGCCGGTTTCGTGCTCCAGGTGGTCGATCAGGCGCTGGATGTCGCCCGGGTCGGCATCCGCGGGCGCGCGTTCCAGGACGTACTGCCGGCGCTGCTCCGGCGTGAGCGGGTCACGCTCGTCCAGCAGGCCGTGTTCCTTCAGCCAGGACTCCAGCTGTTCACGCTGGTTGGTCCGCAGGCGCTGCTCGGTGCCGCTGGCCATGGTGATCGGACCCTGACGCAGGCCCTCCAGGAGCTCTACAGGGTCACCCCCCGTTTCTTCCGCACGTCGCACCACGCCCTCGAGGGTGTTGTCGGTCAGCACGCCGTCCGCGTGCGCCTGTTCCAGGATCCCCCGGTTCACCGGTTGGCCATGGCCGATCCGGCAGGCGTCCAGCCAGTGCTCCAGAGCCATGCTGCGATGGGCGAGGGCGGTGCGCCGGCGTGTCTCGGGCAGGGCGCGGGCGGCGATCCGGCTGTCCAACAGGCTGCGCAGCGGCCCGACCCGGTCCACCCGCCAGTCCTGCATCAGGCTCCGCGCGGTGGCGGGGTCGTCGAACAGTACGTGCAGCAGGTGGACCTCTTCGGCCGGAGCCGTCGGGTCCGGGCTCGGGACCCCCAGCTCGCGGGCCCAGCTGGCGATGTCCCGGTCGCCGGGTTCGGGGATGGTCGGCGCGGCGGGAAGACGGAAACGGGCCGGAGTCCGCCCCGAGCCTTCCCCGGACTTGTCCATCGCGATCCCGCGCACGGCCTGCAGGTCCACCCGGTGAGGTGACTCGCCGGTGGCCTGCTGCCACAGCTGCACCTCGTAGTCGCTGGCCGCCAGATACAGGATCTGTCGATCCTGCGCGAGTTCGCGCAGGGTGCGGAACATCACGCCGGCGCGTTCGGGGTCGGTAGTGGCCAGAGCTTCGTCGATCAGCAGCGGCCAGCGCCGTGATCCGTCGCCGGCCTCGCGGGTCTCCACGCGGGCCAGACGCAGGGCCAGCAGCAGCTGCATGCGGGTAGCGGTGGAAAGCTCGCCGGGGGTGCGCAGGGCCCCCTGCACGCGGTCCTCGCCGAGGAAGCCGTCGTCCTCGTCGCTCAACCGCAGGGCCCACTGGTGGTGGGTGAAGCGGGCGAAGGCCTCGCGCGCGCGGCGCAGCAGCTCGGGTTCTTCCTCGCGGCGGAACTCGTCCTGGATGTCGTCCAGCAGGAACCGGCCGGCGGTGCTTTCGAGGGCCCTGGCGCGGTGCTGCTCCAGCGCCTCGCGCGCGCCCTGTTCGGCCGCCATGGCCCGTTCGCGTTCCCCCTTGAGCCCGGTCTGGCGGATGCGTTCCCGGATCTGGCTGCGTTCCTCGCGCAGTTCCTCCAGCCGTGCGGCGCGGTCGACCGCCTCGGTGTGGCGCCGGGCCAGGGTGTCGCGCTCGCCGGGGGAATCCTGCGTGCCGGCCAGGGCGAGCAGGTCCGGACGGGCCACCAGTTCGCGCGCGAGGTCGTCGCGGCGCCGGCGCTGTTCTTCCCGCTGGTCCCGCAGTTCGCGCCACGCCTCGTGCTGCTCCAGACGCTGTTCCAGAATGCCGCGCTGATCCGGCCCCAGGCCGACCTCGGCCAGCTCGCGGGCGGTTTCCTGCTCGATCTCCTCCAGCGTGTCCCGCAGCCGCCGCGCCTCGCGTTCCTTCTCGGCGGCCTCGCGCTCGGCCTCTGCGGCCTCGTCGGCGCGCTCGCGCAGGGCGGCCACGGCAGGCGCCAGATCGACGTGGGCCGGGGATGCGTCGGGCGCGGCGTCGGTTTTGGTGCCGGGCCAACGGGCGAGGGCTTCGCGCAGTTCCGTGGACAGGGCCCGGACGCGGCCGGCGGTGTCCGCCCGCCGGGCTTCGGCTTGCTGCAGGGCCAGCTCGGCCTGCTGCAGCTCGCGGGTGCGCTGGAGGAAATCGTCGAGCCGCCCGGCAAGCGTCGGGTCGAAGCCGGCTTCGCGTGCGAAGGCGGCCTCTTCCTGTTCCAGTTCCTGCAACTGTCGGTCCACGCTGTCGCGCTCGGACCGCAGCGTGCGGGCCTCCTCGAAACGCTGGCGGTCCAGCCGCAGTGTATCGCGGCGGCGTTCGATGGCCTCGAGACAGGCGCGCACGCCGGCCGGGACCCACGGCGCATCGGGGGCCTTGTCCAGGCCCAGCGCCGTGAACTCCCGGGTCAGCTGGTCGCGGCGGGCGTCCGCGGCCAGCGCTTCGGCCGAGCGGCGCAGACGTTCCGGCAGGATCCCGGAGACCATCCCAGGGAACCGCAGCGGCAGCAGCGCCAGCAGCATCACGCCGCCGCCCACGACAGCCAGCCAGCCGGGGCCGACGAGTCCGCCAAAGACCGCGATGATGGCGCCCAGGCCAGCCCCGAGCACGGTCGGGAGGACGGGACGCTCGCGGTGGTCCGGCGACGGCAGGGCCAGCCAGTCATACAGCAGCCGCGCGCCGCGTTCGTGGCGTTCCAGCTCCTCTTCGGGGGAGGACTCCGGCGCACCCTGCACCCGCGTCTCGAGGGCCGCGCGGCGGTCTTCCAGCTCGCGCCGGCGGCGGGCGAGATCGTGCGCCCGGTCGAGGCTGGCGTCGTCCAGTTGTGGCAGTTCGCGGGCGGTGTCCTCGCGGCCGTCGAGCCGGGCGAGGGCCCGGTCGCGCGCGGTACGCGCGTCGGTACAGGCGGTGTCGGCGTCGGCCAGTGCCCGTTCCTGCTGGTGCAGGGCCTCCAGACGCCCGCGCAGGCGTTCGAGTTCGGCGGGATCCGGTCGGGCGTTCTCCAGCCCGGTACGTGCCAGCCGCTCGGCGGCCTGCCGGCGGGCCTGTTCCGTGCGGGCGAGTTCTTCGCGGGCGTGCTCGCGGCGGCGGTCCAGTGCGGCGAGGCGTTCCGGTTCGCGGCCGGTCAGGCGCTCCATGTCGGGCGGGAATTCTTCCAGGCGTGCGGCGGTCCCGCGCAGGGCCTGTTCGGTGTCCAGCAGGCGCAGTGCGGTCTCCAGGGCCTTCTGCTCTTCCTGCGCTTGCATTGCCTGCGCGATCTCGCGGTCCAGCTCCGGCAGGCGCTGTTCCCCGGCGGCGGCCTGGCGCTGTTCGCGTTCGACCTCCTCGCGCTGCTGGCGGGCCCGTTCCAGCGCCTGGCGCTCGCGGTGTCCGGCGCGCGGGGCATGCGGGAACAGCTCGTCGCGCAGTGCGGGCAGGTCCAGCCCGCCGTTGAGTTCCCGGCGCAGCTGGCGGGCGAGGGCCTGCTCGCCGCTGCCCTGGATCTGCACCAGGTCCTCGACGCCGATCAGGTAGCTGTCGAGCAGATCCGCCGGGGGCGGGGCGGGCGGTTCGGCCGGGCGGCCATCGCACTGCCACGCCACATGTGCCCCGTTGCGGTCCACGGTCCACAGATGGCGCCCGTCGTGGAAGCCGGCGGTCAGCGACAGCTGGTGCGGGTCGCCCGGGCGATGCCCGGCCAGCAGATGGCGCAGGGCGCGGATCAGGCTGCTCTTGCCGGAGGCATTCGGCCCGGTGACGAAGTTGACCGCCGGGTCCAGAGCGTCGATGACGAAGCCCCGATCGATCCCGGGCAGCCGGCGGATCTCGATGGATTGCAGTTTCACGCGCCGGCCTCCGTTTCGGCCAGCAGGCGTTCCAGCAGGCGGCTGCCGGTATCGGTCAGGTGTTCGGCGATGGCTTCTTCATCCAGTGCCGCCGCGGGCAGGCCCTGCCAGCGGGCGTCGTCGGCGACCGGTGCCAGCTCGTCGCGTGCGCGTTCGATCAGCGCGCGGCGGTCGGGGTCGTCGGCCGGGCGGTGCAGGTCGCGCAGCCGGCGGGCCAGCAGCCCGGCGTGGTCCTGCCGGCGAGCCAGTTCATCCAGATCGACCGGCGGCCGGGTATCGGCGAGGATGCGCTCGATGAAGGTGAAGCGCTCGGGGCTGGCGGCGATGCTCTCCTCGCGATGCCCGTCCAGCTGGTGTGCCACCTCGCCGGCGAGGGTGGTGGCCCCGGTCAGGCGCAGGCGCAGGCCCAGCGCGCGCGGCGGGACGGGGCGGGCGTCCAGTCCCGCTTCCAGCTCGCGCAGCTGCTGCAGCAGGCGGGTGCGGGCCTGTTCGGCGGTCTCGAGGCCGGTCAGGTCGAGATCGACGCGGGCCCAGTGCAGCGGGGCGAGGCACTGCTGTTCCAGGGACTGGATGCGGCCCGCCTCCACGGTCAGCAGCCACGGGCCGCGCGCGCCGTGTTCGCCGGGGTGCAGGCCGGTAATGGAGCCGAGGTAACCGCCGGTGTAGCGCCCGGCCGTGCCCGCGGCGTCGAGGGCGTCCGGGCGATGGATATGCCCCAGCAGCCAGGCATCCAGTCCGGCACCGGCCAGTTCGGCCGAGCGCACCGGGGCGTAGTGCGAGTCGCGTGCGTCGCGGTCGGCGTGCAGCAGACCCAGCTGAACGCCGGCCGCCGCGCCGTCGCCCCGCGCATGGAAGTCATGTCCGGCGAGCGGGCTGGTGGTCACCCGCCGCGACGGGAACGACCAGCCGTGCAGGGTCACCCGGTCTTCGTCCGCGCCCAGGGTGAGGCGCTCCCAGGTCCCGCCACGGCCCAGCAGGTGAAAGCCATCCAGTTCATCGGCCAGACGCGGCAGCACGGCCACGTCGTGGTTGCCGGCCACGCCCGCCACGCGGATGCCGGCCCCGGTCAGACGGTCGATGCCGGTGCGCAGCTGCCGGTAGGCCTCGAAGAAGTCGTCCTCGCGTTCGACCAGGTCCCCGGCCAGTGCCACCGCGTCCACCTGCTGTTCGATGGCCAGGCGGACACAGCGCTCCCAGGCCTCGGCCGGCCCCAGGCGCGCGCCGTCGTCGGCCAGCGCGGCCGGCAGCCGGGAGGGACGGCGACCCAGGTGCATGTCGCCCACGGCGAGGATTCGAACGGGCATGGAGATCCCTTTCCGGTGTTCGGGGCCCTATGGTCGCACCGCCGGAGGCAGGGGAGAAGTGGGCCCGCCCCCTGTATCCGGAGGGGGACAGGAGTGTCCCCTGTGGGTGATGCTGGTGCATCACAACGGGACCTTTTCGGGGGGGCAACGCCATGAAGGACTTCAGCATGCGGGAGACCCTGGGTCTGCTGCGCAGTACCGCACCGTTTCTGGTGTTCCGTTTCGTCATCTACGTGGGGATCACGCTGGCGTACGTGATTGGCACGGGGGTCGGTGCGGGCCTCGGCTACGGGATCGGGTATATCGGCGACAACCCCGGGGTATTCGGTTTGTGGGGCGGCTTCATCGGCTTCGGCCTGGTGGGCGCGGTGGTGTACTTCTTCCGCGAATACCTGCTGTACATCGTGAAGGCCGGGCATATCGCGGTGCTGGTGGAGCGCATGGACGGGCAGGAGCTGCCGCAGGGCCGCGGCCAGATCGAGCACGCGCGCGAGGTGGTGCGCGAGCGCTTTGCCCAGGCCTCGGTGCTGTTCGCGGTGGACCAGCTGATCAAGGGCGTGCTCAAGGTCTTCAACCGGGCCTTCTTCAGCATTGCGGCGCTGATCCCGCTGCCCGGTACCAGGGGGCTGGCGAGCTTCATCAATACGATCATCAACCTCTCGCTGACCTACCTGGACGAGGTGATCCTCGCCTACAACATCCGCACCCGGGCCGAGAACCCGTGGGCGGCCAGCCGCACCGCGCTGATCCTGTATGCGCAGAACTACAAGGCGTTCCTGAAGAATGCATTCTTCCTCGCGTTCTTCATCTGGGGCATGACCTTCCTCGTGTTTCTCGTCATCCTTGCCCCCGTCGCCGGCCTGGTAGCGCTGATCCCGGCGCTGGCCGGTCCGCTGACGGTCATCATCGCCCTGGTGTTCGCCTGGGGCGTGAAGCAGGCCGTGATCGAGCCGGTGGGCATGGTCGCTTTGATGCAGGTGTTCACCCGCGTGACCGAGGGCCAGGACCCCGACCCGGAATGGGAGGGGCGGCTGGAAAAACTGACCGGCAAGTTCGGCGAGATGCGGCAGAAGGCCGCCGCCTGGACGGGCGGCGGGTCGGACCGTTCCGATGATGCGGAGGGCATGGCCACCGCCGGGTCGGGTGTCGACGGGGATCCCGCTTCCGGTTCCGCGCCCTCGACCGATACGGGTTCGGATCAGACCTCCGGGCAGGGTCGGGGCGAGTCCGGACCCTGGGCAGGATCCGGGTCAGGACCCGGGCCGGATCGATAGGCTCCACCAGCCGGCTCCCGGAGCCGGGGCAGGGGCGTCCACCACGGAGGGGCGGATGCAGTAGCATGCGTCCCATGAATGCAGACAGCGACACCGGGGGAGGCGCGCGCCGGCTGGCGGAGCGGCTGAAGGCGCGCCATGGTAAGCGGATCACCGGCGAACTGGTGATGCCCGCGCGTCCGGCACGTTACGAGCCGATTCCGGAGGACATTGATCCGGCTCTCGCCGCGGCCCTGCGGGCGCGCGGTCTGCACCAGCTGTACAGCCATCAGCGGGCGGCCTGGGACCGGGTGCGGGCCGGGCATCACACGGTGGTGGTGACCCCCACCGCGTCGGGCAAGACCCTGTGCTACAACCTGCCGGTGCTGCAGGCGGCGCGCGAGCGCAAGGCGCGGGCGCTGTATCTGTTCCCCACCAAGGCCCTGTCGCAGGACCAGGTGGCCGAGCTGATGGAGCTCAACGAGGCCGGTGATCTGGGCGTGCGCGCCTATACCTTCGACGGCGATACCCCGGGCGATGCGCGCAAGGCGGTGCGCACGCGCGGGGACATCGTGGTCACCAACCCGGACATGCTGCACCAGGGCGTGCTGCCGCACCACACCAAATGGGCGCAGTTCTTCGAGAGCCTGGAGTACGTGGTCATCGACGAGACCCACAGCTACCGCGGGGTGTTCGGCTCGCACGTGGCGAACGTGATGCGCCGGCTGCGCCGGGTCTGCCGCTTCTACGGCGCGGATCCGGTGTTCATCCTGAGTTCCGCGACCATCGCCAACCCGCAGGAGCTGGCGGAAGGGCTGGTGGGCGCACCGGTGGAGGCGATCACCGAGAGCGGCGCGCCGGCCGGCGAACGCCACCTGCTGCTGTGGAATCCGCCGGTGGTGAACGCCAATCTGGGCATCCGAGCCTCGGCGCGCTCGCAGGTCACGCGGATCGCGCGCACGGCCATGCGGGCCAAGCTGTCCACCATCATCTTCGCGCGCACACGGCTGATGGTGGAGATCATCACCCGCTACATGAAGGACGTGTTCGACAACGACCCGCGCAAGGCGGCGCGGGTGGCCGCGTATCGCGGCGGCTATCTGCCGAACGAGCGCCGCGAGACCGAGAAGGCCCTGCGCGGCGGCAACGTCGACTGCGTGATCGCCACCTCGGCGCTGGAGCTGGGCGTGGATATCGGCAGTCTGGATGTGTGCCTGCTGACCGGCTACCCGGGCACCATCGCCAGCACCTGGCAGCGCCTCGGCCGCGCCGGGCGCCGCAACCGGCCGTCGCTGGGCGTGCTGGTGGCCAGCTCCGAGCCGCTGGATCAGTACATCATCCGCAACCCGGAGTTCTTCCTCGGGCAGTCGCCGGAGCAGGCGCGCATCGCCCCGGACCAGCTGCTGATCCTGCTGGACCACGTGCGCTGCGCCGCGTTCGAGCTGCCGTTCCGGCGCGGCGAGACCTTTGGCGGCGAGGACCTGGAGGCCCTGCTCAACTACCTGGAAGAGGAGGGCGTGCTGCACCGCGAGTCCGACACCTGGCACTGGACCGAGGACAGCTACCCGGCGCAGAGCGTCAGCCTGCGCTCGGTGGCCGAGGGCAACTTCGTGGTGGTGGACACCAGCGACGGGCAGCAGAACATCATCGCCGAGGTGGACTTCTCCAGCGCGGCGGAGACCCTCTACGAGGGCGCGATCTATCTGGTGCAGGCGGTGCCCTACCAGGTCGAGCACCTCGACTGGGACGGGCGCAAGGCCTTCGTCACCCGCACGCGCGCCGACTACTACACCGACGCCATCGACTACACCCGGCTGAAGATCCTCGACGACTTCGAGCGCAGCGCGGCCGGGCAGGGCGAGGCCGCGCGCGGCGAGGTGCACATCGTCCGCCGCATCCCGGGCTACAAGAAGATCCGCTACTACACCCATGAAAACGTGGGCTACGGCAACATCAACCTGCCGGACCAGGAGATGCACACGACCTCGGTGTGGTGGCAGATGGCGCCGGAGGCCCTGGCGGCGCGTTTCGCCTCGCGCCATGAGGCCCTGGACGGCTTCCTCGGCGCGGCCTACGCGATGCACCACGTCGCCGCGCTGGTGGTGATGTCGGAACCGCAGGATCTCGGTCGAGCGGTGGGTGACGGCGACGCCCGCTGGTTTGCCACCGTGGGGGCCGGCGGGCGGGGACAGCTGCGCACCCTCGACGGCGGCGAGCGCGACCCCGAGCAGGAGGCGCGCTTCCGCCCGGCGGTGTTCCTGTACGACAACTACCCCGGGGGCGTCGGGCTGTCGTCGCCGCTGTTCGATGCCCGGGTGCGGGTGGTCCGCGACGCCCTGGCCTTGATCCGCAACTGCGGCTGTGCCCATGGCTGTCCCGCCTGCATCGGCCCGATCCTCGCCAGCGACGAGGTGCGCGGGTTCTCGCCCAAACAGGCGGCGCTCACCGTGCTGGAGGCCCTGGACGTGGAGGTGGCGGCATGAGCCTGTCCGACCGGCTGAACACCCTGCGACGGCAGGCCGGCGTGAACCCGGAACGGCGCAACGCGGACGAGGCTGTCCGCGACGGGGCCGGGCCCTCCGGTACGGCCCCGGGGGCTGAATCCGGGGAAGAAACCGGTTCGATGACGGACGCCTCTGCAGATCCGCGGGATGCGTCGGAAAACGAAGGATGCGTGCGCGAAGGTCGGGCGCCGGCGACCGGGCAGGGCGAAAGCCCGCAGCGCGCCCGCGCGCTGGCCGAGCTGCGCGAACGGATCCGGCGTATGGGAGCTGCGCCGAAACCGCCCAGTCCGCAGGATGCCCCGCCGTCCGCCGTACCCCCCGCAGTCGGGAAGGCAGACAGCGCGACGGCGCCCGCCATGAGCCCCAATGGCCCGGCCGTATCCGTTGACGAACTCGCCGAACGTCTCGGCGGCAGTCGCATTGGCGAACACGTGATCCTGCTGGATCGCGAGCTGCCACCGGGGCACGAACATGGCCGGCTGGCTCTGGGGGAGGCCCTGGGGGCGGTGTGGCCGTTCTGGGAGGCCGGCGAACGGGTGGGCTTCATCGACACCGAGACCACGGGGCTGGCCGGCGGTGCCGGGACCGTTGCGTTTCTGGTGGGCCTGGCGACCCCGAGCGGCGAGGGCCTGCGCCTGCGCCAGTGGCTGATGACCGCGTTCGCCGGCGAGGCCACCATGCTGGAGTCGGTGGACGCCGCGCTGGCCGGCTGCGAGCGCCTGGTCAGCTACAACGGCAAGACCTTCGACCTGCCGCTGTTGCGCGACCGCCGGCGCATGCAGCGTCGAAACGATCCGGCGGACAGCGCCCACACCGACTTTCTCCATCCGGTACGCGCGCTGTATGGCCATGCCTGGCCCGACTGCCGCCTGCGCACCGCGGAAGAACGGCTTCTGGGCCTGCAGCGCCCCGATGACCTCCCCGGTTCTGACGCGCCGTGGGCGTGGCAGGCGTACCTGCGCTTCGGTCGGGCGGATTTGCTGCAGCGTGTGGTGCGGCACAATGCCGACGATATCTTCAGTCTGGCCGTTCTGGGTCCCGCGCTCGCCGGTGTGCTGGCCGACCCGCCGGCGCAGCTGGCTTCGCCCGAGGGCGCCGCGCGTCTGTTGCACCGCCTTCGGGGGCCGCTGGAAGCCCGCCGACTGCTGCAGCAATGCGAACAACGGCTGACCCCCGTCGGGCGGTTGTGGCTTGCCCGGGAATGGCGCCGCGCGGGCGTCCGGGAACGCGCGGTCGCCCTGTGGCAGCCTCTGGCCGAACAGGGACACCCGGAAGCCATCGAGGCCCTGGCCAAATACCACGAGCATCAGCGCCGTGACCCCGCGACCGCCCTGGAGTGGGCGCGTCGCCTGCCGGATTCTGCCGCCGCGCGTGCGCGGTGTGCCCGTCTGGTACAGCGCCTCGGCCGGGATGCAGGCCTGCTCGCCGACGCGAGCCCGGACTCGGCCCCCGATCGGCCAGAGGGCTGGCCTCCCACCGGTTGAAGCCGGGCTTGGCCCCGACCGGTCCGTTCCGGTGCCGGGGATTTGTTACGATTCCGGAATCCCTCGCCACGTCGAGTCCATGCCCATGCGCCTGTCGAACGAAACCCGCGAGACGATTCGCACCACGGTGCGGGAGGTCTTTGGCGAGGAGGCTCGCGTGCTGCTGTTCGGTTCGCGCACGGATGATGCCGCGCGCGGCGGGGACATCGACCTGCTGGTGGAGCTGCCGCAGTCGATGCCGGATCGGCGGTCGCGGGAGCTGACCCTGGTGGCGCGCCTGCAGAGGCGCCTGGGGGATCGCGAATTCGATGTGGTCACCATCGATCCCGGTACGACCTGCGAGCCGATTCACCGCGAAGCCCGTCGCACGGGGGTGCCGCTGTGAACGAGGAAAGTTTGCTGCCAGTCGATCGCTTTCTGCAGACGCTGGAGATCGTGCGCCGGGAGGGAGAACATCTGGACTGGAGTCGCGGGCGGCTGGCAGCGGAATCGATCGACGCTGAATGGGTGCGAGCGCTGGACGACGCCCCGGAGCGAGCGGAGCGCATGGAAGCATTCGTGTCCCGTTTCGGCCGCATGCAGGACACCATCGCCGACAAGCTCCTGCCACGCTGGCTTCTTGCGCTGGCGGAAACACCGGGCAGTCAGATCGAGGTCCTCAATCGGGCGGAACGTCTGGGTGTGATCGAGGACCTGGAAGACTGGCTTGAAGTGCGGCGGCTGCGCAACCGGCTGGTGCACGAGTACATGCGCGATCCGGAGACCTTCGCCGAAGACCTTTGTCGTACCCGCGCGCACACGGATATGCTGCTGGACACCTACGAGCGGGTGCGGCGTTTCGCGGTGGAGCGCATAGGACTGGATTCCACGGCGGTGCCCGTATCGCTTGCGGGAGCGGAATAGTGCCGGCATGTCGCTGATCCGGCGCTATCCGCCCAAGGCGCCGGCGCCCCGCCGGGAGATCTTCGGCTGGGCGATGTTCGATTTCGCCAATCAGGCGTACACCCTGCTGATCATCACCGTGATCTTCGGCGATCTGTTCACCCGCGTGATCGTGGGGGACGGGCCCGATTACCGCCTCGGCAATCTGCTGTGGAGCGTGGCGCTGGCGGTGAGTTACGGGATGGTGGTGCTGCTGGCGCCGCTGGCGGGGTCGATCATGGATGCCACGGCCACGCGCAAGCGGTTCCTGCTGGGCTCATGGCTGTTGACGGTGGTGACCACAGGACTGCTGTATTTCGTCGAGCCGGGGCTGATCTGGTTCGGCATGGCGCTGATCGTTGCCTCCAACTTCGGTTACGCCATCGGCGAGTCGTTCATCGCCAGTTTCCTGCCGGACCTGGGCCCGCCGGAGCGGCTGGGCTGGATCTCGGGGCTGGGCTGGGGGCTGGGGTATCTGGGCGGGCTGGTGGCCACGGCGTTTGCGCTGGGGCTGCTGGGTGAGGTGACCGAGGAGAACTTCGACCGCATCCGCTGGGTGGGACCGTTCGCGGCGGCGTTCTTCCTGGTCTCGGCGCTGCCGACCTTTCTGTTTCTGAAGGAGCGCGGCACGCGCCGCGAGCTTGCGCGCCGGGTGCAGCTGGGGCTGGGCTGGCGGCGCGTGCTGCTGGCGCTGCAGCGCCTGAGCGAGGATCGCGCGCTGCGCAGCCTGTTCGTGTCCATCTTCTTCCTGATGGCGGGGATCTACATCATCATTGCCTTCACCTTTATCTATGGCTCGCAGGTGATCGAGTGGGATGAGTCCACGCGGGTGACGATGTTCGTGATCACCCAGATCACGGCGATCGTCGGGGCGATCGGGTTCGGCTGGCTGCAGGATCGCGCGGGGCCGGTGCGGATCTACCGTCTGACGCTGATCATGTGGTGTCTGGCGGTGCTGGCGATCTACGCCACGCCGACGGTGGCGGACGCGCTGGCCGCGCTGCTGGGCCGCCCGGTGGAGGCGCAGGAGGTGTTCCTGGTGGTGGGAGCGGTCGCCGGCCTGAGCCTGGGGGCGGCGCAGTCGGCCGGCCGCGCGCTGGTGGCGATCATGTCCCCGCCGCGCGAGGCCGGGCGCTGGTTCGGGTTCTGGGGGCTGGCGGCCAAGGCCGCGGCGATCTTCGGCCTGCTGGGGCTGGGCCTGCTGCAGACCTGGCTGGGGCTGGCCAACGCCATCCTGTTCTGTCTGGCGCTGTTCGTGATCGCCCTGATCGCGTCTGCCCCG
Organism: Thioalkalivibrio sp. ALE11; assembly: GCF_000381205.1. Taxonomy (NCBI): domain Bacteria; kingdom Pseudomonadati; phylum Pseudomonadota; class Gammaproteobacteria; order Chromatiales; family Ectothiorhodospiraceae; genus Thioalkalivibrio; species Thioalkalivibrio sp. ALE11. Next base: position 177,979 of record NZ_KB906168.1, on the reverse strand, counting down.
GTGCGCATGCCCGACCACATCGCCGGCGTGTGAACCGTTGAGCCGGCCGGAGCCGGCTCGCGGTTTATGGCTCAGTGCGCGTGGTGGCCCTGGTGCAGGTATTCCACGCCGTCGAGGCTCTGGAGCTGGATCTCGCGCACCGGGATGAAACGGGCGCTGCCGGGGGTCACGATCTCTTCGGTTACGCGCACGCGGTAGGGCGGCTCGTGGTTGAGCAGCTGGCCCACGTAGCGCTTGCCTTCGGCCTCCACGCGCACCGGAGTGGTGTCTTCGTACTGGCTGAAGTTGTAGGAGACGTTGCGCGGGTACTGCAGGTTGCCTTCCGAAAAGGTGCTCATCGCCGGATTCTCGCTGTTGGGTTCATGGGATCGCAGACCATTCTACCCGCTCTGCTTGATGGTGGCGAAGGCATCGAGGGCGGCCTGGCGACTCTGTCAGGGCCGGCAAGAGCCGCGGGCGGCGTCAGTCAACCACCCATTCCAGTATTTCGCTGAACATCCAGATTGTTGGTTCGCGGTCGCCATCGAAGGCCCGGACGGCGGTTTCGACAATTTGCCACTGCGGGACGAGACCCCAGTTTACGGAGACACCGGAAAATGCCGCCAGATCTTCGATAAAGAGCCTCTGCGTTCGTCCGTTGCCTTCCGGGAAGGGGTGCAGGCGATTGATCAGGTCGTAATAGCGAGCGAGATTCCGAGTGAATGGCTCGCGGTCCAGTCCCCGAAGAAAATCCTGTTCGGCCAGTTCCGTGTAGATCTGATGAGCGTAGTGTTCGATGGACCCGGCGGGGGTGAATTCGCAGTAACCCTTGCGGATGTCGAACGAGCGGATATGCCCCGCCCAGTCATAAAGGTCCTGAAAAATCTGGTGGTGGATGTGACACAGGTGTTCGAGGTCGAATGTGGCGGGGCGGTGGGGTCGATCCCGGTACTCTTCGATGCGGACCCAGGTGAGGGATGCTTCGGCTTCGGCAAGTTCCCGGCGGTCTTTCAGACCGAGGTGGTTGATGTAGACGTTGGTGCCGGGCCAGGTTTCAGGTTCGACCGGCATACCAGGAACGGATCTCGCCAACGGCCTTGTCGGCATTGATCTCCCCGCGAGCCATGGCTGCGACCAGGGCTTCGGTCCGCGGGTCGGCGTGCAGTCCCTCAAGGCGGATGTTGGCGCGGGATCGCCGCACGCGCTCAACCGGGTCGTGTGGCCCGAGGGGCTGCAAGCTAAGGCGCGGTCTCTTGATCGGCTTCATTTCCATTCTCAATCCAGCAACTCTCTAACATTACAGTGTAGCACCGTACGTTTCGCCCGGTCTGCGATGACGACGACGGTGCCTCAACCATGGTCGGACCTCGGCGGGTTCTTGATGGTGGCGAAGGCATCGAGGGCGGCCTGGCGGCTCTGTTTCAGGTCGACCATGGGGGCGGGGTAGTCGGCGGCGAGGCCGGGGCGCAGCTGGTGGATGTCGCGGGCGGGGGCGCGGGCGAGTTCGGGGACGAAGCGCCGGATGTAGGCGGCGTCGGGGTCGAAGCGTTCGCCCTGCCGCTGCGGGTTGAAGACGCGGAAGTAGGGCGCGGCATCGGCGCCGCAGCCGGCGGCCCATTGCCAGCCGAGGGTGTTGGCGGCGAGGTCGGCGTCGACCAGGGTGTCCCAGAACCAGCGCGCCCCGGCATGCCAGTGCAGGCGCAGGTTCTTGGTGAGGAAGGAGCCGACCGCCATGCGCATGCGGTTGTGCATCCAGCCGGTCTCCCACAGCTGGCGCATGGCGGCGTCGATCACGGGGATGCCGGTACGACCCTGCTGCCAGCGTTCCTGGTCTTCCGCCGACTCCCGCCACGGGAAGGCCTCGAAGCGCGGGTTCAGGGGCTGCTCCGGGGTGTGCGGGAAGTGGTACAGCACGTGGTGGGCGAAGTCGCGCCAGCCGAGTTCGCGCACGAAGGGCTCGGCCGAGCCGTCGGTCGGCTCGTACCCGGCCTGGCGCAGGGCGCGCAGGATCTGCGTCGGGCTGATCTCGCCGAAATGCAGATGCGGCGACAGCCGCGAGGTGCCGTCGGTGTCGGGGCGTTCGCGGCGTTCGGCGTAGGCGCCCACGCCGTCTTCGATGAAGCCCTGCAGACGCTCCAGAGCGGCGCGCTCGCCGGGGTTCCAGGCGGCGGCCAGCCCGCTGTCCCAGCGGATGCGCGGCAGCAGGTCGAGGGCCTCCAGCGGTTCCGAGGCCGGGGGCGACGGCGGTGCGGGGATACGCGTCGGGGCAGGCAGCGGGTCGCGTTCCAGCCCGCGTTTGCAGGCGGCGCGCCAGTACGGGGTGAAGACCCGGTAGGGCGTGCCCTGGCCGGTGGCCAGTTCCCGGGGTTCGTGCAGCAGGGCGGCGGCGAAGCTGTGCACCTCCAGGCCGTCCTCGCGCAGCGCGGCCTTGATGGTGGCATCGCGCGCGGTGATCGCCGGTTCGTACAGGCGGTTCCAGTAGACCACGCCGGCGCCGGTCTCGCGCGCCAGCGCGCGGAGCTGCTCAAGGCTGGGTCCCCGGCGCAGGGTCAGCGTCGCCCCCAGGGCCTCGAGCTCGCCCCTCAGCGCCTGCAGGCTGTGATGCAGCCACCAGCGCGACGCCGCGCCGGGGGCCCAGGGCGCTTCTTCGTCCGGCGCGTGGATGTACACCGGGATTACCGGGCCGCCCCGGGTTACGGCGGCGTGCAGCGCGGGCTGGTCGGCCAGACGCAGGTCGCGGCGCAGCCAGACGAGGGCGGGGGACGGGGTACTCACAGGCGGTCTCCTTCGCGCAGGCGCCGGCGCAGCTCGCCCGCGCGGTCGTGGATCTGCTGCAGGCGTTCGGGGTCCATGCGTTCGACGTGCTTCCACTGCAGCGCGGTGCGCGGGTGGCGGGCGAAGCGCTCGCGGTGGCGATCGAGGAAATCCCAGTACAGGGTGGTGAACGGGCAGGCGCGCTCGCCGATGGCCTCGCCCGGGTCGAACCGGCAGTGGCGGCAGTAGTTGCTCATGCGCTGGATGTAGCGCCCGGTGGCCACGTAGGGCTTGGAGGCCATGCGCCCGCCATCGGCGTACTGCGACATGCCGAGCACGTTGGGCAACTCCACCCATTCGACCGCGTCCACGTAGATGCCCAGATACCACGCGTGGATCGCGCGCGGCTCCACGCCCAGCAGCTGGGCGAACAGCCCGGCGACCATCAGGCGCTGGATGTGATGGGCGTAGCCCAGCCGCAGGGTCTGGCCTACGGCCTGCGCCAGGCAGGTCATCTCGGTGTCGGCGTCCCAGTACAGCCGGGGCAGCGGCTCGCGGGCGTCCAGGGCGTTCCAGGCGTGCCAGTCGTCGCCGAAATGGAAATACAGCCCGCGCACGTATTCGCGCCAGCCGAGGATCTGGCGGATGAAGCCCTCCACCGCCTCGATGGGCGCGTGCCCGTCGTGCCATGCGGCCTCGGCCTCGCGGATGGCCGCGCGCGGGTCCAGCAGGTGCAGGTTGAGCGCGGCGGAGATCCGCGCGTGGTAGAGCCACGGCGAATCGGTCCACATCGCGTCCTGCCAGGTGCCGAAGGCGGGCAGCCGGTTCCGGATGAAATCCTCCAGCGCCGCCTGCGCCTGCTCCGGGGTGACCGGCCAGTCGAAGTCCTCCAGCTCGCCCGGCAGGTCCGGCAGGTGGGTGCGCACATCGTCGATCGCCTCCCGGGTGATGGCATCCGGCGCGAAGCCCAGGGGCTCCGGGATCAGGCCGGGGCCCTGACGGCCGAAGCTGCCCCGGTTGCTGGCGTCGAAGTTCCACGCGCCGCCGGCGGGCGCCTCGCCGTCCATGAGCACGTCGTGCTCGCGGCGCAGCTTGCGGTAGTAGTGCTCCAGGCGCAGCTCGCGGCGCGACCCGGCCCAGCGGCCGAAGGCCTCGGGGGTGTCGATGAAATGCGGGTCCTCGCGGATCTCCAGACGCAGCCCGTGACGAGCGGCGGCGTTTTCCAGATCCCGCTGCACGCGCCGTTCGCCGGGCTGCAGCACGCACAGGCGTTGTGGTTGCAGGTGCGCCAGGTCGTATTCCAGCGCGCCGCCGAGGTCTGCCGGGCGATCGGTCGAGCCGAGCCGGCGGTAGTGCACGGTCAGCCCGGCCGCGCGGCGGCGTTCGGCGAAGTGGCGCATCGCTGCGAGGAACAGCGCGGTGCGGGCCCGGTGCGAGGGGACGTGAGTGGATTCGCCGGTGACTTCGGCCATCCACAGGGCATCCTGTGCCGGGTCGAGGGTGGCGAGGACGGGGTGTTCGGGGGCCAGCTGGTCGCCGAGGACGATCAGCAGCGTGCGCAGGGGCGTCGCCATCGCCTCGGGCCCATCCAGGGGTCAGCCGCGGCCCAGGTACTGCCAGAGCCGGTCGGCGGCTTCCAGGGGGGCGCCGGGCAGGACTTCCACCGGACGCTGGCGGTCGAGCTTGGACAGCTCGAGGGCGGCGGAGCCTGCCAGGTAGACCGGCGCTCCGGGTGCCGCCAGGATTCCCTCCACCTGATTGAGGTCCGGGCTGCGCAGCAGGCGCGACGAGCCGTGCAGGACAATCCCGCGCGCACCCAGGGTGCCGACCAGCGACTCCAGCGCGGCCGCACTGGTCGCGTCGAACAACGACAGGGTGGCGAGACCGCGCCGGGCACAGCTGACCTGGAGCAGCATGCCGCCGACCTGCTGATGACCGCCGCCCAGCACCAGGCAGGGCGCCACAGGCCCTTCGCAGGCCCGCAGGGCATTGCGCAACTGGTCGGCCAGGGCGGCGGTCGCCCAGGCGGAGAATACCGCCAGGCGTACCTCGCCCTCGGGCGAATGGCGGGACTCCTCGCGCAACTGACGATAGACCTCGAGGAAGGCGCGTTCGTGCACCCCGTCCCATCCGTGACGCATCACCAGCCGCGCGTAGGCGCGGTCCAGCTGCTCCACGTCCAGCGGGTCCACCGCGTGGTACAGCGCGTCGGCGATGGGGTCGGCGGTATGCGGGGCAATCCCGGGGCCACTGATCGCGGGCCGTCGGCCGGGTGCCGGCGAGGCGGGTCCGTCGTCCCCCTCGGGTTCGGCAGGATCCTGCGCCGCGGCGTCTTCGTCGCGCTGCAGCACGCGATGGACCTGCGAGACCGGGATGCCCTGGTCCAGCAGTTCCATGATCCGACGGACCCGCCGGATGTCCTCCTCGCTGTAGAGGCGGTGTCCCTTGGGGGTGCGCATCGGGCGGATGAGCCCGTACCGACGCTCCCACGCGCGGAGGGTGACATCATTGATGCCGGTCTCCGCACAGACGTGCCGGATCGGGTACAGCCCCGCCTGCTCGTTCGAGTCGTTGTCGGTTGCGATGGCCATGCTCCGAACTATACAGGATCTGTACAGACCATGTACGAAAAAGGTGGATGCCGGCTCGGGAATTCCGCGAGGGAATGCTTGATCAACTTGAGCGGTCTTACAGACATTACACGTCCGGATTGAGGTAGGCCATGAGTTTCATGAATCCCGTGTCCGAAATGCGCCGCACGCTTGCGGTTCTGGCGGCGGGTCTGGCGCTGGTCCTGGCCGGAGCCCATCCGCTGGCGGCCGAGCCGGCGAATCCGGAGATGGCCGAGAGCATCTCCCCGTATCTGCGTCTGCACGCGGAGGACCCGGTGCAGTGGCGGGCCTGGGACCGGGACCTGCTGGACGAGGCGCGCGAAAGCGGCCGGCCGCTGCTGATCTCCAGCGGTTATTTCTCCTGCCATTACTGTCACGTGATGCACGAGGAAAGCTTTCTCGACGAGGGCATCGCCGAGCGGCTCAACCAGCATTTCATCCCGGTCAAGCTGGACCGCGAGGTGCATACCGCGCTGGACACCTACCTGCTGGAGTTCCAGCGCGCGACCGGGGGCAGCGCCGGCTGGCCGCTGAACGTGGTGGTGATGCCCGAGGGCCATGCGCTGACCGGGGTGGTCTATGCCCCGCGGGATGGCTTTGCCAACTTCCTCGACGGCGTGGTGGAGCGGCTGACGACGGATGAGGAGCGCCTGGCCGAACTGGCCGCCGCCGGCTCGCGCGAGCTGGAACAGCGTCTGCGCGACGGGGAGCAGCCCCTGTCGGCGGAGCGTGCGGCACGCCTGCCGGACGTCCTCTGGAGCCGAATGGAGCGCGAAGCGGATGATCTGGGCGGGGGCTTCGGGCAGGAGACCAGGTTCCCGCATTCCCCCTATCTGGATGCACTGCTGACCGCCCAGGAAGACACCCGCGCGCCGGACTGGGTCGGGGAATTCCTGAGCATCACTCTGGAAGAGATGGCCGGATCCGGGCTGCGCGACGTGCTGGGCGGCGGCTTCTTCCGTTATTCGGAAACCCCGGACTGGGGCACGCCTCACTTCGAAATCATGCTCGAGGACCAGGCGCAGCTGGCGCGTGTCTACCTGCGTGCCGGCGAGCTCTTCGGGCGCGAGGACTGGACGCAGATCGGCCTGGAAACCCTCGATTTCGTCGGCCGCGAGATGGCCCTGCGCGATTCCGACCCCGGCGCGGCGGGCGCACCGGAGAGCGATTTCCGGGGCTTTGGCTCCAGCCTGTCGGCGCTGGACGACGAGGGCCGCGAGGGCGGTGCCTATCTGTGGCCGGGCTCGGCCCTGGACGCCGCGCTGGAGGATCACCCCGAGCCGGAGCTGGTGCGGGCACGCTTCGGCATGGACGGCGCACCTGCGTTCAGTGCGGGGCATCTGCCGGCCGACCGGATGGACACCGCAGCCCTGGGCGAGCGCTTCGGCCTCGACGAGGAGCGGGTGCGCGACTACGTCGACCGGGGGCGCAAGGCGCTGATCGAGGCACGTCAGGAGCGCGGCCTGCCGCGTGACGAGAAGGTGCTGACCGGCGCCCACGGGCTGCTGCTGTCGGCGCTGGCCGAAGCGGTGCGCCAGGACCTGGGCGAGGAGTACGCGGCCATGGGCCGGGACGTGCGCGACTGGCTGGCGGCACGCGCCGACGAGCCGGAGGATCTGCCGGCGCTGTTGGGCCTGCCCGCGGAGGAGGCCGGCCCGGCCACGCTGCCGGACTACGCGTACGTGGCCCGCGGCCTGCACGACTGGGACGCCGCCACTGACAGCGGCGACGGCGAGCGGGTGCGCGCCCTGCTGCGGACCGCCTGGACGCGTTTCTCCGGCGAGGACGGGTTCCGCACCACCGAGGACCCGCCGCTGCCGGGCATGATCGCCGAGCGTTTCCATCCGGCCGTGCACCGCCCGTCGGGCACCACCGCCGTGCTGCAGCTGACGGCCGAACACGCCGCCGCGGATGCGGATCTGGAGTCCGCGCTGGCCGACTATCCGCTGGAGCCGGGGCGGGGCATCGAGAGCAATCCTCTGCACCACGCGGGACTGATCCTGTGGCTGGAGGATCGCGGGGACGGTCGCTAGACTGCGCCTTTTCCACGCAAGCAGGAGTGTGCGCATGTCCGGTCAGCCCACGGCGCTGAAATCCGTCACCTTCCACGGCCTGGAGCCCGGGCCGCGCCTGATCGTGCTGGGTGCGGTGCATGGCAACGAGCTGTGCGGCACCGAGGCGACCGAGCGGCTGCAGGCGGAACTGGAATCCGGCGAACGCGAGCTGCTGCGCGGCACGCTCACGCTGGTGCCGCGCACCAACCCGCTGGCGGTGCAGCGCAACCAGCGCATGGGCGAGCGCAATCTCAATCGCAACCTGCGGGTGACCGAGGATCCGCAGGATTTCGAGGATCGTATCGCCAACCGGCTGTGTCCGCTGCTGGCGGCGCACGACGTGCTGCTGGACCTGCACTCGTTCCACACCGGCGGGCAGCCGTTCATCATGCTCGGCCCGCGTGACAACGATGGCGAGCTGGAGCCGTTTGCGCAGGCGGCCGAGGAACAGGCGCTGGCGGCCTGCCTGGGACCGCGGCGCATGGTGGAGGGCTGGCTGGACACCTATGCGCGCGGGGTGGAGAAGCGCATGAAGAACCCCAACGCGAGCCACCGGGCGCAGATCCTGTCCACCGATCCGAGCTACGGCATCGGCACCACCGAGTACATGCGCAGCCAGGGCGGCTACGGGGTGACCCTGGAATGCGGCCAGCACGACGACCCGCAGGCGCCGGAGGTGGCGTGCAACGCCATCATCAACGCGCTGGCCCAGCTGGCGATGCTGCCGCAGCGCGCCACGCCCGGGCAGGCCGACCCCGAGGTGCTGCGCCTGGTGGAGGTCATCGACCGCGACCACCCGGATGATGCCTTCGCCCGCGAGTGGAAGAGTTTCGATCCGTTGACCCGGGGTGATCTGATCGGCGTGCGCGCCGACGGGACCGAGGTGCGCGCGCCGGAGGACGGTTTCATCGTGTTCCCCAACCCCAACAGCCTGCCGGGGAACGAGTGGTTCTACCGCGCGGAGTTCAGCGACCGCGAGGTGCCGCCCGGTCCGCAGTAGGCCCCGGGTCTGCAGTAGACCCCGGGGCCTGAACGGGGCGTTGGCGGCTCAGTCGTCGTCCGCGGGCAGTCGGGCGGCGCGCCGCAGGGCGCGGTCCACGGCGTTGAGCGCCTCGAGCTCCTTGCGGCCGCCGCGGTCGCCGCTTTCGGCACGGATCAGTTCCAGACGGGGCGGGGTGGTCTCCGGGGGCGCCGCCAGCGCTTCCAGGCCGCCATCGCGCTCCACCCGGTTGATCTGCTGCCAGCCGCGTTCGGTCTGCAGCACGCCCTTGAGGCGGTCCGCGTCCTGTTCCTGTATCAGGGCCTCCAGCGCCGCGTGATCGAACACGGTGGACGTCGGGAAGCGCCATGAACGGCCGACGAATCCGTCGCCGCGGTTGTCGATCACCACCCAGTCACTCGCGTCGGCTGCGGGCGCATGGTCATGTTCGTGCTCATGCCCATGGTCGTGTGCGTGGTCATGGCCATCGTCCGCGGTCGCGGACAGGTATGCCCGGGCCTCCGGGAACAGGGCGCCGCCGTGCTCCAGGCGCGGGGCGTCCAGCAGCGCCGCATCGATGTGCCCCTCGCGGGTCTCGATCACCCGCGGGCGCGGAGCTGGCAGGCCGGCCACGAACGCATGCAGGGCCTCGCGGTCGGCCTCGCTCCAGGCATCGGCCTTGTTCGCGATCAGCACGTCGGCCACCGCGATCTGGTCGTTCCAGTTGGGGTGCTCGCGATGGCGCGGCGAGGCCAGGTGGCGCGCGTCCATCACCGTGACGGTCGCGCGCAGATCCAGCGCGGTGTCGTAGGGCGGGGCGGTCAGGGTGCGGATGATCTCGGCCGGATGCCCGAGGCCGGTGGGCTCGATCAGGATGCGGTCGGGACGCTGCTGGCGGATCAGGCGGTTGAGGCCCACGGTGAACATCTGCGCGGAGACGCAGCACAGGCAGCCGCCGGGGATCTCCTCGGTGCGCACGCCGGTGTCGGCCAGCAGGCCGCCGTCCACGCCGATCTCGCCGAATTCGTTGACCAGTACCGCCCAGCGTTCGTCCTGCGGACGCTGGGCCAGCAGGGCGCGGATGGTGGTGGTCTTGCCGACCCCGAGGAAGCCGGTGACAAGGTTGACCGGGATGTCTCGATGGGCGGGTTCTGTGCGGCTCATGGCGGTCTCCGTGATTCGACGGTGAAACATGATAACAGTGGTGCTTCGCGGATCCCGTGGTGACCGGACCCGGCGCGATCGTTTGATTCGTACCCGCACCCGCACCGGTTCGCGAACCCGTTTACGCACCCGCCCCCGTTCATGTTCGCGCGACGCCATTCGCGTCCCCGTCATCGCGATTCGCATGGCCCTCCTTTTCCCCGTCATCGCGAGTCGCTTAGCGACGTGGCGATCTCCATCCAGGGTCACCGGTTCCGGCGTGCAGCCCGCTTCGGCCGATTGCCGCGTCGCCTTCGGCTCCTCGCAATGACGGGGTGGGCGCTTCGCGGCCTGGTCGGTATTGTCCGGGCGCGCGAACTCACACGCCGCTGCGGGGTCGATTGGTTCAGATCCCCGGACGAGGAAGACCCCATGCTGATACGAGTGCGCCGGCGCAGTGACATCCCGCGCAGCGAGGTGACGCCCGAGGCGGTCTACCGGCGCCGCCGCGAGTTCATGAAGGGCGGTCTGGCCCTCGGGGCGGGGCTGGGCCTGGGGGCCCTGGGGCTTGCGGGCCCGGCGGGTGCCGATCTGCGCGACGAGCTGAAGCCCCTGGACGCGGAGCCGGGCGAGTTCTCCACCGACGAATCGCTGACCCCGTTCGAGGACGCGACCACCTACAACAACTTCTTCGAGCTGGGCTCCGGCAAGGACGATCCGCATCGTCTGGCCGACAAGCTGCAGACCGACCCCTGGAGCATCCGCGTGGAGGGGCTCTGCGACAACCCCGGGGAGTATGCGCTGGAAGATTTCATCGACCCCTGGTCGCTGGAGGAGCGGATCTACCGCCTGCGTTGCGTGGAAGGCTGGTCGATGGTGATCCCGTGGATCGGTTTCGAGCTCAACCGCATCATCGACCGTGCCGAGCCGACCGGCAGCGCCCGCTATGTCGCCTTCGAGAGCATCCATGATCCGGACAACCTGCCGGGGCAGCGTCGCAGCGTGCTCGAGTGGCCGTACGTGGAAGGGCTGCGCATGGACGAAGCGTGGCATCCGCTGACGATCATTTCGGTGGGGATGTACGACCATGTGCTGCCCAACCAGAACGGGGCGCCGATCCGCCTGGTGGTGCCGTGGAAATACGGCTTCAAGAGCATCAAGTCGATCGTGCGCATCCGCTTCGTCGAGGACGAACCTCCGACCTCGTGGAACCGCATGCAGCCGAACGAGTACGGCTTCTACAGCAACGTGAACCCCGACGTGGACCACCCGCGCTGGTCGCAGGCCACCGAGCGGCGCATCGGCGAATTCCGCCGCCGGCGCACCGAGATGTTCAACGGCTACGGGGAAGAAGTTGCCTCGATGTATGCCGGAATGGACCTGACCGAGAAGTTCTGAGTGGAAAGGCGCCGGCGCGCATCGGCCCGGCCTCCGCGCGGGGTGTGGACTCTGGTGCTGGCGGCCTCGCTGGCGCCGGGGGTGTGGATCGCGCTGCGCGCGGCCGGGTGGTTCGGCGGTCTCGGGGTCAACCCGATCGAGCGGCTGCTGGCGGATACCGGCACCCACGCGATGATCGCGCTGCTGGTGGCACTGGCGGTCACGCCGCTGCGCCAGTGGACGGGCCTGGCCTGGATCAGCGCGCTGCGGCGGATGCTCGGGCTGGTGGCCTTTGCCTGGGTCAGCGCGCATCTGCTGGTCTGGGTCGGGCTGGATCTGTTCTTTGACTGGGTGCTGATCCTGGACGACATCCGTCACCGGCCGTATGTCACGGTCGGCTTTGCCGCCTGGCTGATCCTGCTGGTGCTGGCGCTGACCTCCACTCGGGGTGCGCAGCGGCGGTTGCGGCGCTGGTGGCCGCGTCTGCACCGCCTGGCCTATGCGGCGGGCGTTCTGGCCATCCTGCACGTGCTGTGGCTGACCCGCGGCGCGGACTACGTCGAGGTGGGGATGTATGCCGCAGTGCTGGCGGTGCTGCTCGGCTGGCGGCTGTGGCGGGCCCTGCAACCGGCGCGAAGGCCCCGGGCGGGATGAAAGATCTCCCCGCGGTCGGCGTCGCATCGCTACAATGGGGAAAACGTCAGACTGGAGCAGTTCCTTGGCCACCTTCACCCTCACCCTGCATGCCCCCGACGCCGAGCAGCCCGAGCTGCAGACGGTCTCGGTGGACGAATCCGGCGACGAGCTGCCCGAATACGGGCAGGTGTGGGTGTGGGACATCCTCTACGCGCAGCAGCTGTTCGCCCTGGGTGACACCCAGCCGGCGCAGGATCTCAAGGAGATCCTCGAGCTGTGGGCGGTGAACATGTCCAGCAAGGTGTTCCAGCCCCACCAGCACATCCTGAACAAGGGGTATCTGGATCTCTCCGAGAACCTGAAGCTGGTGACCGACGAGGCGGAGCGCCCGGCGCCGGCGGACGGCGACCGTGTGATTGAGGTGCAGGTCACCGGGCAGGTCGGGCAGATGCCGGAGGTCTCGGTGTCGCCCGAGTCGCTGGAGGCGAACGATCGGGTGCATCTGGTGCTGGGACTGGCGCAGCACTTCAACTACGCCAACGACAAGTTCGGTCGCGAGCTGCCGATCCACGTGCTGGCGCTTCGCAAGTACCACGCCGATATCCAGTTGCCGCACACCCGCGAGGCGATGGATGACGGGCCGATGTACGCCATCCAGAAGGCCATGGAGTACTTCCAGGCCGCCAACCAGGGCACGGTCCAGTAGCGCCGCCGGGCGGGCATGGGAAACACTGATCCATGAAGACCGTCTACCACAACGCCGATCCGGTGATGGCCGAGTTCATCGGCGGCATGCTCAACGACGCGGGGATCCCCGCCCACGTGCATCAGGCCGGGCTCTATGGCGCCTCGGGCGAGATCCCGCCGAACGAGTGCTGGGCGCGCATCGTGGTGGTGCACGAGGAGCAGGCCACCGAGGCGCGGGAACTGGTGATGGAATATCTCGAGGGCGATCCGGTGGGTGACGCCACCGAATGGACCTGCCCGAGCTGCGGCGAGCGGATCGAGCCGCAGTTCACCCAGTGCTGGAACTGCGGGCGCGAGCGGCGCTGAAGCGACGTCAGCCGGAGCCGGCGCGGACCAGCGGCTGGTCGCCGTTGTAGTGCCGACCGATGCGGCGGATGTATTCGCGGGTTTCCTCGTAGGGCGGGACGCCGCCATGGCGTTCCACCGCACCCGGACCTGCGTTGTAGGCCGCCAGGGCCAGGTCCAGGTCGCCGTCGAAGCGCTGCAGCATGGCGGCCAGATAGCGTACCCCGCCGTGGATGTTCTGGACCGGATCGAAACGGTCGGTCACACCCAGCTCCGCCGCGGTGGCCGGCATCAGCTGCATCAGCCCGTGGGCGCCCACCCGTGACACGGCCTCGGGATCGAAGCAGGACTCTACGTGGATCACCGACAGGACGAGTTCCGGATCCACGCCTTCGCGGCCGGCGGCGTCGTGGATGATGTCGGCGTATTCCCCGCCGCCGCTGGCCATCGCCCGTTGCGCGTTGCGGCCGCAGCGGGCGCGCGCCGGCGGACGGCCGTACTGGGCGATCAGCTCCATGCCGGGCCCCTGATTGCGCAGGTTGGTGACCAGACGTTCGCCGTCGGGCCCCTCGAAGACGAAGATCTCGGTCGGCGACCAGCCGTCGTCACCGCCGGTGGCCGTGTTGCCGCGCGTGGACGAGGGACCGGGAACGTCCTCGTAGTCGCCGTGTTCGGGCGGTTCGTCACTGATGACGCGAGCGCCATCGTCATCGATCCAGGTGTAGAAATCGGCCTGCGCCGGTACCGGGGCCGAGAGACCCCCTGTCAGGGCCAGTGACCCGACCACGAGGGTCAGGGCGGACAACCCCCTGCGCAACGCCGTAAGATGATGGACCGTGTTCAAGCCGGTTCTCCCGTCGATCTGCCGATCCCCATGACCGCCTTCTCTTCGACTGCCGCCATTATGAGGCCGGAAACCACGGCGCTGGAAGGCCTTTTGCGCGATGAATCCGCGCACGCGGGGCCGGCCCGGGTGGAAGTCCTGGATCGGGTGGATTCCACCAGCCGCTATCTCCTGGAGGACGTGTCCGCCGAGGCGCTGCCGCGGGCCGGACGGGTGTGTCTGGCGCGCGAGCAGACCGCCGGTCGGGGCCGTCGTGGCCGGGACTGGGTCGGGCACCCGGAAGACGGCATTGCACTGTCCGTGGCGTGGCCGCTGGAACCGGGTGAGCAGGTGCCGCCGGCGTGGCCGGTGGGCGCCGGACTGGTGCTCGGCGAGACCCTGCACGAACTGGGCTACGCCGCCGTCGGCCTGAAATGGCCCAATGATCTGGTGGTCGGCGAAGCCAAGCTGGGGGGCATCCTGGTCGAGCAGCAGGCGCCGCGTGTCGCGAACGGGGTCGGCGGGCGCCTGGTGGCGGGAGTGGGACTGAACCGCGCCGGGTCGCAGCGTCTGCAGCTGGGGCGTGCGGTGACGGACCTGGCCGCGCAGGGTGTCCCGCCGCCGGGCTGGCTGGAACTGGCGGGGCGCCTCGCTGCCGGTTTGCTCGAGGCGCATCCATGGCTGATGGCACACGGTCTGAGTCAGGCTGGCGAGCGGCTGGGCGCCGTGGATGTGCTGGCCGGGCAGCGCGTGGAACGCCTGGAGACCGGCGAGCGCTTCCTCGCGCTGGGGATCGATCCGCAGGCCGGAACGCTCCGGGTGCGCGGCGAAGAAAGCGGGGAACGGGGCGAGGAACAGGCTTTGCATTCCGGAGAGGTCAGCGTGCGCAGGTGGAATCATGCCGAGTGACGGGAACCCGGGCCTGACGCTACTGCTGGATCTGGGCAGCAGCCGCCTCAAATGGTCCCTGCGCGACGCGTCCGGGGTGGAACAGGCCAGCGGTGCCGACGCCGATATCGCGGCCGGCGTGGCGGAGCTGGCGCGGACGGTGGCGGTTCCGCCGGTGGCCGCATGGCTGGCGCGGGTCGGGGCACCGGAGCGCTCGCAGCGCCTGCGCGAGGCCCTGGCCACGGCCTGGCCCGGTCTGACGGTCGAGGAGGTGGAACCCCGTCTGGAGGCGGAGTCCGGCGTGGGCCCCGGGGCGGCGGCGCAGTCGGGCGTGCTGGTGTCGCGGTATGCCCACGGCCAGCTGGGCGTGGATCGTTATTGTGCCCTGCTGGCGGCGCGCGCGCGCGACCCGGGGCAGCCGGTGGTGCTGGTGGATGCCGGAACCGCCGTCACCGTGGACGTGCTGCGCGCCGACGGTGTGCATCTCGGGGGTTACATCCTGCCGGGGCTGCACGGCGGCTGGGCCGGGATGCAGAAGCTGCTGAGCGACCGCATCGCCCCGCGTGCGCCGGGCGCCGGTTTTGATCCGTGGCCCGAGCGCTCGCCGGGGCAGAGTACGGCCGCGGCACTGGACCGGGGCTGGGCCACGGCCTGGGCGGCGGGCGTGGCGGCCGTGGTGGCGGCCGGCCGTGAATCGCTCGCGGACACCCCGTACCCCGAGGAGGGGGTCGCAGGGTGTGCGGTGGGGTCGTGTGTGCCGGTCTGCCGGCTGACGGGGGGGGATGCCCGGATGCTGATGGAGTATCTGCCGGGGCCGGTCAGAACGGATCCCCGGCCCGTGCTGGACGGGCTGGCGGTGCTCGCCGGGCTGGAGCTGGCGGACGAGTCACGGACGGGGAGGGCGGGGGAATGATGCGCTGGACGGTTTTTGCGTTGCTGCTGGCCAACCTTGGCTATCTGGGCTGGGCCTACCAGAGCGGACACCTGGATCCGGATCCCTGGTCCGATGCTCCGCCCCCGGAGGTCGGGGGCGAAGGCATCGAGGTGCTGGAGGTGCGCACCGGGGCCGACGCGGAGCGTTTGCGCCAGCGCCTGGAGGCCCGGGAGGACCCCTCCGCGTCGGCCGGGGGCGGAGAATGATCACTTCTTAATCCTCGCCCGGCATGCCGCGCTGCAGGGCGTCGAATCCGAGCGCGATGTCATCGGGGTCGGCACCCGGATGGATCTGCAGTTGGCCTTCCACGGCCGCCGGGTCCACGTGGCTGGCCGCCACCGCCTCCGCCGGCAGGTAATGCAGCCACCAGGCCAGTGCGGCCTGGGTGGGCACCTCGGTCCAGGGTTCGAGTTCCCCGCCCAGCCGTTCGGCATGAGCGTTCAGATCCTCGTTGAAGAACGGTTGCAGCCGGTCCAGGCGCGCCTGCGGGTCGGGTTCGCCGGCGGCGGTGTCCGTCGGATCGCGCTCCAGCGCCCGGGCGGCCCGGCGCAGTTCCAGACGGGCGATTTCCGGCCAGATCTGCGCGGGCAGATAGCCTTCCAGTTCGGGCTGGCCCTCGTCGGTGACCGCATGCAGAAAAACGGCCGGGATGCCCAGATAGGCATCCACGCCGCGCAGGGCGGTGTCGGCCCACGCGAACAGCTCGTCATCGTCGAAGATCCGCGCACTGGCGGCCAGTGCCGCGATGGCCTGCCCCGAGGTATGGGCGTAGGTCGTGCGGTCGACCCGCGGCGGATCGGTGGCGCGGCGTTCATCCGGATCCAGTCGGTAATAGGCATTGTCGGCGTACTGGGAGTTGCCGAAGCGCCGCTGGTCCTCGTCCCACATCGCATCGCGCAGCCAGCGGATCACGTCTTCCGCGATCTCGCGGTAGCGTTCATCGCCGGTTTCTTCCCAGGCGCGGGCGAACAGCCACAGGAACGCGGCATTCTGATCCAGGCGTTTGGAGGTCTCCAGGGCCCGGTCCGGGTCGCGCTGGTCGAAGTCATAGAAGAAAAAGAAGCCGCCATCCACAGGGTCGTGGAGGTCTTCGGCCACCTGATCCAGCAGACCCGGCATGCGCCCGGTCCATTCCTCCTGATCCAGCAGGAAGCGGTAGGTCCAGGGTTGCGGGCGCTTGCTCAGGGTGCCGAACAGCGCGCTGCCGCTGAGGCGGTCAGCGTCGGCGACGTACACCTGGTCGAGCATCTCAAGAAAACCGCCGACCGTGGTGATCGGCTCCTCGGCGGGGGTTTCCTCGCGCCCCGTCACCGACACCACCCGCTGCTGGCGCTCCAGGATCCGGTACAGGCCGTCGGCGCGGATATGCCCGGTGAAGCGCGAGATCACGTCATCGTCCGGGGTGGTGATGACCACGAAGGGCAGGCCGCGGCCGCCATAGCGCGTGAAGAGGTCGGCGCGCCGATCCAGGTCGATCAGGACCGGGATGTACTCCTCGTTCAGGATGTCCACGACCATGGGGTTTTCCAGCGACTCGTTCTGGAAGTCGATGCACCAGGTGCACCATTGCCCGTGGAAGTAGAAGAACAGCGGCTGGTTCTGATCCTCGGCCCGGTCGAACAGTTCGGGGTCGAAGCTGTTCCACTCGATCTGCGAATCCGCGGGGTAGTCTTCCGCCGGCGCCGCACCGACGAACAGCCACAGCGCCGCGATCAGCAGGGTACCCGCGGCGCGCAAGCCGTTGCGGGCGGATGAAACGTGTTGAGTTGCGGTTCCCATGTCGGGCTCCCGGACCGCGTTGCGGTCGATTCTTTCGTAAAGCATAGACCCTGGCTGCGTGGCTTCTCCATGATCGCCGCGCTCGGCTGCTACCATGCCCGGGTTCATCCGAGGGGGACTTGCATGAGAGACGAAAGCGCGCGGTTGGCTGTTCCGCGGAGGTGGCTGCGATGAGCGACGTGCGGATTCTGGTGCCGGGGCTGCGCGATGCCCTGGTGGCGGCACGCGCCGCCGGGGGCGGCGGGCTGGCGGTACGCTGGCTGCGGCAGCTGCTCGCGCGTTCGCGCGCGGCGACGCCCGCTGAAACCGTCACGGGGGTGCGACCGGACGAACCGCCCGGCTGGGAGCGGACCCTCGCGCAGGCGCTGGGATATACCGAACCCGGAAACGGAGGAGAGACGGGGTCCGCCTTGCGTACCTGGCTGGCCAGTCCGGTCGCACTGAATGCCGGCATGCGGGACCTGACCGCCCGCCCGGTGGACGGGGTCGCCGATACCGATCGGGAGGCCCTTTGGGCGGCCGCCGCACCGGAGCTGGAAAAGGTCGGGGCGCGGCTGGATCAGTCGCCGCAGGGCTTGTGGCTGCTGTCGATGGCCGCCGCGGGTGCCGACGGCGCCCGCAGCCCGTCGGCGGGCTGGGGCCGGCCGATGCCGGCCGCCGGCCTGGACAGCGAGGCCGCCCGCAGCCTGCAGGTGCTGGGCAACGCGATCCAGATGGCCTGGTTCCAGCATCCGGTCAACCAGCAGCGCGAACAGAGTGGTCTGGACCCGGTGCAGGGGCTGTGGTTCTGGTCGCCGGGCGACCCGCCGCCCGTCGCGCCGGCCGTGCAGATCGCCGGTGGCGGCATCCACGCCCGCTGGCTGGCGGAGACCGCGGGGGCGGACTGGAATCCCGATCCGGCGTCGGGTGGCGACGTGATCGTGATGGATTCGCTGGACGGTCCGGCGAGCCCGGAACGCATGGCCGAGCTGCTGTCCTCGCTGGTGCTCGAGGTCATCGCCCCGCGCGCCGCCGGCCTGCGCTTCGGCCGAACCGGGCGTCTGGAGATCGAGGATCCACTGCTGCCACCGGCGGAGGGCCCGCGTCGCATACTGCGCGGACGCGATACCTGGGCGCTGTGGCGCCGGCGGATGCCGTGGCCCGGTCTGTAACTCCATGCATGAGTGATACCACGCAGGCGGCCGGGCTTGGTATACTCCCGGGCTTTTTCCGCACGGGGAAACACCATGGAACTGAGTCCGCTCTACAGCCGGATCGAAGACCTGCAAGGCCGCATCGACGGCCTGAGGGGGTATCTTTGACTACGCTGGCAAGGAAGAACGGCTGGAAGAAGTCCAGCGCGAGCTGGAAGAAAACCCGGACATCTGGAATCAACCGGAGCAGGCCCAGGCCCTGAACAAGGAACGGGCCCAGCTGGAGGGCATCGTCCTCAACATCCGCGAGATCACGGATGCACTGAAGGACAGTCGCGAACTGCTGGAGATGGCCGAGGCCGACGATGACGCGGAAACCGTGTCTTCGGTCGAGGCGGATGTCGCGGGGCTGACCGCACGCGTCGAGGCCCTGGAGTTCCGCCGCATGTTCTCCGGCGAGATGGACGAGGCCAATGCCTACGTCGACATCCAGGCCGGTTCCGGCGGCACCGAGGCGCAGGACTGGGCCAACATGCTGCTGCGGATGTATCTGCGCTGGGCCGAGAGCAAGGGCTTCAAGGTGGAGGTCACCGAGCTCTCCGAGGGGGAGACCGCGGGGATCAAGAGCGCGACGGTGCGTGTCGAGGGCGACCATGCATTCGGCTGGCTGCGCACCGAGACCGGCGTCCACCGCCTGGTGCGCAAGTCGCCGTTCGACTCCGGCAACCGCCGCCATACCTCGTTCGCGTCGGTGTTCGTCTCGCCCGAGGTGGACGAGAACATCGAGATCGAGATCGATCCGTCCGATCTGCGCGTGGATACCTACCGTTCCTCCGGGGCCGGCGGGCAGCACGTCAACACCACCGATTCGGCGGTGCGCATCACCCACGAACCCACCGGCATCGTGGCCGCCTGTCAGGCCGGACGCTCGCAGCACAAGAACCGCGAGATGGCGATGAACCAGCTGCGGGCCAAGCTGTACGAGCAGAAGATCCAGGAGCAGAACGCGGCCAAACAGGCGCAGGAAGAGACCAAGTCGGACATCGGCTGGGGCAGCCAGATCCGTTCCTATGTCCTGGACCAGTCGCGGATCAAGGATCTGCGCACGGGCGTGGAGGTCGGCAACACCCAGGGCGTGCTCGACGGCAACCTCGATTCCTTCATTGAAGCCAGCCTGAAGAGCGGGCTGTAACCCCCGGAAAACCCTCGATGACCGAAACAACCGACGAGAACAAGCTGATCGCGCAGCGCCGCGCCAAGCTCGACGAGCTGCGCACGGCCGGCAACGCCTTCCCCAACGACTTCCGCCGTGATGCCCTTGCGGGCGAGCTGCATGCCGCGCATGGCGAGACCGAGGGCGAGGCGCTGGAGGCCGGGGGCATCGAGGTCTGCGTGGCCGGGCGCATGATCGGCAAACGGGTGATGGGCAAGGCCAGTTTCGTGCGCCTGCGGGACATGAGCGGGGACATCCAGCTGTTCGTGCAGCGCGATGCCCTGCCGGAAGGGGGGTATGCGGCCTTCAAGCAGTGGGATCTGGGCGACATCGTCGGCGCGCGCGGTACGCTGTTCCGCACGAAGACCGGCGAACTGACCGTCAACCTGACCGAATTCCGCCTGCTGACCAAGGCCCTGCGGCCGCTGCCGGAGAAGTTCCACGGCCTGACCGATCAGGAGGCGCGCTACCGCCAGCGCTACGTGGACCTGATCACCAGTCCGGAATCGCGCGAGCTGTTCCGGCGGCGTACGCGGATCATCCGCTTCATCCGTGACTACTTCGAGGACGCGGGTTTTCTCGAGGTGGAGACCCCGATGATGCAGGTGATCCCGGGCGGGGCCACTGCACGTCCGTTCGTCACCCACCACAATGCGCTGGACATGCCGCTGTACCTGCGCGTGGCCCCGGAGCTGTTCCTCAAGCGCCTGGTGGTGGGCGGGTTCGAGAAGGTCTTCGAGATCAACCGCAATTTCCGTAACGAGGGGCTGTCCACGCGGCACAACCCCGAGTTCACCATGCTGGAGTTCTACGAGGCCTTCGTGGACCACCATGCGCTGATGGATCGCACCGAGGCGCTGCTGCGCGGGCTGTGCGAGCACGTGCTGGGGACCACCACCGTGGAATACCAGGGCGTGACCTACGAGTTCGGCCGGTCGTTCGCGCGCATGACCGTGCGCGAGGCGATCCTCGCCCACAACGACGACATCGCGGACGCCGACCTGGACGACATCGAGCGCGTGCGTGCGCACTGCGAGCGCAAGGGCATCGAGGTGAAGCCGGGGGTCGGGCTTGGCAAGCTGTGGACCGAGCTGTTCGAGGCCACCGCCGAGAATCAGCTGCACGACCCGACGTTCATCACCGCCTATCCCACCGAGGTCTCGCCGCTGGCCCGGCGCAACGACGACAACCCGTTCGTCACCGACCGCTTCGAGCTGTTCGTCGGCGGGCGCGAGATCGCCAACGGGTTCTCCGAGCTCAACGACGCCGAGGATCAGGCCGAGCGTTTCCGCGAGCAGGTCGCGGAGAAGGACGCCGGTGACGACGAGGCGATGCACTTCGATGCCGACTTCATCCGTGCCCTGGAGTACGGCCTGCCGCCCACTGCCGGGGAGGGCATCGGGATCGACCGCCTGGTGATGCTGCTGACCGACTCCAGCTCCATCCGCGACGTGCTGCTGTTCCCGCACATGCGCCCGGAAGCCTGATTCCGCCGGCCGATGCTCGGGCGAGGGCGTGACCGGGGGGCGGTGCGCGGGTCAGGGTTTGTCCGGGGTAATGACGCCCCGCGCGAGCAGCCCGGCGCACTGTGCCGCGGGGGCCGGGCGGGCGAGCAGGAACCCCTGGAGCGTGTCACAGCCGGCGGCTTCCAGGAAACGCTGCTGTCCGATGTTTTCCACCCCTTCGGCGACGGTCTCCAAGTTCAGGTTTGTGGCAAGGCTGAGGACCGTACGCACGATGGCCTCGCCGCTGCCGCCATTGTCGAGGTCGCGCACGAAGCTGCGGTCGATCTTGAGCACGTCCAGCGGGAAACGCTGCAGGTAGGCGAGTGACGAGTACCCGATGCCGAAGTCGTCGAGGGCCACCCGCAGCCCCATGTCGCGAAATGCCCCCAGGGTGTGGATGACCCGCTGAATGTCGGCCATCAACATGCTCTCGGTCACCTCGAGCTCCAGCGCATCGGCCGGCGTGCCGGTTTCGGCGAGGATCCGGCGGATCCGCCGCGGCAGGTCCCGGTCACGGAACTGCGGGGCGGCCAGGTTGATGGAGATCCGCGGCGAGGGCAGTCCGCTGGCCTTCCAGCGCTGATGCTGGAGGCAGGCCTCGCGCAGGATCCATTCGCCCAGTTCCCGAATCAGTCCGGTTTCTTCCAGTACCGGGATGAAGGTCCCCGGCGACAGCACCTGTCCGTTGGGATCCTGCCAGCGGAGGAGGGCTTCGAGACCGGTAATGCCCCCGTTCCCGGCCTCGACCCGCGGCTGATAGTGCAGGAAGAAGCCTTCCTGCCGGTAGACGGCGCGCCGGAGCTGGCCTTCCAGGGCGACCCGTGCACGCGCCGTGGTGTTGCGTTCGCCGGAGCAGAAACGCAGTCCGTTACCGCCTTCCCGTTTGGCCTGATCCATGGCGGCACCCGCGCGGCGCAGCAGCTCCTCGGGTTCGCTGCCATCGTCGGGGTAGAGGGCCGCCCCGGCCGAGCCGGGAACGTAGACCTCTTCGCCATCCATCGCGAAGAGTTCCTTCAAATGATCCACCAATCCGGCCGCCTGGCGGACCAGGGTTTCGGCCTCGGCACTGTGGCCCAGCACGATGCCGAATTCGTCGCCACCGATCCGGGCCAGGGTGTCGCCTTCCTCGAGGGCGCCTGCCAGACGCTGGCTGACCCGCTGCAGCAGTGCGTCGCCGGCGGCGTGGCCGAGCCCCTCGTTGATCCCCTTGAAGCGGTCGAGGCCCAGATGGAGGATCAGCAACGGCGAACCGCGGTCGCGGGCGTATTCCATGCTTTCGTTCAGACGCTGCAGGAACAGTTCGCGGTTGGGCAGCCCGGTCAGGGGGTCGTGCCAGGTCAGGTATTGCAGCCGGTCTTCGGTCTCGCGGCGTTCGGTGATGTCGTGCACGATTCCGGCCATGCGCCGTGGACGGCCCTGCTCGTCGAAACGCACGGTGCCACGCTGATAGACCACCCGCGTGGTGCCGTCCGGGCGGCGAATGCGGTGTTCGATGTCATATTCCGGACCGTCCGGACGCAGGGAGGCATTGATCGCCTGCTGGACCCGCTCCCGGTCGTCGGGGTGAACGGCCGCCATGAACGATTCGTGGTTGGCACCCCACTGATCCCGGGTCATGCCGAAGATGCGATAGACCTCGTCCGACCAGCGGATCTCGTCGTTTTCGAAATCCGAGATCCAGGAACCCAGATGGGCGATGCGTTGCGCCTCGGCAAGTTCGGCCTCGCGCTGTTCCAGCGCTTCGCGGGCCTGGTGGCGCTCGGTGGAGTCGATGCCCAGGGTCTGCAGGTGGGTGAGCCGCCCGTGCTCGTCGAAGAAGGCGCGGGAGGTCCATTCGACCCAGCGCCGGGTACCGTCCGCCCGAATGACCGGGTTTTCGATGATCCGGACCGGCTGTTCCGGCGTGAAGCGCGCCAGGTCGGCGAGGTTGGCCTCCTGGTGTTCGGGGGGGGGGCAAATCCTCGATCCAGCGCCGGCCGACCAGATCCGCCCCGAAGTATTCCCGCGCCATGCGATTGGCGAACAGGATGGTGGTGTCGGGCCGGTAGACCGTGATGATGTGCGGGTGGTCCTCGATCAGGCTGCGGTAATCGATGACCAGTGTATCGTCGGGCCCGTATTGATGTTGATCCGTTTTCATCCTTGATCCCTGCCTGGTGCCCGATCGCCATTGGCTCATTATGGAGATGGAAATTCGCCCGGTGCAATCGCGCCGGATCCGCCCGGCGAGTCCGGTTGCGCGAAACGCCGTGCGCAGATCGGGTATCCTTGTGAATCTGAATCCGTACTCAGGGAGCCATCAATGCAGCCCTTTGCCTCGCGCAATGTCTTCGGTGAGGAACTCGAGCCCTGTGGCCGCGACCCGGTGACCGGGTTCTATCGCGACGGGCGCTGTGCCACCGGACACGACGACACCGGCATCCATACGGTCTGTGCCGAAGTGACGCAGGCGTTTCTGGATTATTCCCTGGCGCAGGGCAACGATCTGGTGACGCCGATGGAGGCCTTCGGCTTCCCCGGGCTCAAGCCCGGAGACCGGTGGTGCCTGTGCGCCGGCCGCTGGGTGGAGGCGTATCGGGCCGGTGTGGCGCCGGGGGTGTATCTGCGGGCGACCCACGAGGAAACCCTGGCGATCATCCCGCTGGACGTGCTGCAGGCGCACGCCCGCGATCCGGCAGAGTAGCGCGGACGCGTTCGCGTACGCCTCAGGCGGGGCGGGCCAGATACCAGCGGATGACCGCCCAGTCGTAGGCCGCGTGCGCGATCATCACCACCACCAGGTTCTCGGTCACGTGGTAGACCCAGCCGAGATACAGGCCGATGAGGGTGGCGAACACGAAGTACAGATGGCTGACGTAGTGCGCCAGCCCGAACAGCACCGAGGCCAGCAGGATCGCGGCCCCGGGCGGCAGGTGCAGACCCAGCCACTGCTGCAGCACGCCGCGTACCAGAAGCTCCTCGCCGACCCCGGCGAGCACCGCGATCAGCACTACCGAGCCGGCCGGGGCCCCGCGAAACAGCAGATCCAGGAATTCCTGCAGCTGTGCCCGAATGTCGCGAAACGCCGGGTGGTCGGTCCAGCCCAGCACGGCGACCAGCAGGAACATCGGGGTGGTGACCAGGAGGCCCAGGGCCACGGCCTCGATGCTCCAGTCCATCGCGCCCAGCAAAGGCACTCCGGCGAGCGCCGCCAGCGCGAACGCCACGGGGATGAGTGCACCCTGGAACAGGGCCCCGGCGAGCAGGGGATGACGGGCGATGAACGGTCGCAAGGTGGCGGGAGGGGCAATGGTTGGTTGCGGGTGAGCGGGTCGGCCGGCCGGGCGATCGCCGCGGCCGGCAGTCCGCCCGGGGCTTTGCCTCAGGCCAGACGCGCGCGGTGGTCGAGGATCACGCGCACGCCGTGACGCTTGCCGCCGGGCAGGGCACCGAGCACGTCACGGCGCTCGGACTCCGCCAGGTGTTCGCAGGCCTGCGCCAGACCATGGCTGGGCAGACGGTCTGCGAGCCGTGCCAGGGTATCGGGATCCAGCGCCTGCAGCACCTCGGCCTGCGCCCGTTCAGTCAGCTTGAGGAAGCGCATGCGGGCGGCGGCCAGCTGGCCGGCGTCCAGCGCGCCCTGGATACCCGCCACGGCGGGGTCGGGACGCATGTCGGCCCAGTGCACGCCCCCAGCGGCATGATCGCCGCGGAATTCAGTGACCGTGGGGAAATCCTGCACGGTGTCCATTGCCAGTTCGGTCATCTTCGGTCTCCTCGCATCGATTCAGTGAAATTAACCAACAACACGATGCGAAGGCCGTCCGGAGGTCCCCGATCGGGGAGCGGGCGGTGGGGCAGGCACGACCCGGTCACTACCGGGATGATGTGCGGGAACCCGTGATCCGGCGCGTATCCAGGTCACGACGGACCGGGTTCCGGGGCCTCGTTCAGGCGAGGACGCGGCGGGTCCGGGTCCGACGGACAGCTGGATACACGTCATCCGCCGCGCCGGCGGCCTTCGTGCATCGGCAACTGCAACTGTCCATGGGTGTCGTCATACCTCGTATGGCTCAACATGCGCTCGTGGCACCCGGCCACGAACGGGCGCGAATCATAGCGAAAGCGCGGGTGGCGAAACAAGCCTTGCGGCGGAATGCGTTGACAGGTTCCGGTGCGGGTTATAGTTTGACCCGTTTCCCGGCGCGCGCCGGATCAGGGTGCGCGTATCCTGATCGCGCCGGTCGCCAGCGCCGCAAAGCCTACGCCCGGTGATCCCGGGCCCAATCAGGAATCGACCCGTGACCGACGTCTTTCCCCGCATCGAGCGACTGCCCCCCTACGTCTTCAACATCGTGAACGAGTTGAAGGCCGAGGCACGAGCTCGCGGCGAGGACATCATCGATTTCGGCATGGGCAATCCGGACCAGCCGACGCCGAAGCACATCGTCGACAAGCTGACCGAGGCGGTACAGCGCGGCGACACCCACCGTTATTCGGTGTCGCGCGGGATCCCGCGGCTGCGGCGCGCCGTCACCCGCTGGTACCAGGACCGTTTCGATGTGGAACTCGATCCGGAAACCGAGACGATCGTGACCATTGGCTCCAAGGAAGGGCTGGCGCATCTTGCGCTGGCCACCCTGGGGCCGGGGGATGCGGTACTGGTGCCGAACCCGGCGTATCCCATCCATCCTTATGGCTGCGTGATCGCCGGCGCCGACGTGCGCCACGTGCCGCTGACGCCGGACGTCGATTTCTTCGCCGAGCTGGAGCGCGCGATCCGCGATTCCTGGCCCAAGCCGAAGATGCTGATCCTGAACTTCCCGGGGAACCCGACCACGCAGTGCGTGGATCTGGAGTTCTTTGAACGGGTGGTGGAGATCTGCCGCGAGCACGGGATCTGGATCGTGCACGATCTGGCCTATGCCGAGATCGCGTTCGATGGCTATCGCGCCCCCTCGATCCTCGAAGTGCCGGGCGCCAAGGACATCGCGGTGGAGTTCTACACCCTGTCCAAGACCTACAACATGCCCGGCTGGCGGGTCGGATTCATGTGCGGCAATCCCACGCTGGTGGCGGCCCTGGCGCGCATCAAGTCGTATCTCGACTACGGCACCTTCACGCCCATTCAGGTGGCGGCGATCTCCGCACTGGAAGGGCCGCAGGACTGTGTCGACGAGATCCGCGAGACGTATCGCGTGCGCCGCGACGTGCTGTGCGACGGCCTGAACAAGCTCGGCTGGGCGGTGGAGAAGCCGAAGGCGACCATGTTCGTCTGGGTTCCGATCCCGGAGCCCTATCGCGAGATGGGGTCGCTGGAGTTCGCCAAGAAACTGCTGCGGGACGCGAAGGTGGCGGTCTCGCCGGGCATTGGTTTCGGTTCCTACGGGGACGATCACGTGCGCTTCTCGCTGATCGAGAACGAGCAGCGCACGCGCCAGGCCCTGCGGGGGATCAAGGCGATGTTCCGGGCGGATTCCGTCCTCGCCGATGCCTCCGCGTAACCAGGCATTCGAAGACCAAAACCCGGATGCGGTGCATCCGGACGATCAGGGAAACAGGATCATATGACGCCGGTAAAGATCGGAATTCTCGGACTGGGAACGGTGGGCTGCGGCACGGTGAACGTGCTGGCCCGCAACGGGACCGACATCGCCGGGCGCGCCGGCCGCGGCATTGAAGTGGTGGCGGCCGCCGCCCGCGACATCGAACGGGAGCGTGACTGCGACACCACGGGGATCCGCCTGACCACCGATCCGGCGTCGGTGGTGGAGGACCCGGAAGTGGAGGTGATCGTCGAGCTGATGGGCGGAACCGATGCCCCGCGCGACCTGGTCGTGCGGGCGATCGACGCCGGCAAGCACGTGGTCACCGCGAACAAGGCGATGATCGCCCTGTACGGCAACGAGATCTTCGAGCGCGCCCATTCGCGCGGCGTGATGGTGGCGTTCGAGGCAGCGGTCGCCGGCGGCATCCCGATCATCAAGGCGATCCGCGAGGGCCTGGCGGGCAATCGTATCGAATGGCTGGCGGGGATCATCAACGGGACCGGCAACTTCATCCTGACCGAGATGCGCGACAAGGGTCGTGACTTCGAGGACGTGCTGGCGGAGGCCCAGTCGCTGGGTTACGCCGAGGCCGATCCGACCTTCGACGTGGAGGGCATCGATGCCGCCCACAAGCTGGCGATCCTGGCGTCCATCGCGTTCGGGATCCCGCTGCAGTTCGACCGCGTGGCGGTCGAGGGCATCAGCGGCATCACCCGCGAGGACGTGGGCTTCGCCGCGGAGCTGGGGTACCGCATCAAGCATCTGGGCATCGCGCGGCGCATGCCGGACGGCTACGAACTGCGGGTGCATCCGACCCTGATCCCGGAACGCCGGCTGATCGCCAATGTGGACGGGGTGATGAATGCCGTGCTGGTGCAGGGCGACGCGGTGGGGCCCACGTTGTACTACGGCGCCGGAGCCGGTGCCGAGGCGACCGCCTCGGCCGTGGTCGCCGATCTGGTGGACGTGGTGCGCGCGCTGACCACCGACCCCGAGAATCGCGTGCCGCATCTGGCGTTCCAGCCGGACGCGCTGTCGGAACGCCCGGTGCTGGCGCTGGAGGATGTGCAGACCTCGTTCTACCTGCGCCTGCGTGCCCAGGATCGTCCGGGGGTACTGGCCGACATTACCCGGATCCTGGGCGAGCATGGCATCAGCATCGAGGCGATCCTGCAGCGCGAGCCCGACCCGGAGCGGGGCGAGGCGACCATCATCATGCTGACGCACGCCGTGCGCGAGGGCGCGATGAACCAGGCGATCACGGCGGTGGAACAACTGCCGCACCTGCTGACACCGATCACGCGTATCCGCATGGAAGCGCTCTGAACAACCAACCGATCCGATCCACGACACGAGAATCCGCATGGCCCACGGACACCGCTACACCGGACTGATCGACCGCTACCGCGATCGGCTGCCGGTCCACGACGACACCCGCGTGATCTCCCTCGGCGAGGGGGCCACGCCGCTGATCCGGCTGAACAACATTCCCCGCGAGCTGGACAGCGAGGTGGAGATCTACGTCAAGTACGAGGGTCTGAACCCCACCGGCTCGTTCAAGGACCGGGGCATGACCATGGCGGTCACCCGCGCGGTGGAAGAGGGTTCGCGGGCGATCGTTTGCGCCTCCACCGGTAACACCTCGGCCGCCGCCGCGGCCTATGCCGCCCGCGCGGGGATCACTGCGTTCGTGGTCATCCCGGACGGCAAGATCGCGATGGGCAAGCTGGCGCAGGCGATGATGCACGGGGCCACGGTGATCCAGATCGCCGGGAATTTCGACGACGGCATGCGGCTGGTCAAGGAGGTGGCCTCGAATACCCCGGTGACCCTGGTCAATTCGGTCAACCCGTACCGTCTGCAGGGGCAGAAGACCGCGGCCTTCGAGATCATCGAGGAACTGGGCCGGGCACCGGATTATCACTGCCTGCCGGTGGGCAATGCCGGCAACATCACCGCACACTGGATCGGCTACAGCGAGATGGCCGCCCGCAGCAGCGAGGACGTGACCGACGCCTGCGCCTACTGCCAGGGGCACTGCAAGTATGCCGGCGGCGGCATGGTCGGGAACCGGCCGCACATGGTGGGCTATCAGGCCTCGGGTTCGGCGCCGTTCATGCGCGGGGCCATGGTGGACGATCCCGACACCGTCGCGACCGCGATCCGCATCGGTCACCCGCAGTCCTGGGACATGGCGTGGAAGGTGCGCGAGGAATCCGGTGGCTGGTTCGACGAATGCGCGGATGACGAGATCCTGGCCGCGCAGAAACTGCTGGCGGAGAAGGAAGGAGTGTTCTGCGAACCGGCCTCCGCCGCCTCGCTGGCCGGTGCCCTGCGCGACATTCGCTCGGGGCGAATCCCGGCGGGGTCCACCGTGGTCTGCACGCTCACCGGCAATGGCCTCAAGGACCCGGACACCGCGATCAGTCAGAGCGTGGTCCAGCCGACGCGGGTGCCCGCGGAGCTGGACGCCGTGTCGCAGGCGATCCGCGACAACCTCGCCTGAAGCCGTCGGCCTGAACCCCGGGGGCCGATTCCGGCCCCCGGGCAGGGTCAGTTTGCCGGTCGTTCGGGGATCTCGATCCGGGCGGCCTCGCGCAGGCGTTCGATCTCTTCCTGGATCGCGCGGCTTTCCAGGATCTCGATCAGTTCGGCCCGCACGTCTTCCATGGGCGGCGGGTCGACCGGGCGCGTCTCCTCCAGCCGGATCAGGTGCCAGCCGAAGCGGCTTTCCACCGGATCCGTCGTCGTCTCGCCGGGTTCCAGGCGCTGCACGGCATCGCTGAAGGCCGGCACCATGCGGCCGGCTTCGAACCAGCCCAGGTCACCTCCGCGTTGGGCGGAGCCGGGGTCGGTTGAATGCGTTTCGGCCAGCTCGGCAAACGAAGCCCCGTCCTCGAGTTCGGCCAGCAGGTCCCGGGCGGTCTCCTCGCTCTCGACCAGGATGTGGCGGGCGCGGTACTCCTCGGCGGCCATCTGCTCCACCTGCCGCTCGTATTCGGCGCGCAGGTCGTCCTCCGTGAGTTCCAGTTCGGCCGTCAGGCGTTCCATCATCTCGGAGGCGAGGAAATTGGTGCGGACCATCTCGAGGATTCGGCGCGTTTCTTCTTCCTCGTGCAGGCCACGCCGCTCGGCTTCCTGGCGCAGCAGCCGCAGGCTGATCAGTTCGTCGATCACGCCATCATCGCCGGCCAGCCCGGGGTCGTCGTCCAGGCCGGAATAGGTAAAAACATCGGCCCGGGTGATCGGTTCGCCATCGATGCGCGCGAGGATTTCGGCGTCTTCGGTCGTCGTGGCGGCATCGGTTTCGTGGCCATTGCGTTCGTCAGACGGACCATCGTTGCCGCAGGCGGCAAGCGAGGTGACGGCGGCCAGGATCGCGGCCGCGAGCAGGCCGCGGGGTGCGGACAGGGGGAACGTTGATGCGGCCATTCAGAACACCTGCTTGAAGGGGCGGACATCCACCGAGGCATACACCCCGGCCCGGACATAAGGATCGGCATCGGCCCATTCGCGGGCCGCTTCCAGCGACGGGAATTCGGCGACGATCAGGCTGGCGCTGAAACCGGCCGGCCCCGGATCGGGGCTGTCGATCGCGGGGCACGGACCGGCCAGCACCAGGCGTCCGGCATCGCGCAGGGCCTGCAGGCGTTCCAGGTGTTCCGGACGCGCCGCCAGGCGGGCGTCCAGCGAATCGGGGGCATCGTGGCCCTGGATCATGTAGAGCATCGGCATTCCGTGTCGGGGGGACAGGCGGGCATTGTAACGTCACGGGCGGGTGCGGCGTGATGGTCGGGTCACAGTTGCGCTACACTGCGCGCTTTGTCCGATCTGCGGTTCCCCATGAGTACGTTCGCGATCCACCCCGAGAATCCCCAGCCACGGCTGATCCGCCAGGTCTGCGACCGGCTGCAGGAAGGTGCGGTGATCGCCGTGCCCACCGATGCCTGTTATGCGCTCGCGTGCCTGCCCGGTGACAAGACCGGCGCCGATCGCATCCGCCGCATCCGCGAGGTGGACGAGACCCATCATCTCACCCTGATGTGCCGTGACCTGTCCGAACTGGGGGTGTACGCCAAGGTGGACAACAGCGCCTTTCGGCTGATGAAAACCCTGACGCCGGGGCCCTACACCTTCATTCTCCCCGCCACCCGCGAAGTCCCGCGGCGGTTGCAGCATCCCAGGCGCCGGACGATCGGACTGCGGGTGCCGGACAGCCCCATCGTGTCCGCGCTGCTGGCGGAACTCGGTACGCCGCTGATGTCCGCCACCCTGCAGCTGCCGGGGGACGATACCCCGCTGACCGAGGTGTGGGAGATCGAAGAGCGTCTTGCGCATGCGGTGGACGCGATCCTGGACGGAGGAGCAGGGACGCTGGAGGCCACCACGGTGCTGGACCTGACCGGTGACGGCGTGGAAGTGGTGCGACAGGGCCTCGGGGACGTGGCCTTTCTGGAAGAATAGCCATGCGTAAATGGATCATCCTGGCCGCTCTGGTGGTCGCCATTGGTGCGGCATGGCCCTGGTACGTCGGGGGACAGGTGGAAGACACCCTCGACGCGCGCATGGAGCTGCAGGCGGACGGTCTGGAGCTGCGCCACGAGCCCGTTCGCTACGAGCGGGGCTATCGCGAGGCGCGTGCGGAAGGAACACTGCACCTGCGTCGGGGCGAGGACGCTTACGAACTACCGGTGGTGCACGAGGTGCAGCACGGGGTGCTGGGCGCGAGGATCGCCACCCGCCTGGATCACGCGGCCCTCGACGACGCCCTCGCGGAGCATGACGGGCTGGCCGCGATCCTGCAGCGTCTTGCGCCCGAGGCGGAGAGCCGGACCGGCCTGGGTGGCGGCGTCACGACCCGCCTGCGCGTGCAGGATACGCGCCTGGATGTTGCGCAATGGGCGGCAGTGGCACCGCTCCGGGACGCGGAGGGCCCGCTGTGGCTGGAGTTCGAGGACGCGCTGGGGCAGTTCGCCTGGTCGGACGAGCAGGCGATGGCGAGTCTGTCGATCCCGCGTCTGCGACTCGATCAGGCGGACGGAACCCTGGTGTTCGAGGGGCTGCGGCAGGTCCTGGCGCTGGAGCCCGACGCCGACGGGGTCTATGGCGTGCTTCCGGATTATGAAGGCGGCGTGGCGGCCGACCGGATGGAATGGACGGGTCCGGGATGCGGGGGCAGTCTGCTTCTGGAGCGTGCCCGGATCAATGCATTCCAGAGCACCCATGGCGACCGGCTGGACTCCCGGGCGCGTCTGGAGATCGACCGGATGACGGTGACGCGGAGCACGCAGCGTCTCGTGCGCCAGAGCGGGCCGATGGATCTGCAGCTGGGGCTGGAGCGCTGGGACCGCGCAGCCGTGGAGCAGCTCGCCGGAACCCTGCGTGACCCGGCGCACCGGCGCCAGGAGGCCGAGCAACGCCGCGATCTCACCCATGCCGCGATGATCGATGCCGTGAGCCAGTCGCTGGAGCGCAGCCCGGCGGTGACGCTCGGGGCGATCATGAACGACGAGCCGGAGCAACGGCTGGAGCTGGAGGGCAACCTGGTCTTTTCCGGTACGCCCGAAGGCTTCCGCATGCGCCCGGTGGAGGCGATCGCGCTGGACATGCAGGCCGCGGTCGGGCTGCAATGGCCGGAGTCGCTGGCCGGGCTGACCGACCCGCAGCCGTTCGGCCGGGTGCTGGCCGCGGCCGAGGCGGATGCCTGGCTGGAACGCGACGGCGAGATCCTGAGCGGGACTCTGGCGATGCGTGACGGCCGCATCCACGTCAACGAGCGGGACCGCACCGCCAGTGCCCTGGGCCTGCTGTTCGCCGCCGCCGGCGGCATGTTCTGACACCGACCATCTCAGCCTCATCAGTCAACCATCAGGAAGGATCGCGACCGTGACCACCAATCAGGGGACGAATCAGCGTGTCATCTCGGGGATGCGGCCCACCGGGCGTCTGCATCTCGGGCATTATCACGGAGTCCTGAAGAACTGGATCGAGCTGCAGCATAACTACGAGTGCTTTTTCTTCGTTGCGGACTGGCATGCGCTGACCACGCATTACGAAGACCCGGGCGACCTGCAGCAATACGTGACCGAGATGGTGATCGACTGGCTGGCCGCGGGGGTGAGTCCGGGATCGGCCACCCTGTTCGTGCAGTCGCGGGTGCCGGAACATGCCGAGCTGCATCTGCTGCTATCCATGATTACCCCGCTGGGCTGGCTGGAGCGGGTGCCGACGTGGAAGGACCAGCAGGAACAGCTGCGCGAGAAGGATCTGGCGACCTACGGGTTTCTCGGCTATCCGGTGCTGCAGAGTGCCGACGTGCTGGCCTATCGCGCCGGCATGGTGCCGGTGGGCGAGGACCAGGTCTCGCACCTGGAGGTCACGCGCGAGCTGGCGCGGCGCTTCAACCATCTGTACGGGCGCGAACCCGGGTTTGCCGAAAAGGCCGAGCAGGCCGTGGACAAGATGGGCAAGAAGGCAGCCAAGCGCTACCGCGATCTGCGCAAGCGCTTCCAGGAGCAGGGCGAGGACGAGGCCCTGGAGGTCGCCCGGGCGATGCTGGAATCACAGCAGAACATCTCGCTGAAGGACCGCGAACGGCTGTTCGGCTATCTCGAGGGCGGGGGCAAGATCATCCTGCCCGAGCCGCATCCGAAGCTGACGCCCACCGCGAAGATGCCCGGGCTTGACGGGCGCAAGATGTCCAAGAGCTATGGCAACACCATCAGCCTGCGGTCCGAGCCGCAGGAGGTGGAAAGCCAGATCCGGACCATGCCCACCGATCCGGCGCGGGTGCGCCGCACCGATCCGGGGACGCCGGAAAAATGCCCGGTGTGGGAGCTGCACCAGGTCTACACCGGCGAGGACAAGCGGGGCGAGCTCTACGAGGGCTGCACCACCGCCGGGATCGGCTGCCTGGACTGCAAGAAGCCCCTGATCGCGGCCATCCAGGAGGAGCTGGAGCCGATCCAGCAGCGCGCGCGCGAATACGCCAGTGATCCGGGGCTGGTGCGCTCGATCATGGTCGAGGGCTCGGAGGCCGCGCGCGAAGAGGCGCGCGAGACCCTGGAGGAGGTCCGGCGCGCGATGGGGCTGGACTACCTGCGGTAGAGCCGGTGAGCGAACACGCCGAAGACGCCAGCGTCGACCCCGTTGATCCGGCCGCCGCCGGGGAGGGCGAGCACGTCTGGCGTGTTCACGGCGAACCGGTCGCGGAGCTGCCCGAGGACCTGTACATCCCGCCGGATGCACTGGAAGTGTTCCTCGATTCCTTCGAGGGGCCGCTGGACCTGCTGCTGTACCTGATCCGCCGGCAGAACCTCGACATCCTGGCGATCCCCATCGCCGAGATCACGCGCCAGTACATGGCCTACATCGAGGTGATGCGTGCCCTGCGCCTGGAACTGGCGGGCGAATACCTGGTGATGGCGGCACTGCTGGCCGAGATCAAGTCGCGCATGCTGCTGCCACGCCCGGCGGAGGCGGACGCGGAAGACGCCGGTGATCCGCGCATGGCGCTGATCCGTCAGCTGCAGGAATACGAGCAGTTCAAGACCGCGGCCGAACGCCTGGACGCGCTGCCGCGCATGGAGCGGGATTTCTTCGCTGCGGGCGCTGCGACCGACGCACTGGAAGGCCCGCCGCCCCCGGCACCGTCGCTGGATGCCCTGATGGACGCGCTCGCCGGGGTGATGCGGCGTGCCAGTCTGAACGCCCACCACCACGTGGCCACCGAACAGCTGTCGGTGCGCGAGCGCATGACCCGGCTGCTGCAGGAGCTGGACAGCGAGACCTTCACCGACTTCGTCGGCCTGCTGGAACGGGCCGAGGGCCGCCAGGGAGTGGTGGTGTCGTTCCTCGCCATCCTCGAGCTGGCCAAGGCGGGGCTGGTGGAGTGGGGCCAGAGTGAACCCTACGCCCCCATCCGCCTGCGTCGGCGCGGCGGCGACGCCTGACCCCGACGCGCCCCGCCGCCCCATGTCCTCCCTTCCTCGGGGCTGCGGTCAGCTCGCGTGGTGGGTGGACGTGGCGCCGCGATCGAACGCCCCCTCGTACAGGCGCAGCAACGCCGGGATCACGAACAGTACCAGCACCGTGGCCACCGCCAGCCCGAACACGATCGAGATCGCCATCGGGATCAGGAACTGCGCCTGCACCGAGCGCTCGAACAGCAGCGGGGTGAGGCCCGCGATGGTGGTGACCGAGGTCAGGATGACCGCGCGCAGGCGCTGGCAGGAGGCCTCGATGATCGCCTCGCGCAGGGCCAGACCGCTCTCCCGCAATCCCTGGTAGAAGCTGACCAGGATGATGGAGTTGTTGACCACGATCCCGGTCAGGCCGAACAGGCCGAACATCGACAGCACGGTCAGCTCCACCCCGAGGATCCAGTGGCCCAGCAGGGCACCGAGGATCCCGAACGGGATGATCGCCATCACGATCAGCGGCCAGCCCCAGGAGGCGAAGACCCAGGCGAGGATGATGTACATCAGTCCCAGCGCCAGCACCAGGCCCGTGCGCATGTCGGCAAACGTCTCCTCCTGATCCGCCGCGCGGCCCTCGAAGGACCAGTCCACCCCGTGGCGCTCGGCGACCGCGTCCAGCGGACCGTCTTCCAGCGCGGCGCGGATGCGCGCGGCATTGTTTACCGAGCGGTCGACTTCGGTGGATACCTCGATCGCGAGGCGGGTATCGGCATGCCGCAGGGTCTCGAAGCCGGGACGGGATGCGAGTTCCGCCACGTTCTCCAGCGGGGTCAGCTCGCCGTCCGGCAGGCGGATCTGCAGGCGGTCCAGGCTTTCCGTCGCATGGCGTTCGTCGTCGGGCAGACGCACGCGCACCTCGACCTCCTCCAGGCCATCCTGATAGATCTGCGCCAGATGGCCGTCGTAGGCGTCGCGCAGCTGCGCGCCGAGCTGCTCCGTGGTCAGTCCGAGGGCGCGGCCTTCCGGCAGGATGCGGAAGGTCAGCTGCTCGCGGCCGAACGGGGTGTCGTCCTGGGTGGCAAAGGTGCCCGGGAACTCGTCGAACAGATCGGCCACGTCCAGTGCCGCGTCCTTGAGGATATGCGGGTCATCGCCGGTCAGACGCACTTCGAGATCGCGCCCGGGCGGGCCGGCCTGACGCTCGTCAATAGAAAAGGTCTCGATGCCGGGGGCCTCGCGGACGTTGTCCCGCCATGCCTGGATGAACGCCCGGTTGCGCACCTCGCGGGCCTCCGGCGAGATCAGCTCGACCTGGATGTTGCCGAACTGGTCGCCCTGCGGGGCGTTGCCGTCGCCGGGGTCGATGCCGCGTCCGAGCCGGGTCACCGAGGCACGCACCAGGCCGCCGCCGAGTTCCTCGTCGGTTTCCTCCAGCGCCTGTTCGACGTGGATGAGGAATTCTTCGACCCGTTCCGGCGGGGTGCCGGCCACGAAGTTCACGCCGGCATTGACGACCGTGCCCTCGGGCGAGGGGAAGAAGGTGAAGCCGATGCGTCCGGATGCCGCCAGGCCGATGGCCAGGATCACCGCGCCCACCGCCAGGGCGAGGGTGACCCCGGAGTGGTCCACGGCGCGCGTGACGGCACGGCGGAACGGGCCGTTGCGCAGGTTTTCGAAACCCCGGTCGAAGCGCGCCCGCAGGCTGCCGGCCGGCGGTTCCTCGAGGCGATCCATCACGCCCTTGAGATGGGCCGGAAGGATCAGGAAGGCGATCAGCAGGGTGGCCACGATCACGCAGATCACCACCAGCGGGATGTCGAACAGGATATTGCCGATGATCCCGCCGATCAGCATCAGTGGCATGAAGGCCGCGACGGTGGTCAGTGACGCGGCGACGACCGGACCGACCATCCGCTGAGCACCCTGACGTGCCGCCCGACTGGCCGACAGGCCCCTCTGATGCAGGCTGTAGGCGTGCT
Organism: Thioalkalivibrio sp. ALE11; assembly: GCF_000381205.1. Lineage (NCBI taxonomy): Bacteria > Pseudomonadati > Pseudomonadota > Gammaproteobacteria > Chromatiales > Ectothiorhodospiraceae > Thioalkalivibrio > Thioalkalivibrio sp. ALE11. The sequence continues at coordinate 141,712 of NZ_KB906168.1, read as the reverse complement.
CGGAGACGACGATGGCGTTGTCGACGATGATCCCCAGCGACATGATGAAGCCGAACAGCGACATCATGTTGATCGAGCCACCCACCAGCCACAGCACCACGAATGCGGCGGTGAAGGCGATCGGGATGCCGAGGGCGACGCGCAGGGCGATGTGGCGGTTCAGGAACAGGAACAGGATCCCGAGCACCAGCAGGAGTCCACCGGCACCGTTTTTCAGCAGCAGGGTGATGCGTTCGGACAGCAGCTCCCAGAACGCATCGGTTTCCTGGAGCTGGACACCCGGGGGCAGGGCGGGCCGGGTGCGCTCCAGCCACTGTTCGAGGATGCGCGCGGAATCCAGGGCGTCGCCGGTCTCGCTGCGCAGCAGCTGCATCTCGATGGCCCGCGTACCCTGGGAGCGGACACGCACCTCGCCGTCGCGGGGGCGCAGGTCGATGTCGGCGATGTCGCCCAGCAGCACCCGACCGCGTTCGGGGTCGCCCTGCAGCACCAGGCGTTCGAAGGAGACGATGTCGCGGGCCTGCTCCAGGCTGCGCAGCTGTCGAGCGGTGTCGTCGCGTCCGACCGAGCCGGCGGGCATGTCGCGGCTCATGCCGGCGACGGCCGTGCCGATGTCGGCCAGGGTCATGTCCAGGCGGTAGAGATTGAAGGCCGGCACCTGGATGGCCATCTCGTCTTCCGTGAGGCCGGTGAATTCGACCCGCGCGATGCCGGCGTCCAGGAGCTCGCGTTCGTACTGCCGAGCCAGGGTCCGCAGCTGTTCCGGGTCGTCGGGGCCGGTGATCAGCAGGCGCGAGACCGGCTCGTAGTTGATCACCTGATTGACGATCGGGGTCTCGGCATCCGCCGGCAGGTTGCGCTGCTGATCGACCCGGTCGTTGACCTGTTCCAGCGCATGCGACATGTCCGCGCCGGGTTCGAACTCCAGGGTGATGGTCGCCACGCCCAGCGCGGAGGTGGAGGTCATCTCGCGCAGGTCGTCGACCGTGCGCAGGTCCTGCTCCAGCGGGTCGGTAATCGACTGTTCCACGTCTTCGGCGGCAGCGCCCGACCACACGACCTGGACCGTGATGATGTCGAGATCAAAATCGGGGAAGAACTGCGAGTTCAGCTGGTTCAGGGCATAGGCGCCCGCCAGCAGCATCAGCGCGATCAGCAGGTTGGCGGCCAGCCGGTGTTCCAGGAACAGCCGGATCGGACCGCGCCCGGCCGCGCCCTCCGCATCGCCCCCGGCCGGGGCGCCGCCCGGCATGGGTGCGCTGGTTTCACTCATCGCCGGCGTCCTGCGGCTGGAGGTCCGGGTCGCCTTCGCGCACGGCTTCGGCCGCGGTGGGCAGGTCCTCGCGGTCCTCGACCTCCACGCGCAGGCCATCCACCGCATTGGGCAGGCGGGTGGCGATCAGGACGTCGCCGGCCGACAGGTCCGGATTGCGAACCAGCGCCAGGGTGTCCCCGGCCTCGCTGCGGTATTCGCCCAGACGTTCGACGTTCAGGGACTGCAGGCGGCCGTCGATTACGCGGAACATGGTGTCGCGCCCGTACAGGGCCTCGAACGGAACGGCCAGGCTGTCGTCTTCCTCGGGCAGGCGCAGGTTCAGTTCAAGGAAGCGGTTCAGACCCAGCGAGCGCCCGCCTTCGCGGATCGCGAACACACCGTGCGAAGCGCTGGCGCCGGGCCGGGTTTCGCCTTCGATGCGGACCAGCTCGCTGGTGATCTCGCGGCCGCCGTTGCGGGCCGAGGCTTCCAGCGTTCTCCCCTCCGCCAGCAGCGCCTCCAGCCGCGGTTCCAGCGACACGGGAAGTCCGGCCCGGATCTCCACGTCGTCCACGTCGAACAGGCGTACCAGTTCGTCGCCCACCCGGGCGCGTTCGCCCGGCGAGGTCCGGACGGCGGTCACGCGGGCATCGAACGGGGCGCGGATCTCGGTGCGTTCCAGGTCCAGTTCGGCCTGTTCGGCCGCGGCCCGCGCCCGGTTCAGCCGGGCCTCGGCCCCGGCCAGCCGCATGGGGGCGTCGGCGATCGCCTGTTCCCGGTTCTGGATGGTGAGTTCGGCCTGCTGCAGGCGCTCCTGGGCTTCGTCCACGTCACTGTCGGATGCCATGTCGCGTTCGCGCAGGTTGCGGGTGCGTTCGAGGTTGCGGCGAGCAATCTCGCGCAGTTCGCGTTCGCGCACCAGGGCCTCGCGATCGAATCGCGCGCGCAGCTGTTCGCTTTCCAGCGCGCCTTCGAGTTCATCGACCTCGGCGCGCGCCTGCCGCAGGGCCAGGCGCGCCTCGGCCGGGTCGATCCGGACCAGGACGTCGCCCCTGGCGACCCGCTGGCCTTCGCGCGCGGAGACCCGGGCCACGTCGCCCTGTACTGCGGCTCGCAGGGTCGCGTCGTGGGCCGAGGCACTGCGCCCGTAGAGCATCACCGAGGGCTCATGGGTCCGGGGTTCGGCGACGAAGCCGCGCACCGGCCAGGCGCGTTCCTCGCCCTCGGGGGCGGGGGCCTCCGGGCCGGTGGCGCGCAGGATCATGAATCCGGCCACGCTGAGCGCGACGATCAGTACGGGGATGAGGGCACGGCCGACTCGCGGCATGACACGGGACATGCAGTTCTCGCTCGGGTCCTGGGCTGGATGGGGCGCGGGCCTGATGCCCGGGCCTTGGAGACGGTGCACCGGATGAAGTTCCCGTCCGCGGGAGACCGGTATCAGTGTCTCCTGATATGGCCAATCCTAACATCGGCGGCACGAGGGCCGCAGGCGTGGGGAATGCCTTTCTCAGGCCAGGTTATAGCGATGCAGCTTGCGCCACAGGGTCGTGCGGTCGATTCCGAGACTGCGCGCGGCCCGCGAGCGGTTGCCATTATGAGCGGCAAGGGCCTGACGCAGGCGCCGCGCCTCTTCGGATTCCCTCGGGGATACCTGCGGGGCCGCGTCCGTGGGGGGCACTTCCGGAAAAGCCGTTGCCGGGGTGGCGGCCTCCGCCGGTGGTGACACGGTCCCGGGAGGCCGGCCTTCGGGCAGGGGGAAATCCTCCACGTGACCGTTGACCGCGTGCAGCTGGAGGCAGGCGAACACGTTCTCCAGCTCGCGGAAATTGCCGGGCCAGGGGTGGGCTTCCAGTTTGCGCCGCAGCGCCGGCGCCAGCTTCAGCGCGTGTTCCTCGACGAAGCGGTCGAGGGTGGCGGCCAGGTCGTGCGGCCGGGTCCGCAGGGGCGGCAGCTCCACCGTGGCGACAGCCAGGCGGTAGAACAGATCGGCGCGGAACTGTCCCGCATCCACGCGGGCCTGGAGGTCCTGATTGGAGGCGGAAAGGATGCGTACGTCCACCTGCCGCGTGCTGTTCTCGCCCACGCGTTCGAATTGTCCGTCCTGCACCGCGCGCAGCAGCTTGGCCTGCAGTCGCAACGGCAGTTCGCCGATCTCGTCGAGGAACAGGGTGCCGCCGTGGGCGGATTCGAAACGGCCCTCGCGATCGCTCACCGCCCCGGAAAAGGCCCCGCGCACATGGCCGAACAGCTCCGATTCCAGCAGCTCGTCGGGGATGGCCGCGCAGTTGACTTCGACGAAGGGTCCGGCGGCACGCGGGCTCCATTCATGGATGCCCCGGGCCAGTCGGGTCTTGCCGGTTCCCGACTCGCCCAGCAGCAGCATGCGAATGTCGCTGCCCGCCGCCCGGCGGGCGAAGACCATCTGATGATGGCAGTCCGGATCGGCCGAACGGAACGCGTCCGGCAGACCCTCCCCACGGTTCATTTTCATGGCCTTCCTCTCCGGGAAATTCACCGGGAGTATGGCAGCGGCGTTGCAACGCCGCCACCGTTGTTGCAACAAAAAAATTTTCGGCAGTAACAGATGCTTATATTCGAATCTCCGGGTGCCACGTGTTGCAACACCCTGAGTGCGCCTTGTTTTTTCACGGAGACAAATATCTGAAATTTAATAATATTCTAATATTGGCATCTCTCTTGCTTGTGTCGAGGCGTGCTTTTCTTTACAACGGAACAACACGAAACGGAACAGGCACGCTGTCGGGGGGAGGTGCGAATGACGCTGATGCGAACGGCCAGCCTGATGCTGTGTATGGTCACCGTGGCCGGCACGGCCGGTGCACAGACCGCCTGGACGCCGGCCCAGAGCGCGGGAACCACGAGTCCGGACCGTACCGGTATCCATGTCGCGCAGCCGCTCGCCGCGGAGCGCCATACCGTCAGCGGCACGGTGATCCCGTTCAGTGAAGTGACCCTGCGGGCGCAGTCGGGGGGCCGGGTGATCGCGGTTGAAGGGGTCGAGGGCGACCGCTTCGAGGAGGAAGAAGAGCTGGTCGCGATCTCCGACGATCGCCTCCAGGCTCAGCGCCAGGCGGCGCTCGCCGAGATGCGCACCACCGAGGCGGCGATCCGCGAAGCACGCATGCAGTACGACCGCGAGGTCATTTCCCCGCGCTCGCAGGACATCGGGCAGATGCCGGGCATGGGCATGCCGTCGATGTTCGACCAGGTGTTCACGCGCAACATGGGGCAGTTCATGGGATTCGGTGACCCGACCCTGGACCGCACCACGGATCTCTTTTCCCGCCACATCGGCGTCGATCAGGCCCGGGCGCGCTGGGAACAGGCCCGGGCCCGCGTCGAGGAGCTCGACGTCGCGCTGGAAGACACCCGCTCCCGCGCTCCGTTCGACGGGGTGATCATGCACAAGCACGTGGAACAGGGCGATACCGTCCAGCCCGGGCATCCTCTGGTCACCTTCGGGCACCTGGATTACCTGCGGGTGGAGGCCGCCGTGCCGGTTCGCCTGGTGCGTCAGCTGGACGTGGGCGACATCGTGCCGGTGACGCTCGACGGTCATGCCGAGGAAGTCAACGCCCGGGTCTCGCGGATCTTCCCGCTGGCCGATCCGCAGCGCCATACCGTGACCGTGAAGTTCGATCTGCCGCAGGAGGTCCGCGGCGGCCCGGGCATGTATGCCGAGGTGCATCTGCCGGGCGAAGTGACGCGCGAGGACCGGGTGGTGATCCCGGAGAGCGCGATCATCCCGGGCGGGGCCTTGCCGCGCGTGGCCGTGCTGGATGCCAATGACGAGGTGCGCATCCGAATGGTCCGGCTGGGGGCATCGCGTGATGGCGGCGTGGTCGTGACCTCGGGGCTGGAGCCGGGGGCGCGGGTGCTGCAGCACCCCGGCGGCCGCCATTGATGCGCTTCGAACTCGGACAATGACAGGACGTTGGCCTCGGACATGAGCGACCAGGAACCTCGCAACCAGGAACGGCCCGGCGATCACGCGACGGACCCCGGCATTGCCGGGCGCATGGCCCGCGCATTCGTCCATTCGCCGCTGTCGCCGCTGCTGCTGCTGGCCAGCATCGCCATCGGCATACTCGGCCTGATCGTGACGCCACGCCAGGAGGACCCGCAGATCTCGGTCCCGATGGTCGACATCATGGTGGAGTATCCCGGCGTGCCATCGGAGCAGGTGGCCAGTCTGGCCGCGCGGCCGCTGGAACGTCTGATGAGCGAGCTCTCGGGTGTCGACAACGTCTACTCGGTCTCGCAGCGAGGCGAGGCGATGGTCACCGTCCAGTTCGACGTCGGCGAGGAGATGGAATCCTCGGTGGTCAAGGTGCATGACCGGCTGATGTCGAACCGCGACCTGATGCCTCCGGGGGTCAGCGAGCCGATGGTGAAGCCCAAGGGTGCGGATGACGTGCCGGTGGTGACGCTGACCTTCTGGTCGCACGAGGTCGATGACGCGATGCTGCGCCAGATCGCCCTGGACGCGCAGCAGCAGCTCAACGAGGTACCCGACACCGCGCAGAGCTTCGTGGTCAGTGGCCGCGAGGAGCAGCTGCGCATCGAGGTGCGGCCGGAACGGCTGGAAGGTTACGGGGTCACCCTGGACCAGATCGCGGGCGCGGTGCGTCAGGCCAATTCGGAACGCGGAGCGGGCGCGATCGAGGCGGGTGGACGGCACATGTCGGTGCACACCGGTTCGTTCCTGACCAGTGCCGAGGATGTCGAACGCCTGCTGATCTCGGTGGAGGACGGTCGCCCGATCTATCTGCGCGACGTGGCCGAGGTCAGCTATGGCCCGGGGGAGGTGGATCGCTTCGTACGTCACTATTCCGGCCCGGCCGCAGAGGCGCCCGATGCCGCACCGGAGGGGGCGTCCGCCGTGACCCTCGCGATCGCCAAGAAGCCCGGCAGCAACGGGGTCACGGTCGCCAATGGCGTGCTCGAACGCCTCGAGCGCCTGAAGGGCTCCGCCATCCCCGACAACGTGGGCGTCGAGATCTCGCGCGACTACGGCAAGACGGCCAACGAAAAGGTCAATGAACTGATCTTCAAGCTGTTTGTCGCGACCTTCGCAGTGACCCTGCTGGTCGCACTGTTCCTCGGGCTGCGCGCCGCGCTGGTGGTGCTGATCGTGATTCCGGTGGTGATCCTGTTCACCGTGTTCAGCGCATGGCTGCTCGACTACACCATCGATCGGGTGAGTCTGTTCGCGCTGATCTTTGCGATCGGGATCCTTGTGGACGATGCCATCGTTGTGGTGGAGAACATCTACCGCCGCTGGCTGATGAAGCGCGGCCTGGATGCCGAAACCAACGTGGACGCGGTACGCGAGGTCGGCAACCCGACGATCCTGGCGACCTTTACCGTGATCGCGGCGCTCCTGCCCATGGGCTTCGTCTCCGGGATGATGGGTCCCTACATGCAGCCGATCCCGGTTCTGGGGTCGGTCGCCATGCTGTTCTCGCTGGTCGCGGCCTTCGTGTTCACCCCGTGGCTGACCCAGCGGCTGCGCCCGAGCATGGCCTACCTGGAGAAGGCCACCGAAAAGGAACACCGGCAGGCCGAGCGGCTGGGCACGTTCTTCCGCCGGGTGATCCCCGGGCTGGCGGACAATCCCGCCCGGGGCTACGCCTTCCTGGCCGGGATCGTGGTGGTGTTCTTCCTGATGGCCAGCCTGTTCTACACCACGGATGTCCGGGTGAAGATGCTGCCGCTGGACAACAAGCCCGAATTCCAGGTGATGATCAATTTCCCCGAGGGCACGGCGCTGACCGAGACGGCCTCGCTCAGCGAAGCGATGGTGGCGGAACTGCGGGAGTTCGAGGAAGTGACCGGGCTGCAGGCGTATGTCGGCACTGCAGCGCCGTTCAATTTCAATGGTCTGGTGCGTCATTACTACCTGCGCCAGGACCCCTGGCTGGGCGACATCCAGGTTCAGCTGGTGGACAAGGGCGATCGCGCGCGCTCCAGCCACGAGATCGCCACCGAGGCCCGTGAGCGTCTGACACCACTGGCCCGCGAGGCGGGTGCGCGCATCGAAGTGGTGGAGATGCCGCCGGGGCCCCCGGTCCTGCAGTCGGTGGTCGCCGAGGTCTATGGCCCGGATGCCGATACCCGGCGTCAGGTCGCGCGCGACCTGGAAGAAATGTTCCGCGGGGCCGAACACGTGGCGGACGTCGACAGCTTCCTGCAGGCCCCGCACGACGTCTGGCATTTCGACGTGGACCGTGACAAGGCCCTGCGCCGTGGTGTCACCGTGGAGACCGTGAACCAGACGCTGGAGGCCGCGATCGGTGGCCGGGTTCTGGGCGACATCAAGGCGCGTTCGCTGGTGGAGCCGCACCTGATCGAGCTGCGCCTGCCACGCCCCACGCGTTCCGATATCGGGCGTCTGGAACAGCTGCCGGTGGCCTCGCAGCATGGCGGGACGGTCAGCCTGGGCGAGCTGGGCCGGTTCGTCGAGCGCCCGCAGGACGAACCCATCTATCACAAGAACCTGCGGCCGGTGGAGTATGTCACCGGCGAAGTGGTGGGGCGTCTGGCGGCACCGGTCTACGGGATGCTCGAGGTACAGGAGCAACTCGCCGATTACGAGCTTCCCGACGGCAGCCGGGTGCAGCCGCACTGGCTGGGGCCGCCGCCGAACGACGGGTCCACGGCGTTCGAATGGGCCGGCGAATGGACGGTCACCTACGAGACCTTCCGCGACATGGGTATCGCGTTCGCCATCGCCCTGATTCTCATCTACATGCTGGTGGTCTGGGAGTTCGGCAACTTCGTGCTGCCGGGCATCATCATGGCCCCGATCCCGCTGACCCTGATCGGGATCATTCCGGGCCACTGGCTGTTCAACGCCGAATTCACCGCGACTTCGATGATCGGGTTCATCGCCCTGGCAGGGATCATCGTGCGCAATTCCATCTTGCTGGTCGATTTCGGCCGCCAGGCGGTGGATCAGGGACATGACGTCCGCGAGGCGATGATCCTCGCCTGTCAGGCGCGCACGCGGCCCATCGTCATCACCGCGTTCGCACTGCTCGCCGGTTCCAGCGTCATCCTGTTCGACCCCATTTTCCAGGGCATGGCGATCTCGCTGATGTTCGGGACCATCGTGGCCACGCTGCTGACCCTGGTCGTCATCCCGCTGGGCTGCATCTCCGGGCGGCGCGCGTTCTGTCCCGCCTCACTGGAAGACGGCGACGGCACCAACGGCTCCGGCTGTGCTACCCCGACGAATGGCAGTGCCGGGACCGGCCGTGACGACAATCCCTTCGGCCCGGCCGAGGGCGGACCGGTCACGCGCGCAGTCCAGTACTTCGGGCTCTACCTGCGCTGCCTGACGGTCGCCTTCGTCGAGGGCATGCGCGACCTGTTCCTGGCCTTGCTGAAGCTGGTGCGCGGACGTTTCGGGACGCGCCCGGGGCCGGGCGGTGGCCCGGGATCCGGCGGTTCCGGCTCGGGCTCCGGGCCTTCTCCAGCCCCGTCGTCCGGTCCTGCGCCGGGTCCCCCCGCGTCGGGGGCCTCGGACGGCCCCTCCGGCCGTGAAGGGGACGCGGGCGCGAACGCCGAATCCACGCCGGACGACGGGCTTGGATCGAAGGAGGGAGATACGGAGGCGCCGCGGAAATCCGGAAGCGATTCCCGTTCCGCCGGATCGGAGAACTCCGGGACGAGTGCGCCGCCGGATCACGATTCCACCACGGATTCCACCACGACGGACCAGAAGTCGGACTCGGGGGAAGACCAAAAAGACGCGTCGTCTCCGGAGGACGGTCCCGGTGCACGCCAGTCGGGTGGCCGCCGACGCCGGGGTATTCGGCTGAAATGAGCAATCACTGAAAGAACCTCAAGGAGGTTAATGATGAAGAAGCGATTCAACGCACGCATGCTCGGTCTGGCCATGGCCGGCGCCGCAGTGGTCTCGATGTCCGTGCTGGGCGCGGCCCAGGCGGAAGAAGGGAACCAGGGCGCTCAGGGGCAGCCGATGGCCCAGCATGCTCCGGTTCCCGGGCCCTGGGGCCAGCCGGGTCCGTATGGACAGGGCATGGGCGGGCATCAGGGCGGCGAAATGATGCAGCGTCGCGATGCCTCCGGTGACTTCAGCTTCGGCATGTCCGGGCGCAGCCACGGGCAGGGCTACGGTCAGGGCCGCGGTCATGGCTACGGTCACGGCTATGGCCCCGGCCATGGGTACGGGCCCGGTCATGGTCCCGGCTACGGCTACGGTCCGCAGCAGGGCCATGGCCCCGGCATGATGCACGGCCCCGCGTACGGGCCCGGCCATGGCGCCGGCATGCGCGGTCCGGCGGCGTACGGCCAGATGCCGGAGTTCGACCCCGAAGATCTGCCCGAGGACATGCCGGAGGAGATGCGCGAGCGCATCGAGAAGATGCATGCCGAGCGGCAGGAACGCATCGAGGAAATGGAAGCCATGCGCGAGGCCCGTATGGAGGCGATGAAGAAGGGGCGCCAGGCCTACATGGAGGAGATGGAACGCCAGCGCGAGATGCGCATGGAGCAGATGGAAGAGCGTCGCGACTCGGGGGATTACTGAGCACCGGGTGACGCATGGGAGCGAGGCGAATGGCGTTCGGAAGCAACGGCATGCAACCGGGAGCAACGGCGGGGCGGAGCGTCCTGCTGCTCGCCCTGGTGACGGTCGGATTGATCGTGGCCGCTGCGGCCGCCGAGGCCCGGGAACGCCACAATCCGTGGCATGCCGGACCGCCATCCGCGGCCGATGCGGGAGAGCCGGGAGGCTTCTCCCGGGGCGAACCCCGGTCGGCCGGATCGTTCCCTCCGCCGGACTACGATCCGGCCCGGCGGGGACGCGAGGAGCGCTCGCGCGTTCCCGCAGGTGAAGCACGCCCGGGTCCCGGGATGTCGCCCTACGGTTACGGGTTCGGTCCGTATCCGTATGGCGGCCACCGGGGACCGGGGGCAAGTGAACCGGGCATGTCGGGGTACGGATTCCCGTTCTTTGGCGGCCCGGGCGCATGGGGACCCTTTTCGGGGCCCTGAATCACCTGCCTTCGGGCAGGGTCCGGTGCGTGATCGCCCTCCGCGCATCGGTGGCAGAAATGGGAGGGCATGTCTCCGATAGGAGGAGGTAACACTATGAGCAAGTTTCTGAAAGCAGCCGTTCTTGCGGCATCCATGGCCGGTCTGGCCGCTGCCCCGATGATGGCTTCCGCGCAGTGGGGCGGGCCGGGCTATGGCGGTCCGGGCTACGGGGCTCCCTACGGTCCCGGTTATGGCTACGGCCCCGGCTACGGTGGCATGCCGTTCTTTGGCGGTCCGGGTTACGGCCGCGGCCACAACATGGGCGACATGTTCGGCGACATGATGGGCGATTTCGACTTCTCCGCCCGCGGTCGCGGTCATGGTCACGGCTACGGTCACGGCCGTGGTGACGGCTACGGCTATGGTCGTGGTCATGGCTACGGTCCCGGCTACTATGGCCATCCGGGCTACGGTTACGGCCCCGGCCACGGCTATGGCCCGCAGCAAGGTATGCCGCAGCAGGGCATGCCGCAGCAGCAGCAAGAGCAGTGATCTGCTCGCACGGGCTCGCCCGTGCATGATCGGCTGCCCGGTTCGCCGGGCAGCCCGTTTTAGAATTCAATGGATCCGGGAGCCGCAATGCTGACCGTGGTGGCCAACCTCAAGGGCGGAACGGGCAAGAGCACCGTCGCTTTCAATCTCGCGCTCTGGCTGCTCGCGAAAGGGCACCGCGTACAGGCCGTGGACCTGGATCCGCAGGGGACTCTCGGCGATGTCCTGGAAGTGCGGCAGGAGGAGGGGTACAGCCCCGCGCTCCCCGCCACGACCGATGCCGACGTCGCGCTGGGTCGGCAGGGGGAGTTCGATCACTGGCTGGTGGACGTCGGGCCCTCCGCCATGGACACCCTGATGCGGGCGGTCGCCGCGGCAGACCGGGTGCTGATCCCGGTGCCGCCGAGTCAGGCCGACGTGTGGTCCACTCACCGTTTCGTGCGTGAGATCCAGGAGCGTCGGACTGATCGCGACACCGGCCCCGGCATCGAGGTATTCATCAATCGCGCCGACACGCACCAGTTCGTGCGCGAGACCGAGGAGACTGCAGAGGCCCTGCAGCAGATCGAGGGTATCCGTTTTCTGCGCCCTCGGCTGAAGCAGCGCACGGCCTTTCGGCGATCGTTCAGCGAGGGTCTCGCGGTGAACGAGCTGGAGCCTTCCGGCAAGGCGGCGGAGGAGCTGGACCGACTGGCCCGGGCGATTTTCGGATAAGAAGGGGCTATCCCCTCCAGGAAACGAGGTGACAAATGGAATCAGGTGAAGACAAGCCGCGCCACGGTTTCATCAATCGCTACTGGGTGCTGATCGTGATCGTCCTCTGGTTGATCGCCTGGTCCGCCCGTGACTGGCTGGCGCCGGCCGAGCCGGAGGACCCGCCCGCGGAGTCCGGCGTGGTCCTGGAGGAAGAGTCCCCCGCCGTGGACGAAGAAGCCGCTCGGGAGGAAGCCGCTCGGGAAGAAGCTGCTCGGGAAGAAGCCGCCAGGGAAGAAGCCGCCAGGGAAGAAGCCGCCAGGGAAGAAGCCGCCAGGGAAGAAGCCGCCAGGGAAGAAGCCGCCAGGGAAGAAGCCGTCAGGGAAGAAGCCGTCAGGGAAGAAGCCGTCAGGGAGGAAGCCGTGGAGGAGCCGGTGGAGGTCGAGGCGCTGCTGACCGAAGCACGGGAGACGTACTGGCGCGAGGGTGCCGCAGCCGCGTTGACCGTCCTCGAAGGCGGGCTGGAAACGCAGGCGTACGAAAGCCGGGAACGGGCGGACATCCTCGGGGAACTGGGCAATCTGCAATACGCCACCGGCGACGTTGAAGCCGCCATGGGCAGCTGGGATCGGGCGCTGGAGAAGCTTCCGGAGGGCGAACGCCGGGCGATGATGGCCCCACTGCGTCCGATCTATGCCCGGCATCATCCGCAAGGGGCGGACCACCTGGAACGGTTCCGCTGAGGTTTGCGGCGCCCTCCACATCACGTGTGCTGTAGTGACCGACCGGAGGAACGATGGGTGCGAACGACAGGCCTGCTGACGGCGACAGTCAGTATTACGAGGTCAAGGAAGAGGCGGACGATGCGCAACGACGGGCCCGACGGCTCGAACTGATCGTCTATGCTTCCCTGGTCGCATTCGTCGTGCTGGCGGTGTACGGTTTCTGGTTGATCACCAGCCTGACCCGGGACGTGTCACAGCTGACCGAGGAGATCTCCTCGATGACCCGGGTGGTGGACCGCGACATGTCGGCGATTGTGCGCCACATGGAGGCGATGGAGGGCCGCATGGTGGACATTGCCGGGTCCACGGCCGAGATGGAGCAGAGCGTTGCGTCCATCAGCGCGGACACCGGCAGCATGAGCACGGACATCGGGTCGATGACGCGGGATACCGAGGTCATGGCCGGGTCCGTGATTGGCATGCAGCGCGACATGTGGAGCCTGAATCGCAACGTGGGCGGTCCCATGGGTATGATGAACATGTTCAACCCACTCTCGGGGCAGGGCGGTCCCTATCCGGGGTCGGGCGGTCCCTACCGTCCGCCGTCGGCGCCGCGCTAGCCGTGCGCGCGGTCTGCCCGGACCCGAACCAACACGGAGATCGGAATGTTCAATCGACCTGGCAGCCGCGTCCGCAAGCAGCTCAAGCTCCTGAGTGAACGTCTGGCGGAGGAAAACCCGGTCCTCGAGGGCGTGGTCAATCCGTTCCGGGAGCTGGATCGGGTCGGATATGCCTCGGGCCTGCTGGATCCGGAAGAAGAGTCCTACGCCTTCACCATTTCCTGGTGGCCGATGATCTCGGTCCTGGGGACCTTCTCCTCGGGCAAGTCCACGTTCATCAACGAGTTCGTGGGCGATACCGTGCAGCGCAGCGGCAGCCAGGCGGTGGACGACAAGTTCACCGTGATCTCCTACGGCGGCAGCGAACGGGTGCAGGAACTCCCGGGGCTGGCACTCGACGGAGACCCGCGCTTTCCGTTCTATCGGGTGTCCGACGAGATCGAACGGATCACCGATGGCGGCGGGCGCACGGTGGATCATTTCCTGGCAATGAAGACCGCGCGCGCGGAGCAGCTGCGGGGCCGCATACTGATCGACTCGCCCGGGTTCGATGCCGACGAGCAGCGTACCACCATCCTGCAGCTGACCGACCACATCATCGATCTGTCGGATCTGGTGCTGGTGTTCTTCGATGCACGGCACCCCGAACCCGGCGCCATGCGTGACACCCTGGAGCATCTGGTCAACCGGGTGGCCGAGCGCAACGACTTCACCAAGCTGGTCTTTATCCTGAACCAGATCGACACGACCTGGCGCGAGGACAACCTCGAGGAAGTCGTCGCGGCCTGGCAGCGCGCGGTGGTGCGTCAGGGCAATGCGACGGGGCGGTTCTACTGCATTTATAACGAGAGCGGGGCCGTCGAGATCGAAGACCCGCAGGTGCGCAGCCGCTACGAGGAAAAATCCGCGCACGACCGCGAGGAGATCCATGCCAAGATCCGCGAGATCAGCTCTTCGCGTTCCTACCGCATCATCGGTGCCCTGCAGGCGATCGCCGAATCCATCGAGATGGACGCCCTGCCGGCGATCAAACGCAGTCTCGATCGCTGGCGGCGCCGGGTGCTGCAGTTCGACGCCGGCATGATGGGGGTGCTGGTGGCGGTGCTGGCCGTGATCGGCTACCAGGCGACCGACGGTGTCCGCCCGTGGATCGATGGCCGGGTGTGGCAGACCCTGCTGGACAACCCGTGGTGGACGTCGCTGGGCGTGGTGCTGGTTCTCGGCGCGCTGGGCGGCATCCATTTCTTCAACCGTCGCTGGCTCGCACGGCGGATTGCACGCGAGCTGCCGAAAGAATCGGCGGCCGGGAACTGGCAGGCGGCCTTTCTCAAGAGTACCCGGCCGATGCGTTCGCTGTTCGCACGCGGGCCGCGTGGTCTGGGGCGGCGGAGCCTGGCACGGCTGCATCGCCTGCGTGATCAGGCCGAGGCCTACATCCAGAAGCTCAACAACCAGTTCGTGGACGCGAGCCCCGTGGACCCCGGCAGTGGCCGGGCCTCGGCGGCCGATGTCCATCGCCCGGCGGAACCGGCCACGCGGCCGGCAGCGTCGGAACCCGGTACGGCCACGGAGGCCGCCGGCGAGAGCAGTGATGCAGGGAGCAGCGGAACGCGGTAGGCTTCGGTTGCCCGAGGCCGCCGACAACAACAACGCGGTCCCCGGACGGTCTGCGCCGTTCGCACCGAAGGAGGAGAACGATGATGACCGTGCTGGCGTGGGTCATGTTTGTTCTGGCGATGATTCTGGTGCCGATCTCGATTTGGGCCAGTCTTGCTGCCCTGGGTATTTGCGCGGGTTGCGCCTTCATCCGGGACTGGCGGCGCGGCCGCCAGAATGCCGGGCACTGACACCTCTGGGTAAGGGCGTTCGGGGCCGGGGGGCGCAGGGGGCGCTCCCCGGCCTCGCCATGTATAACAACAGGAGGAAAACTCAATGAGCGACGAACAGAAGAAAATGGCCATCATCGCGACCAAGGGCAGCCTGGACTGGGGGTATCCCCCGTTCATCCTGGCCTCGACCGCAGCGGCCCTGGGCTATGAGTGCGAGATCTTCTTTACCTTCTACGGCCTGAAGCTGCTGGAGAAAAAGCTGGATCTTCAGGTGACCTCACTGGGCAATCCGGGCATGCCCATGCCCATGCCGATGCCGGTTCTTGTGCAGGCCCTGCCGGGGATGCAGAAGATGATGACCGTGATGATGAAGAAGAAGATGAAGGCGAAGGGCGTCTCCGATCTGGAGGATCTGCGCGAGCTGTGCCAGGAGGCCGAAGTGCGCATGATCGCCTGCCAGATGACGGTGGACCTGTTCGAAATGGACACCAGTCACTTCATTGATGGCGTGGAATATGCCGGGGCGGCGGCGTTCTTCGAGTTCGCCGGAGATTCCGACATCTGCCTGTTCATGTAAACGGGCGGGGCGTTCGCGCCATCCGGGCCCCGGAGCCGAGCTCCGGGGCCTTTTTGTTGGCGGGGTTCACGTCGCATTCGTCGTGCCCGCGGACCCGCAAAGCCTGCGTGAGTCGTTATACTCTGCGGCCATGAAACGACTGCATCCCGATTCCTTTCCGACCCTCGAGGATTTCGTCGGCAACACGCCGCTGGTGCGCCTGCAGCGCCTGGCCGCGGATCTGCCGTCGACCGTGCTGGTAAAGCTCGAGGGCAATAACCCCGCCGGTTCGGTCAAGGACCGGCCCGCGGTCAACATGATCCGTGCCGCCGAGCAGCGCGGCGACATCCGTCCCGGCGATACCCTGATCGAGGCCACCTCCGGCAATACCGGCATCGCGCTGGCGATGGCGGCCGCGATCAAGGGCTATCGCATGATCCTGATCATGCCGGACAACATGTCGGCCGAACGGCGCGCGTCGATGAAGGCCTATGGAGCCGAGCTCAAGCTGGTCACGCGCGAGGAAAGCATGGAAGGGGCGCGTGATCTCGCTCAGCGCATGGCGGACGCGGGAGAAGGCTTCCTGCTTAACCAGTTCGGCAATCCCGACAATCCCGATGCGCATTATCAGGGCACCGGGCCGGAGATCTGGCGCGACACCGAGGGCACGGTCAGCCATTTCGTGTCTTCCATGGGCACCACCGGGACCATCATGGGGGTTTCGCGGTACCTGAAGGAGCGCGATCCGGAGATCGAGATCGTCGGCGTGCAGCCGGGAGAAGGGGCTTCCATCCCGGGGATCCGGCGCTGGCCCGAGGCCTATCTGCCGACGATCTTCGAGGCCGCGCGGGTGGACCGCACCGTGGACGTGACCCAGGAGGAAGCGGAGACCACCATGCGCCGGCTGGCGGCAGAGGAAGGCATCTTTGCCGGGGTGTCGTCCGGCGGCGCGGTGGCGGCCACCCTGAAGCTCGCCGCACAGGTCGAAGGCGGAACCTTCGTGGCCATTATCTGCGATCGCGGCGACCGCTACATTTCCACCGGCGTCTACCCCGACTGAGGCTGGCATGTCTGCTCCCGTACTGGTTTTTGACCTGGAAACGGTGCCCGATATCGAGGGCGCGCGCCGGCTGTACGACTTTGATGGCCTGACCGACCGGGAGGTCGCGGATGCGCTGTTCGCGATGCGCCGCGCGCAGACCGGCTCGGAATTCCTGCGCCATCCGCTGCATCGCATCGTGTCCATCGGGGTGCTGTACCAGGGCGGGGAAGCGCTCAAGCTGTCGGCCTTCGGCCGCGACGGAGAGGACGGGCACACGCCGGACGAGGCCGAACTGCTGCGCCAGTTCTTCGGCGTGATCGACCAGCGCACGCCCACGCTGGTGAGCTGGAACGGCAGTGGCTTCGACCTGCCGGTGCTGCACTACCGCGCGCTGGTCAATGGCGTGCAGGCGCCGCGGTACTGGGAGCAGGGCGACGACGACCGCGAGTTCCGCTACAACAACTACCTGTCGCGCTTCCACTGGCGCCATGTCGACCTGATGGACGTGCTCGCCGGCTTTCAGGGCCGCGCGGTGACCGGACTGGACACCATGGCCAGCCTGCTGGGCTTCCCCGGCAAGCTGGGAATGGACGGCTCCATGGTCTGGCCGGCATGGCGCGACGGACGCGCGGGCGAGATTCACGACTACGTGGAGCACGACGTGCTCAATACCTACCTCGTGTGGCTGCGCTTCGAGCACATGCGCGGGCACCTGACCGACGATGCGCTGAAGTCCCGCCAGGACCAGCTGGCGGATTACCTGGCCGCCAGCGCGGCGGAGCACCACCTTGAATTTCTCGAAGCCTGGCGGGGCTGACGGCATGGGCAAGAAGATCGACCGCACACCGTTCGAGGCCGTGATCGAGGACGTGACCCTCGATGGCCAGGGCGTGATCCGGCGTGACGGCAAGGCCTGTTTCGTGCACGGGGCACTGGCCGACGAGCGGGTGCGCGCGGTGCAGACCGGGCGCAAGCGCCGTTTTGATATGGCCGAAGTGGTGGAGGTGCTGGAGCCCGCGGCCGGTCGGGTGGATCCGCCCTGCGCATTCTTCGGTCTGTGCGGCGGCTGCAAGCTGCAGCACGCGTCGATCGACCTGCAGCGCGAGATCAAGGAACAGGCCCTGTTCGATGCGCTGGAGCGGATCGGGCACGTGACGCCCGAGGCGCGGTTCGAGCCGCTGACCGGGGCGACCCTGGGCTATCGGCGAACGGCCCGGCTGGGCGCGAAGCATGTCCCGAAGAAGGGCGGGACCCTGGTCGGGTTTCGTGAACGGGGCAGCCCCTATCTGGCGGAGATGGACCACTGCGAGGTGCTGCATCCGGCGGTGGGGCACCGCATCCGTGCGCTGCGGGAGCTGCTGGACGGCCTGCAGGCGCGTGACCGGATCCCGCAGATCGAGGTCGGCGTGGATGACGACGACCGCGTGGCGCTGGTGTTTCGTCATCTCGATCCGCTGGCCGATGCCGATCGGGCGCGGCTGGCGGCCTGGGCCGACGAGGAACGCATCGGTGTATTCCTGCAGTCGGGCGGGCCGGAGACCGTGGTCCATCTGGCGGGGCCGGATGCCCCACTGGTCTACCGGCACCCGGATTTCGGCGTGGAGGTCGGTTTCACGCCCATGGATTTCGTCCAGGTCCACCCCGAGGTCAACCGTGCCATGGTGCGTCAGGCGGTGGCCGCCATGGAGCTGGAGCCGGAGCACCGGGTGCTGGACCTGTTCTGCGGGCTGGGCAACCTGACCCTGCCGCTGGCCACCCGGGCGGCCGAGGTGACCGGGGTCGAGGTGGATGATGCGATGCTCGCGCGGGCGGCGGACAGCGCGCGCGGGCAGGGCATCGACAACACTCGCTATGCCCGCGCCGACCTGGACGACGCCGAGGCACTCTCGCGGGCCGACTGGCTGCACGAGGACTGGGACCGGGTCCTGCTCGATCCCCCGCGCACCGGGGCGGCCGCCGCCGTGGAGGCGCTGGGCCCGCGCCGGATCGAGCGCATGGTCTACGTGTCCTGCAACCCGGCGACCCTGGCCCGTGACGCCGAACGTCTGGTGCATCATCATGGCTACCGGCTGGAACGGGCCGGGATCATGGACATGTTCCCGCACACCGCGCACGTGGAATCCATGGCCGTCTTTTCCCGGGCCTGAGGGCGCAGCCGGACCGCGCCGTAACTCCAAGGAGGCAGTGAATGCTCGAGA
The DNA here is from genome assembly GCF_000381205.1 of Thioalkalivibrio sp. ALE11. Lineage (NCBI taxonomy): Bacteria > Pseudomonadati > Pseudomonadota > Gammaproteobacteria > Chromatiales > Ectothiorhodospiraceae > Thioalkalivibrio > Thioalkalivibrio sp. ALE11. The sequence continues at coordinate 123,212 of NZ_KB906168.1, read as the reverse complement.
TCGTGAAAAGTGGCGGCTGGCTGATGGTGCCGATCCTGCTGTGTTCGGTGCTGGCCGTGGCGATCATCCTGGAACGTCTTATCTCGCTGCGGCGAGGGCGGGTAGTGCCGCAGGGCCTTCTGGGGCGCGTATGGGAACAGATGCGCGAACATGGCCTGTCGATGGAAGACATCGAGCGCCTGCGTGAAAACTCCCCGCTGGGATCCGTGCTGGCCGCGGGTCTGGCGACCCATGACCGTACCCGCCAGATCACCCAGGAAAGCATCGAGGAGGCGGGCCGGCGGGTGGCGCATGAACTCGAACGCTACATGAACACCCTCGGTACCATCGCGATGATCACGCCGCTGCTGGGGCTGCTGGGCACCGTGGTCGGCATGATCGAGGTCTTCACGGTGGTCACCGAGATCGGTGTGGGCAGCCCGCGGGATCTGGCCGGTGGCATCTCGCAGGCGCTGATCACCACCGCCACCGGCATCGGGATCGCGATTCCGGCGCTGATCTTCCATCGCTACTTCCGCGGCCGGATCGATGAACTGGTGCTGGAGATGGAGCAGGAAGCCACCAAGCTGGTCGAGATCATGCACGGCGAGCGCAGCGCCAGCAGCGTCGAGGCCGGAGGCCGGGCGTGAAATTCCGGCCCCATCGACCACCCGAGGAGCCCGGCGTCAATCTCACGCCGCTGATCGACGTGGTGTTCCTGCTGCTGATCTTCTTCATGGTCTCCACCACGTTCGACCGGCATGCCGACATCGACATCACCCTGCCATCGGCCGACCGGGAAGCGGAACAGGTGGACGACCGCGCCTGGATCGACATCGTGGTGGATGCCGACGGCCGCTATTTCGTGGACGGGCGGGAACTGGTGAACCGTCGGGCCGAAACCCTGGAACAGGTGCTGGGCGAGGTCCTCGAGACCCGCGGCGATGACCCCGTGGTGATCCGCGCGGACGCCAGCGCCAGCCATCAGTCGGTGGTGCGGGCACTGGACGTGGTGGGCCGCCTCGGTGTCAGCGCGGTGTCGATCGCCACGCTGGGCGATGACGGCCGGGCGGCGGACGACTGAGCGGCATGTACACGACTGAACCGGGATACGGCGCCGGGCTGGCGGAGGTCTGGGGCGCGGTCGGGCGGGACTGGCGCCGCGGAGACCGTGCACGGGCACTCGCGCGGCTGGGATTCCTCAGTCCGCCGCAGGACCGCGGCCGCCTGATCTGGATCCGGGCCGGGGCCGACCCCGAGAGCCTGCGCCTGGGGATCGAACTGCTGGGATTCGTGCGCCACAAGCGTCAGGACGTGCGCCTGGTGCTGACCTTCGAGCGCGACTGCCCGGAGCTGTTCGAACAGCACATGCAGCCGTTTCGCAAGGTGGGCGTGGGGTACGGCCCCTGCGACCGGCCACGGGTCGTTCGCCGCGTGCTGGACCGCTTCCAGCCCGCGGGCATCATCCTGGCGGGCGGCGTGACCCCGCCCAACTTGCTGGAAGCCACACAGGCGCCGGTGATCGCGGTGAACGCGGCACCGCCGGCGCGGCCGGCGGCGCGGGGTCTGGAGCTGGCCTGGCCCCGCGATCCGGAAGAGAGCCGGCGCTGGAATGAGCAGGCCGGCGACGGCGGTGCCGCGCGGCGGCTGGAACCGGCGGATCCGATGGCGCGTTTCGTCGAAGCGCAGGCGGATGTGGTACTGCGCTCGCTGGTGGGTGGCGAGGTACGCCGGCTGTGGTGGTGGCACGGCACTGCGGCCGGCTGGCCGGACTGGCGCGCCGCCTGGGAGGCCTCCGGTTTCGGGGAGGAGGATATCCTGCTGGCCAGCCTGGAAGAGGACCCCGGTCACCCGCTGCCGGGGCGTTCACTGCGGGTGAGCGAATGGGATCGCAATGCGCTCGCCCCCGGGAATGTCGTGCAGCTGGACGACCCGCGCTGGTTCGCCGCGGCGGCCAGCGCGACGCAGGCGGTGCATCTGGATGCCCCGGGATCGCGGGTGCTGTGGCAGGCGCTTGCGGGCGGGACCGCGGTCAGTCTCGGGCGCGAAGGGACCCTGGAACTGCCGGTGGAGGTGCACGCCGATCCGCAGGCGGTGCTGGCCCGCTGGACGGCGTTGCGTGACGATGCCGCCGTCCGCCGGCAGCTGGGGGATGCCGCCCGCCGCCGGTTCTGGGACGAGCGCCGGCGGGTGGATGACCATTTCGAGACGCTGCTGGCCGAGGTCTGGGACTGGTGAGCCCGTCGCCGGGGAACGGAGGCCGCGCATGAATACGGCCTGGCTGAGTCGATGGTGGTGGCGGCACTGGAGCCAGCGCGGCCCGGTGGCCGCGACGTTGTATCCCCTGTCGCTGGCCTACGCCGGACTTGCGGAATACAACCGCATGCGCCTGGAAGAGATCCGCCGGAATACCCGACTGCCGCTGAAGGCGGTGATCGTGGTCGGGAATCTGACGGTCGGCGGCAGCGGCAAGACCCCGATGACGGACTGGCTGGCGCGGCGTCTGACGGAGGCGGGCTATCGTCCGGGCATCGTGTCCCGCGGCTATGGCCGGCGTGGCGAGGCGGGGCAGGCGGTGCATCCGGATTCGGATCCGGCCGAGGTCGGGGACGAGCCCGTGCTGCTGGCCCGACGGACCCGGCTGCCGGTCCAGGTGGACCGTGATCGCGTGCGTGGCGCACGCGCGCTGGCCGACCGCGGCGCGGACGTGGTGATCGCCGATGACGGCATGCAGCACCATCGACTGCCGCGTGATCTGACCGTGTTGATGGTGGACGGGAGCCGGGGCCTCGGCAACGGTCTGTGTCTGCCGGCCGGGCCGCTGCGGGAGCCGAAGGCGGCACGTGCGCGGGCCGATTTCGTCGTGCGGACCGGTGGCGAGGCCGGCGCCGACGAGATCCCGATGCAGCTGGTACCGGCCTCGCGCCTGCGGCGGGTGGACGGCAGTGACGAGATCATGCGCCCGAGGTTTCTGGGCGGGCAGGAGGTCCACGCGGTCGCCGGCATTGCCGACCCGGAACGTTTTTTTTCCATGCTGGAGCAGCGCGGCATCTACGTGATCCGGCACCCGTTTCCGGACCACCATCGCTTTCGCGCGCGTGATCTGGCGTTTGATGACGACCTGCCGGTTCTGATGACCGAGAAGGATGCCGTAAAATGCCGGTCGTTCGCGCAATCCCGCCACTGGTACTGGCCCGTGGCGGCCAGCCTTCCAGCCACTTTCGAGCCGGCCCTGCTGCAGCGTCTGACGACCAGCATCCGGCTCCGCCATCTGGGGTAAGTACAACATGGACAACCGCCTTCTCGACATCCTCGTCTGCCCGGAGACCAAGGGCCCGCTGAAATACGACCGCGAGAATCAGGAGCTGATCTCGGTTCAGGCCGGTCTGGCGTACCCGATTCGGGACGAGATCCCGGTGATGCTGGTGGACGAGGCCCGGCGCATGTCGGATGAGGAAAAGGAACGCTGGCGCGACGTCTGAGGGCGCCGTGGAACCCTTCGTTGTCGTCATTCCCGCGCGGCTGGCCTCCAGCCGTCTGCCGGATAAACCGCTGGTGCCGGTCGCGGGCCGCCCTCTGATCGCGCATGTCGTCGCGCGCGCGCGGGAGAGTCGTGCTGCCCGCGTCATCGTGGCGGCCGACGATGAACGGGTGCTGGCCGCAGCCCGCGAGGCGGGCGCGGAGGCGGTATTGACCGCCGCGGAGCTCCCGTCGGGCACCGACCGCATCGCCGCGGTGGCCGCGACGGAGGGCTGGGGTGACGAATCCCTGGTGGTGAACCTGCAGGGGGACGAACCCCTGACACCCGGCGGGCTCCTCGACGAGCTGGCGGCCCTGCTGGCGGAATCGCCGGAGGCCGGGATGGCGACCTTCGGGGTGCCGCTGGGCAGTGCGGCCGATCTGCACGATCCGAACCAGGTCAAGCTGGTGACCGATGATCACGGGCGGGCGCTGTACTTTTCCCGCGCGCCCATTCCCTTCGACCGCGATGCCGCGCGCGACGGCCGCGACCCCGACACGTCGGCGGCCGTGCGTCACCTCGGGCTGTACGCGTATCGCGCCGGGTTCCTGCGGCGCATGAGTGCGACCCCGCCGGCGCGCCTCGAACGCCTCGAGCAGCTGGAGCAGCTGCGAGCCCTGGCGATGGGGGCGCATATACGGGTGGGGCTGCGCGCGGAGGCGCATCCACCCGGTGTCGACACCCCGAGCGATGTAGAACGCGTGGAAGCCGTGCTGGCGCAGGGTCGGGGATCATGACGGACGAGTGGCCGCGTCGCCGGACGGCGGGTTACGCCGCGGGTGTCCTGATACTGGCGCTGGTGTTGACCGGATGTGGCGAGGGGCCGTCGGAGGCGCCGGCACCCGAGCGGCCCGTCAAGCTGGTCACCGTGAGCGAGCGGGACACTCTCATCGAGCGCCGCTTCTCCGGGCGTACCCAGGCGGCGGAACGTGCCTGGCTGGCGTTTCGCGTCGGAGGGGTGGTCGAGTCGGTCGCGGTGGAGCGCGGCGAACGCGTGGACGAGGGCGACCTCCTGGCGCGTCTGGACCCGCGCGATTTCCAGCGCCGGGTGCGTGAACTGGAGGGCGGTCTGGTGGAGGCCCGCGCGGAGCAGCTGATGCTGGAGCACGGCGCACGCGAGGAAGAACGGCGCCAGCTGGAGGCGCGGCTGGAGGCGGCCGGGGCCCGCGAGGAACAGGCCGAGTCCGAATACCGCCGGGTGGCGCGCATGCGCGACGACGGTCATGTGAGTCAGTCGGAATATGACCGCGCCCGCCGGGCCCTGCGCGAGGCCGCGGCGGACCGGCGTTCGGCGCAGGAGGCGCTGACCATCGCGCGGGCCGGCGGCCGCGAGGAGGAGCGCGAGGCCGCCCGTGGCCGGATCCGGCGCATCGAGGCGCAGCTGGAGCAGGCGCGCGACGCACTGGAAGACAGCGAACTCAGGGCCCCGTTCACCGGTTACGTCGCCGAACGCGATCTGGAACCGCATGAACCGGTGCAGGCGCATCACCCGGTGGTCCTGTTCGAGGATCTGGAATCCATCGAGATCGAGGTCGGCATCCCCGAGGGGCTGCTGGCCTGGCGGGACCGGCTGGAGGCGGTGGAGGTACGCATTCCGGCGCTGGACGACGCGCGTTTCTCCGCCAGCATCCGGTCGGTCGGGGTGGACGTGCTGCCGGGACGGCAGACCTATCCGGTCAAGGTGCGTCTGGAGACCCCCGACCCGCTGACCCTGCCCGCGACGGCGCTTGACCCCGACCGGGTCCTCCCGGGGATGACCGCCGAGGTTGCCTTCCGGGCGCGCCCCGAACCCGGTGTCGGCGTGGTGCTGCCGCCGTCCGCTCTGGTGGAACACGCGGAGGGCTACGCGGTGTGGGTGCGGGACCCGGAGGACGGCCGCGTCGCCCCGCGCCAGGTGGAAGTGCTTGGCGCGGATGGTCGCGGGGTGCGCGTGCAGGGTGATCTGGAGCCGGGTGACGAGGTGGTCTCCGCGGGTGCCGGGCGGCTGCGCGAGGGCCAGCGTACCCGTCGGTTCAATGACGAAGCCCCGGCTTCGGGACGCGACACCGGGGCCGGGGACAACCGGCCGTGAACCCGCCCGGCGGCGACAACGCCGGGTCCGGGTTCAACGCCGCGACCTGGGCCATCCAGCGGGCCCGGCTGGTAGTGTTCCTGACGGCCCTGCTGGTCCTCGGCGGGACCTGGGCCTTCATCGACATGGGCAAGCTCGAGGATCCCGAGTTCACCGTGCCGACCGCGCTGGTGCAGACCGCGTATCCCGGTGCTCGAGCCACGCGGGTGGAGGAGGAGGTCACCGAGGTCCTGGAGCGCCATATCCAGCAGCTCGACGAGCTGGATGAACTGGAGTCGGTGAGCCGCCATGGCGAATCGGTGATCTTCGTCCACGTCGACGAGGCTCTGGGGGATCAGGCCCAGCGCCAGGTATGGGACGAGCTGGAACGCACCGTGCGCGCGGCGGTGCCGGATCTTCCGGAGGGGATTCGCGGTCCGCTGGTGGACGACGACTACGGGGATGTCTTCGGCACCCTGCTGGCGATCCACGGCGAGGGCTACAGCCACCGCGAGCTGCACGACTACGCTGATGAACTGCGCCGTGAACTGTTGCGCCTGCCCGGGGTGGCACGAGCCGAGCTGTTCGGCGATCGCGGCGAGCGGATTTTCGTCGAGACCCGGCGTTCGCGTCTGGCCGCACTGGATCTGCATCCGGGGGTGATCATCCAGGCTCTGGAGCGCCAGAACGTGGTGGCGCCCGGCGGGGCGATCGAACTGGAGGAGGACCGCGTACGGCTGTTCGTCTCCGGGGTGTTCGAATCGGTGGACGACGTTCGCCACCTGGCCATCCACAACCCCGAGACCGGCGAGCGTTTCCAGCTGCGCGATGTGGCCGAAGTGCACCGCGGTGACGCCGAGCCGCCGGAACGCATGCTGCGCTACAACGGCCAGCCGGCGGTCGCGCTGGGGGTGAGCCCGACCGAAGGGACCAACGTGGTCGCCCTGGGTGACGACGTCCTGGAGCGCATCGAGGCGTTGCGCGGGGATCGCCCGGTGGGGATCGACATCGACACGGTCAACTTCCAGCCGGAAACCGTGCGCGCGGCGATCCTGGATTTCGGCGGCAACCTGGCCACGGCCGTGGTCATCGTGCTGGGGGTGCTGCTGGTGGCGCTGGGCTGGCGCACCGGCCTGATCGTCGGCATGGGCGTCCCGCTCACCATCCTGGCGACCTTTTTCGTGATGTGGGTGGCCGGCATCGAACTGCACCGGGTCTCGCTGGGGGCCCTGATCGTGGTCCTGGGGATGCTGGTGGACAACGCGATCGTCGTTGCCGAACTGATGATGACCCGCATCCAGCGCGGCACCGAGCGGCTGCAGGCGGCGCGCGAGGCGGTCAGCGAGACCGGTGGGCCGCTGCTGATCGGGACCCTGATCGCAGCGCTGGCGTTCTCGCCGATCAGCATGACGCCGACCCTGGTGGGCGAGTTCACCCGCTCGCTGTTCTGGGTGGTGGCGATCGCGCTGGGCCTGTCGTGGCTGCTGGCGGTAACCCTGACGGCCCTGCTGGCGTGGCGCTGGTTGCCGGGTCCGGTGAATGGCGATCCGACCGGCACGGAGACGCCCGGAGTCGGCACACAGCTGCTCGCGCTCTATCGCCGGGCGCTCACGGCCATGCTGCGCCATCGCCGCCGGACCCTGGCGTCGGTGGTCGGCCTGATGCTGGTCGCGGTCGCGTCCTTTGCGCTGGTACCGCAGATCTTCTTCCCGCCGGCCGACCGGGCGCAGTTCATGATCGATCACTGGCGGGGAGAAGGGACGCGCATCGAGACCACCGCAGCCGATGTGGCGCGTCTGGAATCCTGGCTGTCGCAGCACCCCGAGGTGGAAAGCTACACGGCCTTCATCGGCGAGGGGTCGCCGCGGTTCTATCTGCCGATGATGCCCGAACTTCCCAATCCGGCGCTGGCCCAGATCCTGGTGCAGGTCGAAGACGTGGATCGACTGCATGACATCATCGCGGAGACCCGCGAATGGATGGACGGTCGCTTCCCCGGGGCGGAACCTCGGGTGCGGCCGATGCAGCTGGGGGAGCCCGTGCGCTATCCGGTGGAGCTGCGGCTGTCCGGGCCGCAGGACCGGGCCGAACTGCGCGCCACCGCCGACCGCGTGCTGGAATGGATGGAAGGTCACCCCGACCTGGAACGGCCCCGGCATGACTGGCGCGAACGCACACTGACGCTGGACGTACAGGTGGATCAGGACCGGGTACGAGCGGCCGGGCTGTCCAGCGCCGAGGTGGCCGAGACGCTGGAGGCCGGGGTCAGCGGCATGCCGATCGGGGTGTTTCGCGATGGCGATCAGGCCCTGCCGGTGCTGTGGCGCTTCCCGGAGGACGAACGCCGGGATCTGGCACAGCTGCACACCCTGGAGATCTGGCCGCGCGACGGCGGGGCGGCGGTGCCACTGGGCCAGGTAGCCGAGGTGGAGCCCGTGTTCGATGAGGCGGTGATCTGGCGCCATGACCGGCGCCCCACCGTGACCCTGCAGGCGGACCTTGCCCCCGGTGCCACCGCGAGCGGTTTCGTGCGCGAGGCCGACCCGGTGATCGACACCCTGCTGCAGGGCACCGGGAATGCGGGGCAAGTGGAGCGGGCATGGGGCGGCGAGTTCGAGGCGGCCGCTGATGCGCAGGCCAGTGTGCTGGCGCCGGTGCCCATTGTCCTGGGACTGATGGTGGTGTTACTGCTCTGGCAGTTCAACAGCTTCCGCAACACTCTCGTGGTGGCACTCAGCGTCCCGCTGGCGGTGGTGGGCGTGGTCGCGGGTCTGCTGCTGTTCCGGCAGCCGTTCGGTTTCATCGCCCTGCTGGGGGCAATGAGCCTGGGCGGAATCCTGCTGCGCAATGCGATTGTGCTGGTGGAGCAGGCCGAGCTGGAACGCCGCCGCGGACTGGAACCCCTGGAGGCCCTGATCGAGGCCGCGGTCAATCGTTTCCGCCCGGTGCTCCTGACCGCCCTGACCACCATCCTCGGCATGATCCCGCTGGCGCTGTCCGGACCGTTCTGGGCGCCGCTGGCCATTGCCGTGATGAGCGGCCTTGCCGCCGGTACGGTGCTGATCCTCGGCGTGGTGCCGGTGCTCTACGCGACGCTGCACCGGCTCCCGCGTCCGGAGTAAAACGGCCCGAGCGGGCCCGGCCCGGACGAATTAGCCGGCAGCTTCTCGCAGTCGTCGGGTCCAGTCGCGCAGGGCCTCCGGCAGTTCTTCGTCGGTGTCGGGCAGTTCCCGTGCCAGAAGCCGCAGGCGATAGCGCACGTCGTTCTGCAGCGCGGCGGTTTCCACGCCGAGGGATGCATCCTCGGTGATGCTTTCGCGGATCAGGTCCAGGGGCAACCCGCGCAGCCCGGCCCGGTCCAGCAGGCGGGTCAGCGGCTCCAGGTGACGCCGGAGGATGGCCTGCAAGTCCGGATCGAGCTGTTCCATGCGCTCGAGGCCCTGTTCCACGCATTCGATCCCGGCACGCAGGGCTTCCCAGTCGACCGGAAAGCCGGTCGCCTGCGGGACCGATTCCGCGACGGGGCAGTGGTCCATGGCCTGCAGCAGGACACGGAGGGCGTCGCCATCGAGCTGGCCGGCGTGGCCCTTGAGGATCGCCGAGAGGGCCGCGGGATCCTGTCGGCCGCACAGTGCGGAGGCAAGCTCCATCACTGCCAGGCAGCGACCCGCCGGCTCCAGCGTTTCGCCTGCGTGACCGCGCGGGTAGCCGCTGCCATCGAGGCGCTCGTGGTGCTGCAGGACCGCATGGCTGGCCCCCGGGTGGCACGCGGGAAAACGCTTGAGCGTGAGCCAGGCGATCACCGGATGGCTGCGCAGCTGGCGTTCCTGTTCGGGCGTCAACGGGGCGCGGGATTCGAAGATCGCCGGGTCGATATGCAGATAGCCGATGTCATGGAACAGCCCGGCCGTGGCCAGATCGCGGGCGAAAGCGGTGTCCGGCGGGCGCAGCTCCATTCCCAGCAGCGTGGCGCCCAGCGACACCTGGATGGCGTGTTCGAACGCCTCCGGCATGCGTTCCTGCAGAATGGACAGTTTGCCTGCCAGCGCCGGGTCCAGGGCCAGGGAGGAGGGCACCGCGACGGCTTCGCGGGGCCGCGAGGCCACGGCCATCAGGGCGCGGGTCAACGGGTCTTCTTCCGCGATACGTTCGCACGTGGCGCGCAGGGCCGCCCGGTCCACCGGTTCGGCGACGTCGATGCTGGCGTCCAGCGGGCGCAGCAGTTTGTGTGTGGTGAGGCGCTCGAACAGCCGCCGGTCCAGAGGCTGGCCGGCCTCGATGAGCTTCTGGCCGTGAGCGTTGTAGATGGCCTCGCTGGTACGCATGTCGCGCACTTCGCCGGCTTCGGTCACGTGGGTGACGAAATGGGCGGTGTCGGGCGGGCCGCCGTGTTCCTCCGTGCCGGCATGTTCGGGGCGCTGTGGCATGGGGGCCGATTCTAACAACAAGTCAGTCGTGCAAGCCGAGTATGCGCGGGAGCTGCCCGAGACGGCCCAGACGCGGCGGGGCGGGAACCGGGTGTTCCCAGGGCAGCGCGTCGGGGTTGTACCAGGCGGCGTTGAGACCCGCATCCAGCGCCCCGAGGATGTCCGCCACGGGGTCGTCGCCGACATGGAGGATGGCCGGTGCCGGTACGCCGGCACGCCGGCGCGCCTGTTCGAAGATTCGCGGATGGGGTTTGGCGGCGCCCGCTTCGGCTGCGGGAACGGCGAAATCGAAATAACGGCCCAGAGGCGTGCGGAACACGTCGGCGTTGCCGTTGCTGATGGCGCCGAGGGTGAATCGGCCATGCAGGCGGGCGAGCACCGCATCGGCCTCCGGGAACGGGGTCACCTCGTTGCGGGCATGCCAGAAGACCGCGAAGCCTTCCTCCTCGAGGGTGTCCGGACAGACCTGGCAGCGTTGTGCAAGACCGCGCAGCCATCGCTTGCGCAGGCGGGTCAGGTCGTGGCGTTCTTCCTCGGGTGCGGCACGCATGAAGCCCGCGCGGTCGGCCACCAGCTCTTCGGGTCCGAAGCGGGCGCAGACTGCGGGCGCGCGTTCGCGCAGCCAGGCGTAGAAACGGTCTTCGGCATGACGGATGACCGGCATCACCGGCCAGAGGGTGTCGTCCAGATCGAACGTGATGCATTCGATCGAATGATCGGGTGCCGCGGCGGGTCGAGATTTCGATTTCATCGAACGTTATTGTCGGAGTTTTGCGTCGAGCGTCGCTTTTCCGAACCTCAAGCAGGTGTAGAATGAAGGGGAATTTCAATCGTGCAGCTTTCATTCTGCCCGAAAAGGAGAATCACAACATGAAGAAGCTCTTTCTGCGCAGTCTTCCCGTGGCCCTGCTGGGTGCGATGATGATGACCGGTACCGCTCAGGCCGTCGATCCCGAGGACGCGATCGAGTATCGCCAGGGCGTGTTCAAGGCCTTCAGCTGGAATTTCGGCCCGATGGCGGGCATGGCCCAGGGCGAGATCCCGTTCAACGAGGAGATGTTCCTGGAGCGTGCCGATCAGCTGGCGCGCCTGGCCGACATGCCGTGGCAGGGCTTTACCGAGGGCTCCGATCTCGGTGAAACCGATGCCATGATGGAGGTCTGGGAAGATCAGGAGACCTGGGAACAGAAGATCGCGGACTTCGAAGAAGAGGTTTCGCGCATGACGGCCCTGATCGATGAAGGGGCCGATGAAATGCAGCTGCGCCGTCAGGCCGGCGAGATCGGCCAGTCCTGCAAGGCCTGCCACGACAGCTTCCGCGCTGACTGATCGGCAGGCGGGGCCACCCGGCGGTATACGCCGCCGGGTCGGCCCGTGCCGAACGGAGACATACCGGGGCCGGTCGCTGCAGCGGCGGGCCTTTCTGGTTGCGGGCCGCGCACCGTGCCCGGGCCGGGCACGACTTCAGCGTAACCCGGGGGCCGTGGCGTCCTCCGCCGGGTCTACCCGGATCTCCAGCGATACGTCATCCCGGGCGCGGGTGGTGCGGCGGCGAACGGGCGGGTGAACGTCGCGGGCGTCGCTTTCCAGCCGCGAACGGATGCCGGCAAAATCGTGCCAGCTCCCGGGCTCCAGGGTGATCTCCGTTGCGACCCGTTCGTGCTCGGCGCCGCGCTGCAGGGGCGTCTGATGGAGATGGGTGATCGCCACGCGCACGCGGCCATCGGGTTGCATGCGGGGTTCCACGGCGAAGCCGCGCGCCGTGTCGCGATAGATGGGGTCGATGGCCACGCCGGCACGGCCGGCAAACAGGCGGTAACCGGCGGGCAGCGTCTCCCCGACCATCAGAACGGCGCGCCCTCCGTCGCGCAGCCGCAGGAACTGCTCGCGGTCCTCGTCTCGCCGGGTGGTAAAGCGCCGGATACGGCCGGCGGTTTCGTCGTCGTGGTCGCGGCGGCGGCGCACGCGCAGGATCAGATCGGGGGACGCCCGGTCGAGCTCCGCCACCATCTGGCGGATCTCCTCGATCTCGTGCGCCGGCGCGCGCACCAGAAGGCGGAAGCCATCCGGCTGCAGGGTGGCGCCGGGGAACAGTTCGCGCAGGTCGTGCACCACGGCTTTGGCCCGGCGATTCTGCAAGTCGATGACCGTGACACGGTCGGCCGCGTCGCGAGCCGTGGAACGGAGAGGCAGGGCGAGGAGGCAGGCGGCCGCGCTCGCCCGCAGGAACCGTCGGCGTCGGTCAGAGATGGACACGTCGCAGTTCGTCCGAATCCCGGCCGGCTTCCCAGCTCGCTTCGAATTCCTCGGCGCGGCGCCGGGTCCGGCCTCGATGATCGGTTTCACCCCGCAGGATGCGCTGGCTGCCCGAACGCGTGAACTGCATCCAGCCGGACTGATCGGCGATGACCGTCATCACCAGCGGTGCGTTTTCGTCGGGTTCCAGCACCCGCACGGAGACCGCGGTGGTCAGGCGCTTGAGCGTGCCGACCAGTTCGGGCAGACGGTCCTTCAGTGCCAGGTCGTCGTCCACCAGCAGGCGAATGTCGGTGGAGCGGTGGCGCTGGGCCATGCGCGCGAGGGTGCCGGGGAGGTCGTCGTCCGCGACTTCTTCCAGCAGCGGTACCGGAGCGTGGATCCACAGGACCCGCCCGGCGTTTTCGCTCATCTCCCGCAGCATTTCGCGGGCCTGCTCGCGCGGGTCTTCCGTGTTCATGCCTTCTCCTTTGTCATCCGGCCCGCCTCATCCGGCGCGGGCCATGGAATTCCGGATGCGCCGCAGCATGCGCCGGTGGGGGATGCCGGCATCCTCGAACGTGTCACTGATGATAAAGAAATCGTGACGGGCATAGAATCCCAGGCGAGTCGCCTGGGCGTTCAGCCAGACCTCCCGCCAGCCGTGGCGGATCGCTGCACTCAGGGCGCACTCGAGCAGATGCGATCCGATGCCGTGACCGCGCCAGGGCTGGCGCACGGCCATGCGTCCGATCTGGCCGCTCGGCAGCAGGCGCAGGGTGCCGATGGGTTCGCCTCCCGGCTCCTCCGCCAGCCAGTGCAGGGCCCCGGCGTCGAGGCCGTCGAATTCAAGGTCTTCGGGCACCTGCTGCTCCTCCACGAAGACTTCGCGGCGGATCAGGGACAGTGCCTTCCGGTCGGCAGGCCAGCTGGCCTCCCGAAAGTTGATGCGCTGGGACATAACCACCTCCTCCTCGTGGCCGGTTACCCAAAGGCCACGCCGGACAGACGAGTCTAGTTCAGACTCGCGGTTCCTGCCCGTGAGGCAGTCCGCGTTCCGGGCGTTCCATGACGGTCTGCATCAGGTCGACCCGAGCGGAACTGAAACCGATTTCGCAGTACGCCAGGTAGTAACGCCACATGCGCAGAAACGCCGGTGAATAACCGAGCGCCTCGATCGCCCCCCGGGTGCGCATGACCTCGCGGTACCAGTGCACCAGGGTGCGGGCGTAGTCGGCACCGAAGAACGCACGCTCGGTGACCTGCAGGCCGGCCGCGGCCGCCGCGTCGCCGAAGCGCGCCGGGGTCGGGAGCATGCCGCCGGGAAACACGTACAGCTGGATGAAGTCCGCGTTGTGGCGGTAATAGTCGAACGCGGCTTCCTCGATGGTAATGACCTGAACCGCGGCTCGCCCGCCGGGCCGCAGGCAGCGGTGCACCTGCTCGAACCAGGTGGACCACCAGCGTTCGCCGACGGCCTCGAACATCTCGATGGACACGACGTGGTCGAAGGTCTCGTTCAGTTCGCGGTAGTCCTGCAGACGCAGGTCGACCCGGTCCGCCAGACCCGCCTGCCGGATTCGCTCGCGGGCGTACTCCAGCTGCTCGTCGGACAGGGTGACGCCGGTCACCCGGTAGCCGCGCCGGGCCGCGAACTCCGCAAAGCCGCCCCAGCCACAGCCGATCTCGAGGATGTGGGCGCCGGGTTCCGGAGCCAGGCGCGTCAGCAGACGTTCGTATTTCTGCTCCTGGGCGCGCTCCAGGGATTCGTCGCCGCGACAGAACAGCGCGGCGGAGTAGCCCATGCCGCGATCCAGCCACAGGCGGTAGAAGTCGTTGCCGAGATCGTAATGGAAACGGATATTGGCGCGGCTGCCCCGGCGCGAGTTGCGCCGCAGCCAGTGGCGCAGGGCATCCACTCCGCGTTGCCAGGCGGGGCGCTGGTAGACGCGGCCGAGCCGGTGCTCGTTCTCCATCGCCAGACGCAGCAGGGCATGCAGATCGGGCGTGGTCCATTCGCCGTTGATGAACCCCTCGGCGAAGCCGATGTCGCCGTGGCGGGCCAGTCGCACAAGCGTGGCCCACGGCCGCCGCAGGTGCCAGACCGCCTCGCTGCCCGGGCCCTGCCCGGCGATCTCGCGGCGTTCGCCATGCGGACCGATCAGGGTCAGGTGACCGTGGTCCAGTCCATGGATACGCCGCGCCAGCAGGTCCAGGGCCCGGCCCGCCGCGGACCGGGACATGGCCGGAAGCCGTTCGCTGCGTTGCAGTTCCATCAGCTCATCTCCTTTTCGGGCGGGTCGGGGCGCGGGTGGTAGCGCCCGCCGCGCCACCAGATCTTCAGGGCCTGCCAGTGGATCAGGAACAGGACCTGGAGGGTCATCCAGGGCATGCGGGCCCACTGGCGCAGCAGGGCCGCGTCGGTCATCGGCCGGACATGGCCGTGCTGGGTGGCGACCAGCAGCAGCCGGTCGTCCTGGTACTCGCGGATCGCCACGCGCATCGAGCTGCCTTCGCGCAGTTCGGGCGCGGTCACGGCGAACGCGTAGCGTGCGTCCATATCGATGAACGGCGAGACGTGAAACACCTTATCCTTCTCCGCGCGCAGCATGCCCCCCGCGCTGTCTCCGGCCGGCAGCAGATAATGGTGATGCTGGCCGAAGGTGTTGCGGACTTCCAGCAAAACGGCCTGCAGATGCCCGTCGATTTGATGGCAGTACCAGATGCTCAGGGGGTTGAAGGCATGGCCGAGGACCCGGGGCGTGGCCTGCAGAAGAATCGCGCCGCCATCAGGTTCCAGTCCGCCCTCGCGCAGCCGGGCCTCGACCCACGGCCGCCAGGGCGTGCCGTCGCGGCGGCCGTGGTCACGGGTGTGCAGGCTGAACAGGTTGAAGCGATCCAGCGAGAACCAGCGGCGGTTGCGCGCCAGATCCTCGACGCGGTCGATGTCGAACAGCGCGCTCACCAGCCGGTAGCGAAAACGATAGTCCGGCCCGTGCAGGCGACGGTGCATGACATGGCCGGGAAGCAGGGCGGCATCCATCAGGTTTGTCCCGTCACGGTGCGGACGGAGGTTCCCGCGGGTTGCCCGGTGTCCGCCCGGGGAGCAGCCAGGGGTTCGGAACCCGCCGTCCAGGGCATTTCCAGTCCCAGTGCGCGCCCCACGCTCCGTGCCGAACGCAGGCCATCCTCGTGAAAGCCGTCGCCCATCCACGCCCCGGCGAAATACAGGCCGTCCTCGCCCTGGTGTTCGGCCAGTGCGGCACGCGCCCGTTCGGCCGGTGCGTCCATCACCGGGTGTTCCCACAGGAACTCGCCCAGGGTCAGCGAAGGATGCGGGTCGTGCAGGGGGTTGAGGCTCACGATGTAGTTCTCGCGACGCTGCAGCCGGTGCAGGGCGTTCATCCAGTAGGATACGGAGACGCCGCGTTCGCCGGTTGCGCGTGCGCGAGAGAGGTAGTTCCACGAAGACCAGACGCGCCGGGAGCGCGGCATCAGCCGGGTGTCGGTATGCAGCAGCGCGCGGTTTTCCTGAAACTGGCAGGCGGCCAGGCGGGCGCGGGTGGCCGCGGGGCCGCCGTCCAGCAGCCGGCGGGCATCGCCCGCGTGGCAGGCGAACACCACGCGGTCGAACTCCTCGGGTTCGCCGGATCCGTGCACCCGCCACTGCGAGGCGCGGGCCTCCACGGCGGATACCGCGCCGTGCGACACCGAGCCGGGGGCCAGACGCTGCGCCAGACGCCGGACGTAGCTGCGCGAACCGCCGACCACCGTGCGCCACTGCGGGCGATCGCGCAGATCCAGCAGACCATGATTGAGGAAGAAGCGCAGGAAGCTGGCCGCCGGGAATTCGCGGATGCGCGCCGGCGGACACGACCAGATGGCCGCGCCCATCGGCAGCAGATAGTCTTCGGTGAAGCCGCGCCCCAGGCGATGACGGGCCAGGAACTCGCCCAGCGTGCCCTCCAGCATCTCCTGCCGCGCATTGAGTTCGTGGCCCAGGCGGTTGAAGCGCAGGATATCGGCGACCATGCGCAGGAACCGCGGACGCAACAGATTGGTGCGCTGGGCGAACAGGGTGTTCAGGTCGTTGCCGGCATATTCCAGCCCGGCGGGTTGTTGTGAACAGGCAAAGCTCATGTCCGTGGGACGGGTCTCGACGGCCAGCTCCGCGAACATGCGGGTGAGCAGGGGATAGTTGCGTTGGTTATAGACCACGAACCCGGTGTCGATGGCGGTCGGCCCCTCGGGGTCGGCCACATCCACGGTGTGCGCATGGCCCCCGAGCTGCGGCGCCTGTTCGAACAGCCGTACGTCGTGGCGCTGCTGCAGGATCCAGGCCGAGGCGAGTCCGGCGATACCGCCACCAATGACGGCGATGCGCTGTCTTTGCATGTCCGGGCTCTCCAGCGGCCGGGGTCGATATCTATCTTATACAATACCTGTACAATGGCTGTAAATGATGCCGAAGGAGACGAGCATGGCGGAGACCAACCCCGACTGGCCCGAACCGGTGCGCCGCGCACTCGACGAATACCCGATCGTACTGGTGACCTCCGGTCTCAGCGACACCCGCGAAGCGGAAGCCCTGCTGGACCAGCAGCGGCCCGGCGAGTGGACCCGCCTGGAATGGGGCATGGGGTCGGCCGGGAACCGCGCGGCGTTCCACCAGTTGCAGCAGGCCACCGGCATGCGCATGCTGCCCCTGGTGGTCACGCGGGAAGGCGCCCTGGGCGGGGTGCCCGAACTGCGCGCCTGGCTGGGCGAAGCCACGCCGGACACGCCGCGGACCGACGCGCGGGACCCGGTCCTGACCGTCCTGGGCGCCGGCGGCTTGATCCCGTTCGTGTTCTTCGGCGCAGGGGCATGGATCGCCCATCCGGAATGGCAGGCTTTCGCACTCAACGCGCTGGCGCTATATGGTGCGGTCATTCTGGCGTTTCTGGGGGCGGTTCACTGGGGCATCCACCTGGCGGACCGTTCCCATCGCGTGGGGCCGCTTTCGGGCCCTGCCTGGGCAGTCATCCCGCCCGTGCTGGCCTGGCTGGCGGTCCTGCAACCGTTGCCCGAGGCGATCATGACCCTGGCGGTCCTGTTCCTGGGCGTGTTGTGGGTGGACCGGCTGAGCCTGCGTGACCGGCGACTGCCGCCGGGCTATCTGACCCTGCGCATGGTGCTGACCACCGGCGCGATCCTCTCCCTGGCCGCGGGCCTGGGGGCGGTCACGGTCGGTTGATCCGATCCGCTCTGATCCAAGGAGAACATGATGGATGCCGCTTCGCACAGCGACTCGCACAGCGACGAGGAACCCGATAACCGCACGCCGGCCAGCGAACTGGCCGGGCACTACCGCGAGATCCTGGCCGGGCTCGGCGAGGACCCGGAACGCGAGGGCCTGAAGGACACCCCGCTGCGTGCCGCGAAGGCAATGCAGTACCTGACCCGCGGCTACGAACAGGACCTGGACACCATCGTGAACGGGGCACTGTTCACCTCCGACAACGACGAGATGGTCCTGCTGCGCGACATCGAGCTGTATTCGCTGTGCGAGCACCACGTGCTGCCGATCATCGGCAAGGTGCACGTGGCCTACCTGCCGGACGGCAAGGTGATCGGCCTGTCCAAGATCGCACGCATCGTCGACATGTTCGCCGCCCGCCTGCAGATCCAGGAAAACCTGACGCGTCAGATCGCCGAGGCCCTGCAGCAGGTGACCCAGGCCAAGGGGGTGGGCGTGGTGGTGGATGCCCGGCACATGTGCATGACCATGCGCGGCGTGGAAAAGCAGCACTCCTCCATGGCCACCTCGGTCATGCTCGGCGCCTTCCGCGAGGACTCGCGCACCCGGCGCGAATTCCTCAACCTCATCGGCCGAGGCGGGCGCGACTGAGCGTCGGCCCGGAATCGGTCAGCGCCGGTCGCCGGTGGCCTCGGCCGCCATCTGTTCGTAGCTGGTGTGGCGCACGTTCTTGCCCTTGACGAAGTAGACGACGTATTCGCAGATGTTGCGGGCGCGGTCGCCGATGCGTTCCAGGGAGCGGGTGGCCCAGACGATGTCCATCAGGCGGGGGACCGCGTCGGGGGCGGCGGTCATCTGTTTCATCAGTTTGTGGGTGACGGATTCGTACAGGCTGTCGATCTGGATGTCCTGCTGGGCGACCCGCACCGCCTGCTCGGT
Source organism: Thioalkalivibrio sp. ALE11 (assembly GCF_000381205.1). NCBI lineage: Bacteria > Pseudomonadati > Pseudomonadota > Gammaproteobacteria > Chromatiales > Ectothiorhodospiraceae > Thioalkalivibrio > Thioalkalivibrio sp. ALE11. The sequence goes on along the minus strand of NZ_KB906168.1, from coordinate 104,823 downwards.
GTCCATGCGGGCGAAGGCGTCCAGCGCGCCACGGGTCATGTGGCGCACGTGTTCCCCCATTTCCGCGAGATCGCTCATCGGGGCGGTCTGGCGGTCGGCTTCGAGCAGATGCAGGCCCATGCGGCCGATGCGCTCGGCCTCGTCGCCCATGCGCTCGAGGTCGGTGATGGTCTTGATTACGGCGATCACCAGGCGCAGGTCGGAGGCAGTGGGCTGGCGTCGGGCGAGGATGTGCGTGCACTGCTCGTCGATTTCCACCTCCATCGCGTTGATGCGGTAGTCGGTGGTAATCACGGTCTCGGCCTGTTCGGTGTCACCCTCGACCATGGCGTTCACGGCATCGGCCAGCTGCTGTTCCACCAGTCCGCCCATTTCCATCACGCGCTTGATGATGTCTTCCAGCTCCTCGTTGAACTGCTGGGAGATGTGCTGCTTGAAGAAACTCTTGTCCATGGCGTGGGGCTCCTCAGCCGAAGCGGCCGGTGATGTAGTCCTCGGTCTGCTTATTCGCGGGCGAGGTGAACAGGGTGTCGGTGTCGGCGTATTCGATCAGTTCGCCCATGTACATGAAGGCGGTGTAGTCCGATACGCGCGCGGCCTGCTGCATGTTGTGGGTGACGATGACCAGCGTGTAGTCCTTCTTCAGCTCGATCATGAGCTCTTCGATCTTCAGCGTGGCCAGCGGGTCCAGCGCCGAGCAGGGCTCGTCCAGCAGCAGTACCTCGGGATCGATGGCGATGGCGCGGGCGATCACCAGGCGCTGCTGCTGGCCGCCGGACAGGCCGAAGGCGTTCTCGTGCAGGCGGTCCTTGACCTCGTCCCACAGGGCCGCGCGGCGCAGCGACTTTTCCACCACGTCGTCGAGCCGGCGCCGGTTCTTCACGCCCTGCAGGCGCAGGCCGTAGGCCACGTTCTCGTAGATCGACTTGGGGAAGGGGTTGGGTTTCTGGAACACCATGCCCACGCGGCGGCGCAGCTCGGGCACGTCGACATCGGCGCCGTAGATGTCCTCGCCGTCGAGGCGGATGGTGCCCTCGATGCGGGCGGCGTCGATCAGGTCGTTCATGCGATTGAAGCAGCGCAGGAAGGTGGATTTGCCACAGCCGGACGGGCCGATAAAGGCGGTGATCCGGTTCTTCGGGATGCGGATGTCGATCCCCTTGAGCGCCTGGTCGTCGCCGTAGTACAGCTTCAGGTCTTCTGCGGTCAGGCAGATGTCTTCGCGATCGATGTTCAGGTCGCGCGGGGCCTGCTCCTGGGGCAGGTTGACGGCGTGGGTCCGGGTGTCACTCATTTCGGGTACTCCGTGGCGAATGGGGTTCGACGCCGATCGCGTCTCAGTCGCTTTCCGCGCGGTATTTCTCGCGCAGATGGTTGCGGATGGAGATGGCGGTCAGGTTCAGGACGATGATCAGCAGCACCAGGACCAGCGCGGTCGCGTAGACCAGCGGCCGGCCGGCCTCGACGTTCGGACTTTTGAAGCCCACGTCGTAGATGTGGTAGCCGAGGTGCATGAAGGCACGGTCCAGGTGCAGATAGGGGAAGGTGCCGTCCACCGGCAGGTTGGGCGCGAGCTTCACCACGCCCACCAGCATCAGCGGTGCGACCTCGCCGGCGGCCCGCGCCACGGCAAGGATCAGGCCGGTCATCATGGCCGGCGCGGACAGCGGCACGATCAGCCGCCACAGGGTCTCGGCCTTGGTGGCGCCCAGCGACAGGGAACCGTGGCGTACGCTGCTGCCGATCCGCGTCAGGCCCTCCTCGGTAGAGACGATCACCACCGGCAGGGTCAGCAGGGCGAGCGTCAGCGATGCCCAGATGATCGCCGGCGAGCCGAAGGTGGGCGAGGGCAGGGCATCCTGGAAGAAGATCTGGTCGATGTTGCCGCCGATCAGGTACACGAAGAAGCCCAGGCCGAACACCCCGAACACGATCGACGGTACCCCCGCCAGGTTGTTCACCGAGATGCGGATGATGCGCACCAGCGGGCCCTGTTTCGCGTATTCGCGCAGGTAGATCGCGGCGAGCACGCCGAACGGGGTCACCACGATCGACATCAGGATCACCATCAGCACGGTGCCGAAGATCGCCGGGAGAATGCCGCCCTCGGTATTCGCTTCACGAGGGTAGCCGGTCATGAAGTCCCAGAAGCTGCCGACGTAGTGGCTCAGCTTCGCGGCCGTGCTCATGTCGTTCGGCCACCAGGCATTCACGATCTGCGACAGCGCGATGGTGGTGCGCTGGCCATCGGCAGTCTCCAGCACGATGGCGTAACGGGCGACTTCTTCGCGCAGGGCGTTGCGTTCGGATTCCAGCTCGGCGTATTCGGCGTCCAGGGCTGCCTGTTCCTCGTCGAGTTCCTGGTGGCGCTGCGCGCGCTGTTCCTCCGTCAGCGAGGTGTCCCGTTCGAGGCCGCGACGGTCGAGCCGCACCCGTTCCATCTGATGATTGACCTGACCGATCTCGACCCGCTCGATGCGTTCGAGCTGCTGCACCAGATCGCGGGTCTCCCGGATGCGTTGTTCGAAGGCGGAGCGCGCCGCTTCGCCTTCGGCCACGGTCTCGCCGTCCTCGCGGTATTCCCGGATGAAGCCGAAGAAGTCACCCCATTGCAGGCGTTCCAGCACCACGGCGTCGCGCGGGGTGCGGCGTTCGGACATCGCGTCTTCGAGATACCAGCGGAAGTCGCGTGAATCCAGGTCGCGGTTGCCGCGCTTGATCAGGTGGCGCACGACGATTTCCTGACCCTCCGGCACCTGAAAGCCGGCTTCCCGCGCGGCCTGGGCGGTCATGGTTTCCGAGCGTGCGAGTTCGCCCATCACCCCCCGGGGCTCGCTGTCATCCGCGGGCTGGTATTCGAACTCGATGACCTCGGACGGCCAGAAGAACGACAGGCCATTCACCGCGATCATGGTGATCAGCCCGAAGACCATCACCAGTGAGGCGGCGATTGCCCCGGCATTCAGCCAGATCCACGGAGTGCCGGACTGGAACCAGTGTTTCATCGTTGTTCCTTACAGGGTGCTGTATTTGTTCCGCAGGCGCTGGCGCACGATCTCGGCGATGGTGTTCACCGTGAAGGTGAGGGCGAACAGGACCAGCGCGGCCAGGAACAGGATGCGGTAATGGGTGCCGCCCACCGCGGTCTCGGGCATCTCCACCGCGATGTTCGCGGAGAGCGTGCGCATGCCCTCGAAGATGTTGAAGTTGACCACCGGGGAGTTGCCGGTCGCCATCAGCACGATCATGGTCTCGCCGACGGCGCGGCCGAAGCCGATCATCACCGCCGAGAAGATCCCCGGGCTGGCGGTCAGCAGCACCACGCGCACCACCGTCTGCCAGGGGGTGGCGCCCAGGGCGAGCGAGCCCTGGGTGAGGTGCTTGGGCACGTTGAAGACCGCATCCTCGGAGATCGAGTAGATGGTCGGGATTACCGCGAAACCCATCGCGATGCCGATCACCAGGGCGTTACGCTGGTCGTAGGTGTAGCCGGCGTCGGTCAGCCACTGGCGGGCATCCCCGTTGAACATCCAGATTTCCAGATGCGGGCTGATGAACACCGCGAACCAGCCCACCAGCAGGATCACCGGGATCAGAATCGCGGCTTCCCAGCCTGCGGGGATCGCACGGCGTACGCCCTCCGGCAGGACCCGCGTCCAGACGAAGGCCATCACCAGCATGGCCAGCGGGAGCAGGATCAGGATGCTGGCTACCGCGGGCAGGTTGGCCTCGATGAACGGGGCCAGCCACAGGCCCGCCAGAAAGCCCAGGATGACGGTTGGCAGGGCCTCCATCAGTTCGATACTGGGCTTGGTCAGGCTGCGCATGCGGCTCGACATGAAATATGCGCTGTAGATCGCCCCCATGATGGCCAGCGGGGTGGCGAACAGCATGGCGTAGAAGGCGGCCTTGACCGTGCCGAGGGTCAGCGGCACCAGCGAGAACTTGGGCTCGAATTCGTCGGTGGCGGACGACGACTGCCACACGTAGTCGCCGCCGGAACGGCCCTCGTACCAGACCTTTTGCCACAGCACGTGGAAGGAGACTTCCGGGTGCGGGTTGGACAGGTCGTTCACGAACCAGGTCTCGGCATCGTCGATCGCAATCAGCATCCGATTGCGCGGGTCGATGTACGCGCGGTAAAGGGGACGGTCGCTGATCGTTTGCTGGAGCAGGGTGCGCTGCGAGGTCGGGTAATGGACCGCCAGGGCGCCCGAGGCATCGGTGGTGGCGAACCCCTTGCGGATGTATTCCGGCTGGGTGTTGGTGACCGCATCGGCATGTTGCGGGAAGTCGCGGACGCGGGTGATGCGGTTGACGTTGTCCTCGTCGCGCACCAGCATGTACTGGGCGACCGAGCCATCCGAGCCCCCGACCACGACGGAGACCGTCCCCAGGATGTATTCCAGCGAGGTCACCTCGGCATCGTCCCCGCGCACCACGCGCTTGCTGTCGATGAGCCGGGCGTTGCGCGGGGTGCTGATGTCAAAGAAATGCAGCCGGCCCCGGTCGTCACCTACCATCAGGTTGCGCCCGGTGATGTCGACCAGGATGCGGGTCGGCGTCGCGCCCTCGGGCAGGGAGGGCAGGTCGTGGGCTGAACGGGTGACCTCGGTCTCGCCGGTCATCATCGAGGTGCGTTCCTCGAAGTTGACCAGCCGCAGGTCGCCGTCCTCGGTGGCTGCGGCCACCCGCACGCCGCTGGAGCCTCGCTGGATGCCGACCACGTCGATGGCCCGGCCCTCGGAGTCCACGTCCAGCAGCGCCGAATCCTCGTCCCCCAGGGGGTACACCAGGCCCGGATCGTATTCGCGACCCTGCGGCGTAAAGCGTTCGTTGTATTCGTATTCGATGGCCAGCACCTGGCCGTTGTCCAGGCCGGCCGCGACCAGGCGCGTGCGCGGTTCGGCCATGCTGAAACTGGTGACCCGTACGTCATCCGGGATCGGCAGCGGCTGTTCGCTTACCACCTCGCCGCTGTACGGGCGGAAGAAGACCGCCCGACGGTCTTCGGTCAGACGCACGGCCATTTCGCGATGCCGATTGACCGCCAGGTGGATGGTCCCCGTGTCGGCCCCGCCGGGCGCATCGTAGGCCGCGCGTTCCTCCAGCGAGGCGCCCTGGAACATCGGGAGGGTTTCGCTCAGGAGGTAGACGAACATCAGGGTCAGGGCGCCGATCACGGCCAGACCGAAGAATCCGATCAGGTAGCGGGCCGAGGTGTCCTTGGCGCGGCGCCAGCGCTGGAAGCGGTCGAGAGTGGTGTTCGCGATGGTGCCGGGCATTCGGTTCCCCTGAAATATCGACGGGCGCGTGACGGTCGTTGGCAGGGATCCTAAGGGCGGGTTGTGACATTCCGATGACACTGCGGTGACAGGCAATTGAACGCGCAGCGGCTCGTGCTCAGGGGCATAATCGAAAAAAAGGCCCGGACATTGTCCGGGCCCTGATGCCTCCCCATTGCGGGAGGTGCACCGGTTATTCGAGGCCGAGGGCCTCGCGCTGGCGCTTGGCGACCGTCTCGGGCAGCGGGACGAAGCCGTCACGCACGACCACCTCCTGGCCTTCCTGCGACAGCACCATCTTCAGGAACTCCGCCTGGCGCGGGGCGAGGCCGTCTTCCGGGTGGTTGTTGACCGCGACGTAGAGGAAGCGCGACAGCGGGTAGTCGCCGGAAGCGGCGTTCTCGGCAGTCGGCTCGTACAGGGCATCCTCGCTCTCGCCGAGGGCGATGGCGCGGACACCGGAGGTGTTGTACCCGATACCGGAGTAGCCGATGCCGTTGAGGGACTCGGCGACACCCTGGACGACCGAGGCGGAACCCGGCTGTTCGTTCATGGCATTCTTGAAGTCACCGTCGCACAGGGTGTGCTGGCGGAAGTACCCGTAGGTGCCGGAGACCGCGTTACGCCCGTAGATGGTGATGTCGCGGTTGGCCCAGGAGCCTTCCAGGCCGAGCTGGCCCCAGCGGTTGATGTCCTCGGCACCGCCGCAGCGGCGGGTGGACGAGAACACCGCGTCCACCTGTTCTATCGACATCCCCTCGATCGGATTGTCGCGGTTCACGAACACGGCGATGGAGTCGATGGCCACCGGCACCAGGGTCATCTCGTAGCCTTGGCGCTCCTCGAACGCGGCCTGCTCGCTGTCGCGCGGCTGGCGGGACATCGGGCCGAAGTCGGCGGTGCCCTCGGTCAGGGCGGGCGGGGCGGTGGAGGTGCCGGCACCCTGGATCTGGATGTTCACGTTGGGGTAGAAGTCCTGGAACTCCTCGGCCCACAGCGCCATCAGGTTGTTCAGGGTGTCCGAGCCTTCGCTGGACAGATTGCCGGAGATGCCGCTGACGGTCTGGTAGGCCGGCAGGTCCGGGTCAACATCGGCCATCGCCGGTGTGACGGCAAAGGCGGCGGCCGCGGCGGCGGCCAGAACGTTACGCTTGAACAGCATGGGTCACTCCCTCGTGCTTGCTTGACGGTGCGTCGGACCGGTGGGTCCTTGATGCCGAATTATCGGGAGCCATGCTTGCAGTTTGGTGACGGCGACGTGACAGAAGCATGACAGGGCGCTGTAACGGGATTGTCATCGACGCTTCATACAGTGCATCCATGAAAGCTGATCGTCCCCTTCGCGTCTGGCCCCTGGCCGCCCGTGTCCTGGTGCGTCCGGGACCGGTGCTGCGCTCGCTCGCCGCTCACGGTCCGCTGCCTTCGTGGCAGGCCGTGTTCCTGCGTTTCTCGCTGCCCCTGGTGCTGACCAGCGTCATCCTCAGTCAATGGCTTTACGGGCTGATGCCACCCGCGCTGCCCCCGGAGTCCGTTCCGGATCCGGTGGGCTTCGGCGTCTACAGCGTGCTGGCCATGACGGTGGGGGTCGCGGGGCTGACCCTGTCGGCTCACTATCTGGTGGAGCTGTTCCAGGGGCCGGCGGGTCCCGAGCGGGCCGCCATGGCCGTGACCCTGGGGCTGGTCCCGGCATGGCTGGGCAACGTGGTCGCGGCGTTCCCCTGGCCCTGGGGCAACGGCCTCGCGCTGGCCCTGATCCTGTACAGCCTTGCGCTGCTGTATGTGGCTCTGCGTGAACTGCTGGGACTGAAACGCGGCAACCGGATCGGCCTGTGGGCGGCCACGCTGTTCTCCGGTGCGTTCATCACGCTGGTCTTTGGCTGGGCGTTGATGGACCTGATCCCCGGGGCTGCCCCGGAGCTGCGTCTCGGCACGACCTGGTTGATCTGAGTTCAGTTTTCGCAGCGCCGCACCGCCGGCGGCGGGAAATGGCAACTGAATCGGCTGCCGACGCCGAGTTCGCTGTCGATCTGCAGCTGTCCCTGGTGGCGCAGCAGCACATGCTTGACGATGGCCAGACCCAGGCCGGTGCCGCCGCGATCCTGGCTGCGGGCGTCATCCACGCGGTAGAAGCGCTCGGTCAGCCTCTCCAGATGGTGGCTGGCGATGCCGGGACCGTTGTCGTCCACGGCGAGGGTGGCGCCGCCGTCGTCGGTTGCGGACCAGCTCAGGGTGACCCGGGTGCCTGCCGGAGTGTACTTGATCGCATTGAACAGCAGGTTGGCAAAGGCCGATCGCAACTCGGTCTCGGTGCCGAGGATCTCCAGATCGGGCGCGGCATCCAGTGCCAGGTGGTGGCCGCGGTCGCCGGACAGCAGTTCGGCCTCGTCAATCAGGCTGCGCAGCATCTTGGTCGGGTTGAACCAGGTCTGCTCGCCCTGTTCCGATCCGGTCTCCAGGCGCGAGAGCATCAGCAGGTCGTCCACCAGCAGTTTCATGCGCTCGGACTGTTCGCGCAGCAGGCGTACCGAATCCATCAGTTCCGGCTGGTCGACCAGTTCGTCCTCGAGGGTTTCGGCCACGCCGTAGAGTACGGTCAGCGGGGTGCGCAGTTCATGGGACACGTTGGCGATGAAATCCCGGCGCATCACTTCCAGACGGTGCAGGTGCGTGGTGTCGCGCGCCAGCAGCAGGTACTGGTGCTCGCCGTAGGGCACCAGACGGATCTCCAGCCGCCGGTTCGCATCCAGCGGCGACGGCATGTTGAGGCTCTCCTGCGGCGGTGTGGCGGGGTCCATGAAACGCAGGAAATCCGGATGGCGCACCAGGTGGGTAATGCGGCGACCCTCGTCGGCCGGCCATTCCAGGTCCAGCAGGCGCGCGGCGGTGGGGTTCGCCCATTCGATCCGGTGCTCGGGGTTGAGTACCACCACCGCGTCGGGAAGGGCGCTGGCCGAGTCGCGGTAGCGTTCCAGCGTGCGCCGCAGACCGGCCACCCGGCGCAGTCGCCGCTGGCGGCGCTGGTGCAGGTTGGTGAAGATCTCGCCCCATATGCCGCGGGCATCCGGGGGCTCGCTGCGGCCGCCGCGACGGGCCCAGTTTTCCAGGCGGTAGAGCTGCAGGAGGTTCCAGCCCAGCGCGGCGGTCAGCAGGCCCGTCGCGGTGATCCACGGGTAGCCGAGGGCCCATCCGGTGCCGAGAATGATCAGGCCGGCGAGCAGGTTGCGGGCAATAACCCGTGGCCAGGGATTGAAGGGGGGCTGCAAGGGGCGGATCCGGTCAGGGCTGGTCGGAGAAACGGTAACCGGAGCCCCGCACCGTCTGCACCAGGTCGTCGTGTCCGGTTTCGGCCAGGGCCTTGCGCAGGCGACGGATGTGGACATCCACGGTGCGTTCCTCCACGTAGACGTTGGTGCCCCAGACCTTGTCCAGCAGCTGCTCGCGGGTGAACACCCGGTCGGGGTGGGTCATGAAGAAATGCAGCAGGTTGTATTCGGTGGGGCCAAGGCTGACCGGTTGCCCGTTGCCGCTGACCCGGTGCGAGACCGGATCGAGCGCCAGACCGCGGACCTCCACCGGCTCCTCCGAGCTGGTGGGCGTGGTGCGCCGGAGCACGGCCTTGATCCGCGCCACCAGCTCGCGCGGCGAAAACGGTTTGACGATGTAGTCATCGGCGCCGACGTCCAGCCCGCGGACGCGGTCTTCCTCCTCGCCGCGCGCGGTCAGCATGATCACCGGAATGTCCTTGGTGACGGGGCTGGCCTTGAGTTCCCGGGCCCAGTCGAGCCCGCTGATGTCCGGCAGCATCCAGTCCAGCAGGACCAGATCGGGCGGGTCCTGGAGCAGGTCGGTGCGCGCGCTGCGGACGTCGCCTGCCTCGCGCAGATCGTAGCCGGCCCGGTTGAGGGGCAGGCGGAGCATCTCGCGAATGGCGAGGTCATCCTCCACAAGCAGGATCGAAACAGCCATGTCGGCCTCCGGTTGCGTGATGACCGCATTGCATAACAGGCGTGTTACAGACGTGTGAACACGGCATCATGCGACGGGAATCCTGCTCGCCGTCATTGGCGCCCGTCCTCGCCGTGAGTGGCGGTGATGCGCGCGCGCATGCGGCGCAGGGCATACCACACCCCGCCGACCACCACCGGGACGGTGGCACCGATGGCGATGTTGACCGGGATCGGGAGCGTGCCGGCTTCGTCCATCCCGCGCAGGAAATAGGCCAGCAGGCTGGTCAGATAATAGGAGATCACCACCACCGACAGTCCTTCGACGGTCTCCTGCAGGCGCAGCTGCAGATGGGCGCGCCGGTTCATGGAGCGCAGCAGGTCGCGGTTCTGGTTTTCCACGGCGACGTCCACCCGGGTGCGCAGCATGGAGGTGGTCCGGTGAATCCGGGTCGCGAGGTTGTTGAGCCGTTCGTCCTGCGAGCGGCAGGTGCGCATGGCCGGGTCCAGACGGCGGCCGAGGTATTCGCACAGGGTCTGCAGACCCGGGATACGCACGGGGCGCAGTTCCTCGGCGCGCTTGTCCACCATGGAGGCATAGGCGCGTGCGGCGTGGAAGCGGGTCGCCGTGTGGCTGCCCATGCGCTCGACATCGGCGGCCAGATCGGACAGCGCGGCCAGCAGCCGCTGTTCGCGGTCGGTGCCGCCGAAGCGATCGGAGATGCCGGCCATCTCGTCGTTGATGTCGTTGAGGCGGCCCTCCAGTTCGTTGAGCTCGGGCATCAGCTCGCGGGCCAGCGGCAGGGCGAGCAGGGCCATGAGGCGATAGGTCTCCAGCTCGAGTACGCGCTGCACCAGGCGCCCGGCCTGACGGGGTGACAGATCCACGTCGCGGACCAGGAAACGCTCGAAGCCGTCCTCGCGTACCCGGAAATCGGTGAACACCCGGCCATCGCCTCCGGAGACCCCGTTGCCGGCGAACGAATAGGGCGCGAACAGCTCCCCCAGATCCCGCATGCTGCGCACCGGGGCCTCGCGCGGTTCCAGCTCCAGGTGGATGGCGGCAATGGTCTCCCCCGGCAGGCCGGTCAGCCAGTCGATGGGCACCCGATGAATGGCGGGATGGGTAAACGGTTCCTGCCGGGGTTCGTTCACAACGAAGAACGCCCAGGTGGAGAATTCGTTGTGGCGTTCCCAGCGCAGGCGGAACTCGCCCAGGTCCACGGCCACGAAGTTCTCGCCGTTCAGCGGGGGCTCGATTCCGTACCGCCGGCACAGGTCGGCCACACATTCGCGTTCCCGGTCGATGGCTTCGCGCGGGCTCAGCAGGGTCAGCCAGGAGACTCGTCCCGGCGGATCCAGGGGCTCGTAGAAACGGGTATGGACCTCTTCCTGGATGGACTCGCGCAGGGGGTGGTTGCCGGGCAGCAGCGGGTTGGTTTGCATGTCAGTAGCCGGGTGATGGTTCGGAGTCGGGATCGGGTCGGGGGGGACGTTCAGCTACCGCGTCCCCGTCGGCGCGGCCGCAGACTGTGCCACAGGACCACCGCCATATCGCGCGCGCCCAGGCGGGGGCGGGCGAAGGCATCGTTCTCCTGGCGCAGGCGCCAGAGCACGCGCGCGCCGCCATTGACGATGGCACGGATCTCGAGACCGAGCCGCCCGCGCAGGGTTCCGCCCAGCGGGGCGCCGGCACGCAGCAGGCGGTCGGCGCGGGCGTACTGGAACTGCATCAGGTTCTGCAGGGGCAGGGTGTTGAGCCGCTCGCGCAGCATCACCTCGGTCACCCCGTAACGGGCCATCTCGTCCTGCGGGAGATAGATGCGATCGTTCTCGCGGATGTCCTGGTGCAGGTCCTGGTAGAAGTTGATCAGCTGGAGCGCGGTGCAGATGGCATCCGACTGGCCCAGCATGGCGTCGTCGGGATCGCCCTGCAGGTGCAGGATCAGGCGGCCAACGGGATTGGCCGAACGTCGGCAGTATTCCATCACCTCGCCGATGTCCGCATAGCGGGTCTTTTCCAGGTCCTGGATGAACGCGTCCGCGAGGTCGACGAAGGGTTCAACGGGCAGGTCGAAGCGCTTCTTCGCATCCGCGAGCGCGATCCATTCGGGGGCGGTCTCCGCGGCCGGGTCGTCCAGCGCGCGGACGTGCTCCTGCATCGCCTGCAGCTCGGTCCGGCGGGCCTCGACCGGGCGCGAATCCTCGTCGGCGAGGTCGTCGGCGTCGCGCGCATAGCAGTAGATCGCGGCCACCGGGTCGCGCAGCTTGCGTGGCAGCAGGCGCGAGGCGACGGGGAAGTTCTCGTAGTGCGACCGGGCACGCTGGCGGCAATGCCGATAGGCAGCGGCGATGTCGGGGCGGGCCATGTCAGCTCCAGTCGGGGATCTTGGTGCACCCATTATGCCGGTTTTGTCCCTGTGGGAGGCCGGCCCTCCGGCCGATCGGACGGGCGGCGGGCGATCGCCGAGGGGCTCGGCTCCTGCAAGGGGGCTGTTGCTCAGCCGGCAGCGCGGGTGAACGTCTCGCGCCAGCCCCAGAAGTCGTCGGGCTGGTGCAGGACACCGTCGGCGCCCCAGCCATCGGGATCCTGACCGGCATCGATATAGCCCCAGGCGGCGATGAGAGTGCTCATGCCGGCGGCACGGCCGGCGGCGATGTCGCGCTCGGCATCGCCCCAGTAGCAGTGGCGCGCGGGCTCGAGCCCGGTCTGGCGGGCGGCCAGCCACATGGGATCGGGGTCCGGCTTGCGCCGATTGAGGCTGTCGCCGGAGACGATCGCGCTCATGCGCGGGGCGAGGCCCAGGGCCTCCAGCAGCGGTTCGGTCAGCCACGCGGGCTTGTTGGTGACCACGCCCCAGTGCCAGCCGCGCGCCTCGATCTCGTTCAGCAGGACATCCATGCCGGGGAACAGCCCGGTCGCGATGCACAGGTCGCGCGCATAGATCTCCAGATAGCGCTTCTTCAGGGCCTCGGTCCGGTCTTCCGGCGCGTCGGGGAAGGCCAGGGTGACCAGGGCATGCGAGCCGTGTGATACATGGTTGCGCACGGCATCGAAGGGCAGGGGCGCGCGGTCGTTCTCGGCCAGCAGCCGGTTGAGCGCGGCGTGCATGTCGGGTGCGGTGTCGAGGAGGGTCCCGTCCAGATCGAACAGGACCGCGCCCGGTTCGTGGCTCATGCGCGTGCGGCCATCAGGTAGTTGACGTCGGTGTTCGGGGTCAGGCGGTAGCGTCCGGACAGCGGCGACCACGTGAGCCCGGTCAGGTGGGCCACCTCCACGTGATGCCGGCGCAGTTGCGCGGCCAGTTCCGACGGACGAATGAAACGGCCGTACTCGTGGGTGCCGGCCGGCAGCAGGCGCATCAGGTATTCGGCGCCCACGATGGCCTCGGCAAACGCGCGCGGCGTGCGGTTGATGGTGGAGAGGAAGATCCAGCCGCCGGGCCGGACCAGCCGGCACAGGGCGTCGATCACGTTCTCCGGGTCCGGCACATGTTCCAGCATTTCCATGCAGGTCACCACGTCGTATTCGCCCGGGTGTTTTTCCGCGTGCTCCTCGGCCGTTACGTGCAGGTAGCGCACGGAAACACCGCTGTCGTGGGCGTGCTCGCGAGCGACTTCCAGGTGTTCGGCACCGGCGTCCAGCCCGGTGACCTCGGCCCCGCGCACGGCCATTGCCTCGGACAGGATCCCGGCGCCGCAGCCGACATCCAGCACCTTCTTGCCGGCCAGGTCGGCGTGTCCGTCGATCCATTCCAGGCGCAGCGGGTTGATCGCGTGCAGGGTGGCGAAGGCCCCGTTGGGGTCCCACCATTCGTGCGCGCGATCCGTGAATTTGTGGATCTCGGCCGGATCGACGTTGGAGTGCGTCTGGGTCATGGGCAGTTCAGCTCTCGCAGGCTTGCAGGGTCTCGGCCACGCGGCCCTGCCACCGAACGGCGCTGGCGTGGATGGCCTCAAGGTCCAGCGTAAGCAGTTCGCGGTCGGCGAGCAACGCCCGGCCGTCGACCCACACGTCGCGCACGGCCTCGCGGGTGGCGGCATAGACGATGCGTGCGTGCGGTTCGTGTTCGGGTTGCAGCTCCGGGCCGGTCAGGTCGAGGCTGATCAGGTCGGCGCGCTTGCCCGCTTCCAGCGAGCCGATCTCGTGGTCCAGCCCCAGGGCGCGAGCGCTGCCCAGGGTCGCCATCTCCAGCACGCGCTCGGCCGGCAGCGCGGCCGCATCGCCGCTCACGCCCTTGGCCAGCAGGGCCGCGGTGCGCATCTCGCCGATCATGTCGAGGTCGTTGTTGGAGGCGGTCCCGTCGGTGCCCAGCGCGAGGTTGATCCCGGCCTCATCCAGGCGCGCCACCGGGCAGAAGCCGGACGCCAGCTTGAGGTTGGATTCCGGACAGTGCGTGATCGACACCGGCCGGTTCTCCAGCAGGGCCAGGTCTTCGTCGCTGACCTGGGTCATGTGCACCGCCATGAACGGCTGGTCCAGCAGACCGAGGCGGGCGAGGCGGGCCAGCGGGCGTTCACCGCCGTTGCTCACCGCCTCTTCCACCTCGCCGGCGGTCTCGTGCACGTGGGTGTGCACCGGCACGCCCAGCTCCCGGGCACGCTCGCCCACCCGCTGCATGCTTTCGTCACCCACGGTGTAGGGCGCGTGGGGGGCGACGGTGAAGCGGATGCGGGAGTGATCGCCCCAGGTGTCCACGACCTCGCGCCCGCGCTGGAAGTATTCGTCCGGGGTCTGCGCCCAGGGGGTGGGGAAATCGAACACCGTCAGGCCCATCACCCCGCGGATCCCGCTGGCATCCACCGCGGCGGCCGCGTCCCCCACGAACAGATACATGTCGGAGAAGCAGGTGGTGCCGCCGCGCAGCATCTCCGCGGCAGCCAGACGGGTGCCGTCGTAGACGAACTCCGGCGAAAGCAGCCGGCCTTCCACCGGCCATACGTAGCGCTTCAGCCACTCCATCAGCGGCTGGTCGCTGCCGATGCCGCGCAACAGGGTCATCCCGGCGTGGGTGTGGGCGTTCACCAGCCCCGGCATCAGGGCGTGCCCGTCGCGATGTTCGTGGCGGGCCTCGGGATGCTCGGCGAGGGCCTGCTCGCGTGGCTTGACGGCCAGGATCGCACCGTCGCGAACGACTACCGCATGGTCTTCCAGGACGGCCCCCCGTGGAACCACGGGCAGCACCCAGGAGGCGCTCAGGATCAGCGTCGGTTGATCGGTCATTTGCCACTCCCTAAGCCGTTTCTGCTGGCAGCGCATGGTAAACTAAAACCTTTATACGTTGACCCTCGAGCGCTTTGTATTGCGGCGTTTTTGGGCGCGTGGTCCAATGCGTGCCCTTATGCGCTCGCCGGCCCGCCGATTGCCTCGATGAACCCAGAATCCCGTTTTACGGAGCCCGAACAATGGAACTGATCGCCCCCTATGGCGGGACGCTTTGCGACCGCTACGTTGACGAATCCACCGCGCGCGAGCTCAAGGAGCAGGCGCAGGAGATGCCGAGCTGGGATCTGACCGAGCGTCAGATCTGCGATGCCGAGCTGCTGCTGAACGGCGGTTTTTCGCCGCTGACGGGCTTTATGCGGCAGGCCGACTACGACGGCGTGCTGGACAACATGCGCCTGGCGGACGGCCAGCTCTGGCCGATGCCCATCACCCTCGACGTCAGCGAGGCGTTCGCCGAGCAGGCGTCGCCGGGTACGCGCATTGCGCTGCGCGATGCCGAGGGCGTGCTGATCGCCGTGATGGACGTGGAGGACCGCTGGACGCCGGACAAGGCGCGCGAGGCGCAGCAGGTGTTCGCCACCACCGACGTCGCGCATCCGGCGGTCAACTACCTGATGAACCGCGCCGGGGCGGTGTACCTGGGGGGCACGCTGCACGGGGTCGAGTCCCCGGTGCACTACGACTTCCGCAACTATCGTTACAGCCCGGCGGAGCTGCGCGAGTACTTCCGCAAGCTGGGCTGGAACCGCATCGTCGCGTTCCAGACCCGCAACCCCATGCACCGCGCCCACGTGGAGCTGACCCGGCTGGCCGCCCGCCAGACCGAGGCCAACCTGCTGATCCACCCGGTGGTCGGCATGACCCGGCCCGGCGACGTCGACCACTACGCGCGCGTGCGCTGCTACGAGCACGTGCTGCGTCAGGCGCCGGAGCAGACCACCCAGCTCAGCCTGCTGCCGCTGGCGATGCGCATGGGCGGCCCGCGCGAGGCGCTGTGGCACGCCATCATCCGCCGCAACTACGGCTGCACTCACTTCATCGTCGGTCGCGACCACGCCGGCCCCGGCCCGGGCTCCGACGGCGAGGACTTCTACGGCCCGTACGACGCCCAGGAACTGATCCAGAAGCACGCCGACGAGATCGGCATCGAGATGGTGCCGTTCCAGGCCATGAGCTTCGTCGAGGACCGCGCCGAGTACGTGCCGGCCGACGAGGTGCGCGAGGACGAGGAGGTGCTCAACCTCTCCGGCACCGAGTTCCGCCGCCGCCTGCGCGAGGGGCTCGACATCCCCGAGTGGTTCTCCTATCCGGAGGTGGTGGCCGAGCTGCGCCGCAGCTTCCCGCCGCGCCATCAGCAGGGCTTCACGGTGTTCTTCACCGGGCTGTCGGGTTCGGGCAAGTCGACCATCGCCAACGCCCTGCGGGTCAAGCTGATGGAGCTGGGCGGGCGCGCCGTCACGCTGCTGGACGGCGATATCGTGCGCAAGGAGCTCTCCAGCGAGCTGGGCTTCTCGCGCGAGCACCGCGACATCAACGTGCAGCGCATCGGCTTTGTGGCCAGCGAGATCACCAAGAACGGCGGCGTGGCCATCTGCGCGCCTATCGCCCCGTACACCGACATGCGCCGGCGCGTGCGCGAGCGCGTGGAGGACGCGGGCGGGTTCCTGGAGATCCACGTGGCCACCCCGCTGGAGACCTGCGAGCAGCGCGACCGCAAGGGCCTGTACGCCAGGGCGCGCGCCGGCCTGATCAAGGAATTCACCGGCATCGACGACCCGTACGAAGAGCCGGAACACCCGGAGCTGCGCATCGACACCCGCGAGATGAGCCCGGACGAGGCGGCCCACCGGATCCTCCTCAAGCTGGAAGGCATGGGGTTCATCCGCAACCCGTGATGTTGTCTGCGGAAGGGCATCGG
The DNA here is from genome assembly GCF_000381205.1 of Thioalkalivibrio sp. ALE11. NCBI lineage: Bacteria > Pseudomonadati > Pseudomonadota > Gammaproteobacteria > Chromatiales > Ectothiorhodospiraceae > Thioalkalivibrio > Thioalkalivibrio sp. ALE11. The sequence goes on along the minus strand of NZ_KB906168.1, from coordinate 88,449 downwards.
TCGCTGGATGTGGTGGTGGTTAACTGGAATGCGGGCGACCAGCTGTCCCGGTGCGTCAACTCGGTGCTGGAGAATGCCCCTGAGGAGCTATCGCGGCTCATCGTTGTGGATAATGGGTCGCTGGACGGATCAGTGGAGGGCGTCGCCACAGATGACAGGGTCCGGGTACTCCGGGCGGGGAGCAACCTGGGATTTGCTGCAGCTTGCAACCTCGGTGCCCGGCACGCATCGGCTGCCTACATTCTGTTTCTGAATCCCGATACGATCATCGGCTCTCGATCCTTAAGGGAACCCATCGCATTTATGGAATCGCCGGCCGGTGCGGACGCAGCGATCTGCGGAATTCAATTGATCGATCAGGACGGAGAAATTGCTCGCAGTTGTGCTCGGTTTCCGCGCCCTGGGATGTTGATCGCTCGGATGCTGGGTGTGGACAGACTTCCCGGCTTGAAGGCGCGGGGGATGCGCATGGGCGACTGGGATCACCGTGAAACCCGAACGGTGGATCAGGTGATGGGGGCGTTCTTTTTCGTCCGTCGATCCGTTTTTGACCAGCTGGGCGGTTTTGATGAACGCTTTTTTATGTACTTTGAAGAGGTAGATTTTTCGTATCGCGCTCGCAACGCGGGATGGCGAAGCGTGTATCTGGCCGGCGCGCGGGCGTTTCATTTCGGAGGTGGAACCTCGCAGCAGGTCAAGGCATGTCGACTGTTCTACTCGTTGCGCAGCCGACTGTTGTACGGTTTCAAGCATTTCCCCCGGTGGCAGGCGTGGAGCGTGGCAGCGGTGACAGTGGTGGTGGAGCCCGTCACGCGGATCGCCTGGCATCTGTCGCGGGGCGATATCGGCGGTGTCTGCGAGACCCGGGATGCCTTCCGCTGGCTATGGGGAGGGCTGAGACGGATCGCTCGCGGCGACGGGCGTTTCGTAACGTGAGGGTCCTGTTACTGTCCCGCCATTCGAGTCGTGGGGCCAGTTCCCGGTTGCGCCATCTTCAGTATCTGGATGATTTCAGGGCCAACGGCTGGACAGTGGAGGTGAGTCCGCTTTTCCCCGCTCTGTATCTGGACGCGCTTTATTCGGGGCGCGGTTGGAAAAGACACCTGGTGCGTGGGTATCTGCGACGCTTTCTGACCCTGTTGCGAATACGACAGTTCGACCTCCTGATCATCGAGAAAGAGCTGTTTCCGTTCCTGCCGGCCTGGGCCGAACGCGCGATCCGAGGTCTCGGTATACCGTGCATGGTGGATTATGATGATGCCCAGTTTCATCGCTATGAACTCCATCGCTCGGGCCTGATCAGGCGCCTCCTGGGCCGGAAGATCGACGCGGTCATGCATAATGCCTCACTGGTGACCGTGGGGAATCAATACTTGGCGGATCGCGCCCGGCAGGCCGGGGCTCGACGGGTGGAGGTCATCCCGACGGTTGTGGATGCCGCCCGTTATCAGCCGGCGATGACAAGGCGGGAGGGCCCGCCAGTAGTTGGATGGATCGGTACCCCGAAGACCAGCCATTATCTGCAGCCTTTATTGCCAGCGTTCGCGGCGTTGCAGCAGGAGATGTCCATTCGTTTCATGGCGATCGGGGCACATCCGTCCGACTTCGCGGACTCAGTGGTGGAGGTCCGGCCCTGGACGGAGGAAACCGAGGTCCGCTCGCTGCAACAATGCGATATCGGGATTATGCCCTTGCCTGATTCACCCTGGGAAAGAGGCAAATGCGGGTACAAGCTGATCCAGTACATGGCCTGTGGTCTGCCTGTAGTAGCTTCCCCCGTCGGGATCAATAACGAAATCGTGAAGGACGGCCTTGAAGGCTGGCTGGCTTCCACGAAGGACGAATGGATAGCAGCACTTCGATCACTGGCGACCAACCGGGAACAGGGGCGGCAGATGGGCCTGCGAGGGCGTGAAAAGGTAGAATCCTGGTACTGCAGGCAAGTGCAGGCCCCGCGGTTGTTGGCAGCCGCCCGGCAGGCAGTGGACGGCAGAGATACAGGCTGATCCTTCGGGTTCGGGATCATCTTGTGCCCGGGAGACTCGCGTGGGGTACGGCAGGATGCCCACGGCCTCGCAGAATTCCGAAACGGGACAGATTCAATGGGTGAACGGGTACTGGTGGTCGGCGGCGTGGCACGTTCACTGGTCAATTTTCGCGGGGCCCTTCTCGACGATCTGCAGACCCGGGGTCATACGGTACAGGTGGCTGCCGGCGAGGATCACAAGGCGGCGTTGGTGCGAGAGACGCTGGCCGGGAAGGGGGTGGAGTTTCACCCGATTCCCGTAGCGCGTGGAAGTATCAACCCTCTGGCCGATCTGGCCACCCTGTGGAAGCTGTGGCGTCTGTTTCGGGACCAGCGACCGACAGTGGTGATCGCCTATACCGCGAAACCGGTCATCTATGCAGGGATAGCGACTCGCGCGCTCGGCGGGATCCGGTTCTGCCCGATGATCACTGGGCTTGGATACGCCTTTGTCGAAGGTGGGGGGCTGCGGCGGCGGATGCTGCGTCTCCTCGTCGGCGGGCTCTACCGGCGCGGGCTGGCCCGGGCGGACACGGTGATTTTTCAGAACCCCGACGATCAGAGTCGATTCCACCAGCTGGGTCTGGTACCCCCGCGGGCGCGCTCACTACGGGTCGGCGGTTCGGGTGTGGATACGGAGCGGTTTTCCCGCCAGCCGCTGCCGGATGCTCCGGTCTTTTTGATGTTGGCACGCCTGCTGGCGGACAAGGGCGTGCGGGAATATGTGGAAGCCGCACGCCGGGTCCGCACCGAGTTTCCCCAAGCCCGCTTCCTCCTGGCCGGGGCGGTGGAACCAAATCCGGCGGGCATTCGTCGGGATGAACTCGATCGCTGGCAAGCGGAGGGAGCGGTCGAGTATCTGGGGCTGCTGGATGACGTTCGGCCGGCTCTCGCAGGGTGCCGGTATTATGTCCTGCCTTCTTATCATGAGGGCACGCCACGGTCGGTGCTGGAGGCGATGGCGACGGGGCGGCCGATCATCACGACCGACGCGCCGGGCTGCCGTGAGACCGTCGTTCATGAGTGCAACGGGTTGCTGGTTGCGCCGGGAGATGCTCGCTCACTGGCGGAGGCCATGCGACAGATGCTGCGGATGCCGGAGAGGGCTGTACAACGCATGGCGGAGGAGAGCGAGAGGCTGGTCCATGAGCGTTTCGAAGTGCATCGCGTGAACGCCAGTATCCTGGCCGCAACCGGACTTTGAAGGGCCGGATCCTGATGGAGCAATGGGCCTACTGGTTGAAGCAGCGCTTCCCGGGCTGGTTTCCTGCATTGGAAGGGATGGTCCGTCCAGTGACACTGATTCGCTTCGGAGCCCGCATTCGGTACGCACGGAATCGGGCGACCCTGGAGGGCGGGATCGATGGCCAGGCCGCATTAATCCGGCCACTGTGCCCGGCGGATCTGGATCGGCTCCATGCGTTCCTCGCGGAACAACCAGATGGGAGGCTGCAGTACTTTCGACCCCACGGTTTCAGTCGGCGATCCCTGCGTCGGGTTCTGGCTTCCGGCGTTTTCCTGAAATATGGACTGTTCATCGGCGACCGACTGGTGGCCTATGCGCTCCTCAAGGTTGCCCCCACCGGATCGGCATTCATAGGCCGCCTGGTGTGCGCGGATTATACGGACAGGGGGCTGGGGCGGTTTTTGTCCCGCTACCTTTACTGGCAGGCTTCTCTGGCCGGGCTGCGGGCCCGCGCCACCATCCATCGCTGCAATCTGGCTTCCTGGCGCTCCCATGCGGCAGTGGCGAAATTCGAGATCGTGACCAAGCTGGCGAACGACTACCTGCTCATCGAGTTTCTTCCGGGGCATCCGGAAGCGCCGTTTCTGAAGCTTTCAGATGATTCGGACTGATGGCGGCACCTGATCCTTCGATTCTTTATGGCAGCGGGCTTTCGCCGCGACAGGCGGCAATCAAGCGTGCCTTCGACATTGCGGGCGCGCTGGTCGGGCTGGTGCTGACTTCCTGGCTCATTGTGGTTGCCTGGTTCCTGGCGACGCTGGATACTCGCCGGAACGGTTTTTTCACACAGCAACGGGTCGGCCGACATGGTCGGCATTTCCGGATCGTGAAGATACGGACCATGCGCCACTCGCCGACCCATTTGACCAGCGTGACCACGGCCAGTGATCCACGCGTCACCACGCTGGGGCGATTCTTTCGCCGGAGCCGTATTGATGAACTGCCGCAGCTGTGGAACGTGCTGCTCGGACAGATGAGCTTTGTCGGTCCGCGGCCGGATGTGCCGGGGTTTGCCGACGTCCTTACGGGCGAAGACGCACAGATCCTGGCCCTTCGTCCGGGGATTACGGGGCCGGCCACTCTGAAATATCGCGATGAAGAATCCCTTCTCGCGGCGGTAGAAGACCCGGAGGCCTACAATTATTACGTCATTTTTCCGGACAAGGTACGGCTCAATCGCGATTATGTGCGGAACTGGTCACTGCGCCAGGATCTCGTATATCTCTGGCGCACGCTGTTCGAATAAAGAGGACGTGGGACGGCCAGTGTGCCGCTGGCCGACGGTCGATTGCGTTGCCATGCAAAGGAGTTTTTCATGGTCGAGAGTGTCTGGCCGGAATATGACGACGAAGAAATAGCCGCGGTCGAAAGGGTACTGCGTTCGGGCCGGGTGAATTACTGGAACGGCGAGGAAGGGCGAGCGTTCGAGCGCGAGTTCGCCGCGTTTCACCGGGCCCCCTACGGAGTGGCTGTAGCCAACGGCTCCGTGGCCCTGGAACTGGGCCTGCAGGCCCTTGGGGTAGGGCCGGGCGACGAGGTGATCGTGCCCCCGCGGACCTTTGTGGCATCCGCGTCAAGCATCGTGATGCGCGGGGCAACCCCCGTATTCGCTGATGTCGACCGTGAGACCGGCAATATCACGGCTGCGACCGCGGAAGAGGTGCTCAGTGAGCGCACACGCGCGATTATCGCGGTGCATCTGGCCGGTTGGCCGTGTGATATGACAGGTTTGCGAATGTTGGCGGACAAACACGGGCTTTATCTCATCGAAGACTGTGCGCAGGCTCATGGCGCCCGGCGGGACGGGCAGCCAGTGGGAAGCAGGGGGGATGTGGCCACCTTCTCTTTCTGTACCGACAAGATCATGTCGACCGGGGGTGAAGGCGGCATGCTTTTGCTCCATGATGAGCAAGCCTGGCGACGGGCCTGGAGTTACAAGGATCATGGAAAAGACTGGGAAGCGGTATATCAGAGGGCCCATCCTCCGGGCTTCCGCTGGGTTCATGAATCGTTCGGAACGAACTGGCGTCTGACCGAAATGCAGTCGGCCATCGGCCGTGTGCAGCTGCGCAAGCTGGACGGATGGATCGCCCGGCGGCGGACTAACGCGGCCTTGTTGCAGAAACGGTTGGCGGGGTTGCCATGGTTGCGGCTACCGAGAGTTCCGAAGGCGGCCGAGCCTGCCTGGTATCAGTTCTATGCCTTCGTGGTTCCCGAGCAACTGCCGAATGGCATTGAACGGGATGACGTTGCGGCAGCACTGCAGGCCAGGGGGGTCCCGGTACGTCAGGGTATCTGTAGCGAGGTCTATCGCGAACGAGCTTTCACCGACCGCGGTTTGGGGCCGGTCTCGCGACTACCGGTCGCCCATGAGCTTGGTATGACCAGCCTGATGATTCCCGTGGACCCAACCCTCTCGGAAGCCGATATGCATCTCGTCGCTGAGATCTTTTGCGCAAATATATTCCCTGTTCATCGCCGTTAAGAGAATGCTGATCAATGTGCACGTTTGCGTCGCTTTTGCGTGCGCACAAGGCGCGGTGACCACCATGCAGTCATTCTGCTACAGATGAGACAAAGGAATCGATCGTTCTGGCGGTCTCATTGTGAAGAAACGGGGCGATATTCCGGTACAATTCGCTGAAGGCTGGATCGAGTGGCGTCGGCATCCATGGCCTCGTCCGCGTCTTCAAGGGAGCTCAGAATCTCCTGCAGCTCATTGGAACAGGGGGGCGCCTCGCGTGCCTGCATGATGCGCGGGTGTCGAGTTGCTGCCACACGATCTCCGATCACCAGTTCTTCGTACAGCTTTTCGCCGGGACGCAGCCCTGTGAAGACAATCTCGATTCCATTGGGCGGGTTGCCGTACTCATCTTTAACCCGCCGCCCATGAAGCCGAATCAAGCGTCGGGCAAGATCCTGAATCCGGACTGGCTCGCCCATGTCCAGAACAAACATTTCGCCACCGTGGGCCATTGTGCCGGCCTGAATCACCAACTCTGCGGCTTCCGGAATCGACATGAAATAGCGAGTGATCTCGGGATGTGTGACGGTGACCGGCCCGCCCTCTCGGATCTGCTGATGGAACAGAGGGATGACCGATCCGGAAGAACCGAGGACGTTGCCAAATCTCACCATCGTAAAAATGGTGCCATGTGCCTTGGCAGCACGCTCTTGCAAAATCATCTCAGCAAGACGTTTACTCGCTCCCATCACGCTGGTGGGACGCACGGCCTTGTCGGTGGTGATAAAGATGAATCGCTCGACACCTTCGGCAATGGCAGCATCCGCGACGATTCGTGTTCCAAATACATTGTTGCGTACGCCCTCGACCGGGTTTTCCTCGACGATGGGAACGTGTTTGTATGCAGCGGCATGATAAAGGGTCTGAACCTTGTGATTTTGGAGGATCCATCGGATGCGCCGCGGCAAAGTAACGGAAACAAGAAAGGCGTGGATCTCGCAATCCAGACTGAGCTCGTCGCGCAGGGCCAGCATTTCCCGTTCGATCTGGTAAAGCGCGTATTCATTCCGTTCAACAAGGAGTAGCGCGGCAGGTCGCTGAGGCAGGATCCGGCGGCAAAGTTCCGAGCCTATGGATCCTCCGGCGCCGGTAACCATCACGCGCCGATGCGCAACACTCTGTTCCAGCAGATCGGGTTGGGGAGGGACCGGATCCCGACCGAGAAGGTCGACTACATCGACGTCTTCGAGCTGGTCGGGCAGGGCCTGGCCCGACACGACACCTTCCATTGAGGGCACCGACTGGACTTGCAGTGAGTAGGGCTCGAGCCTCTCAAGGATACGGTTTCGTGCAGCTCTAGTTGCTGAAGGAATGGCCAGCAGGATCCGTTGAATCCCGTACTGGGCGACAAGCGCATCGATTGCTTCGGGCGGATGCACCCGGATCCCGTTGATCACATGGTTCTGGAGCCCCGGGTTGTCGTCAATGTAAGCGACAATTCGGAAACGTCCGGCCGCTCCCAGGCCAGCAGCGAGTTGCATACCGGCCGCTCCGGCGCCATAAATCAGGACCGGTTCGGCATAACGGCGCCATTCATTCAGGCTCTGGTACCAGCTGCGCACCAGGAAACGCCCACCACCTACGTAGATGAATGCCAGCATGGCAAAGTGGACTGGAACCAGAAGGGGAAAGTCGTCGAGTCTGCCGACAATCGCAGCGACCCATAACAGCAATGCCAGCAAGGATACGCCAGCGACTACGGCCCATACGGCGCGTGTGCCCATGAACCGGATGATCGCTCGGTACAGGCCCAGACGCGCAAAGATGAAGACTCCGGTGACGGTCAGCAGTGGAAACAGCCACCAGGCGTTAAGCAAGGGGGCGGGAAGGGGCTCCGCCAGGCGGACGGCAAACGCCGTCCACAACGCAAGCGGGAGTACGATCACATCCGCGGCAACCATCAACCAGCGTTTTGTGCGGCGAGGAAGGCCGATGAGATAGCCTAGCCACCGACGCTGGTGAACGCACGAGTGATCCTTGTTAGGGTTGCCCATTCTTTCTCGGTCCAGGCGCGGGGTGTGCGCCATAGGAGGAGCCAATGCGAAAAAGGGCCGCGAGGGCCCTTTTTGCCGAGTTCCGGTGTTGCCCGCTGCGGGCGCCGGAATCCGGTCGGATGGACCGGAATTCCCCCTGAAATCTGGCGGAGAGGGAGGGATTACTCGCCACGCTGTGGCTCGCCCTCCGGGCCATCGCCTGCGGCGATGTTCGGGTGCCGCGGTGCGGCACCCGTCGAACCCGGTTTGCTCGATTCCTCGGGTTCGAATCCCTCGTCCGACCGGGATTTACATGGAACCAGGGGCCCGGTTGCCCCCTGGTTCAAGAATCTGGCGGAGAGGGAGGGATTCGAACCCTCGATACGGGGTTACCGTATACACACTTTCCAGGCGTGCGCCTTCGACCGCTCGGCCACCTCTCCGTAAGCTGCGAAAGGTTAAACGACATCGGCGCCGTGTGCAATGGACGAGACCGCGCGGTCCCGAGGGGCAGGCCTCCGGGGTGTGCCGGCATTACTCGTTGATCTGCATCACGAACTCGCTTTGTGCCGACGCTACACTCGAACTGTCCGCTTTCTGCGGTGGTGGTCGCCGGCAGGGTCTCTGTCCCGGGCCGGGCACCGTCAAGTGGTGTATGTCGCGTGTTGGCCCCTTCAGGACGAAGGGGCCTTTTTTGTGTCCCCTTGGTATGTGGGCGTTTTGCGACGCAGGCGGCGTTACGCGTCACGCTGTAGCTATGGTCCGTGTCCGGACGGAATAACCGATGTCGGGCCGACGTCTTTTGGTTCACCAGGGCGTCTGTCGGCGCGATCCGGCAGACGGCTTTCTTCATTCAGGTCCTAACACTCAGGAGTGGTATATGAACCTCACGCGGAGGGAATTCCTCGAAGTCATGGTGGCCGCCAGCGCGGCCGGCCTCGCCACCAATGCCTGGGCGGGCGAGAGCATCGACTGGCAGCGCGCGCCGTCGGATTTCTACGACATTTCTCCGTTCGGGAACGTGTCTCTGCTGCACTACACCGACTGCCACGCGCAGCTGCGCCCGGTCTATTTCCGTGAGCCGGACGTGAACATCGGCGTGGGGGACATGCAGGGCAAGCCGCCGGTGCTGGCCGGCGAGGCGCTGCTCGACCATTTCGGGGTGGAAAAGGGCACGCCCGAGGCGCATGCGCTGACCTTCCTCGATTTCGCCGAGGCGGCCGAGAAATACGGTCGGGTCGGCGGCTTCTCGCATCTGTCGACGCTGGTGAAGCGCCTGCGTGCGGACCGGCCGAACTCCCTGCTGCTGGACGGTGGCGACACCTGGCAGGGTTCGGCGACCTCGCTGTGGACCGGCGGGCAGGACATGGTCGACGCGCAGAAGCTGCTGGGCGTGGACGTGATGACCGGTCACTGGGAATTCACCTTCGGTGACGAGCGCGTCAAGGAAGTCATCGAGAACGACTTCAAGCCCAACGGCATCGACTTCGTCGCGCAGAACGTCGAGGATCGCGACTGGGGTGACCGGATCTTCGAGCCCTACACCATCCGCGAGATGAACGGCGTCCCGGTGGCCGTGATCGGGCAGGCCTTCCCGTACACCTCGGTGGCCAATCCGGATTACATGTTCCCGGAATGGTCGTTCGGCATCCGTGACGACAAGATGCAGCAGATGATCGACGAGGTGCGTCAGAAGGGCGCGAAGGTCGTGGCGATCCTGTCGCACAACGGCATGGTGACGGACATCGAAATGGCCCGCCGGCTGCGTGACGTCGACGTGATCATGGGCGGCCACACTCACGACGCGATCCCGGGTGCGCTGGAGATCGTGAACGCCGCGGGCGAGCGCACGCTGGTGACCAACGCCGGTTCCAACGGCAAGTTCCTGGGTGTGCTGGACCTGGATGTGAACGACAGCGGCATCAAGGACTACCGCTTCAAGATGCTGCCGGTGTTCGCCAACATGCTGGACGCGGATCCGGAGATGGAGGCGCACATCGAAGAGGTGCGCAAGCCGTTCGAGGACCAGCTGCGGGAAGAACTGGCGGTGACCGACGACGTCCTCTACCGCCGCGGCAACTTCAACGGTACCTTCGACGAGGTCATCGTCCAGGCGATGATGGAAGAGATGGACGCCGAAGTCGCGCTGTCGCCGGGTTTCCGCTGGGGCGTGAGCGTGTTGCCGGGCCAGCCGATCACTTTCGAAGAGCTGATGACCCAGACCGCAACGACGTACTCCGAGACCACGCGCAACGAGATGACCGGCGCGGATCTCAAGCACGCGATGGAAGACGTGGCCAACTCGATCTTCAACGAAGATCCGTATCGTCATCGAGGCGGCGACATGGTGCGCACCGGCGGTATCCGCTACACCATTGACCCGCACAAGCCGATGGGCGAGCGCATCACCGACATGGAGATCAATGGCGAACCCATGGATCCGGAGCGGCGCTATGTGGTGGCAGGCTGGGCCGACGTGCATCAGCCGCATGACACGCCCCCGGTCTGGGAAGTGGTGGGTAACTGGCTGCGCAACCAGGATACGGTCAACGTGGGCGAGCCCTACCTGCCGAAGCTGAAGAACGTGGAGGGTGATCCCGGCCTGGCTCGCTAAGGCCGCCAGTTGCTCCGGATCCTTGTGATCCCGAGCCGGATTGTGAAGGGCCGTCCCGTGAGGGGCGGCCCTTTTTGTTGCCCCCGAGAGGCCGCGAGTGAAGGAGGGATCCCGGAAAGGTTCCCGGGGTGGCTTCTCGGGGTACCCTTGAAGGGAGCGTGCTTGCACGCGAACAACGCGGGGTGTTGATTGGCGCCGCGATTCGCGGCCGGGGCCGCTCTACAGGGCCCCGCAGGGGCGCGGAATTACTTGGGGAGGATCATGGAAGAACTGCTTTTTTATTGCCGGGCGGGGTTCGAGAAGGACCTGGCCGGCGAGCTGGCCGCGGAAGCCGCGCGGGCAGGTCTGGCCGTCTATCCACGGTTCGTTGAAGGGACGGCCTGCGTCCGCTTGTTATCGGCCGATGGCGATTCGGCACCGCTGCGCGACGCCTTTCCCCTGGATGAGCGGATCTTCGCACGCCAGCGCCTCCCGGCGCTGCATCCGCTGGAGGGCCTGTCACGCAAAGACCGGGTGAGCCCGGTGGTGGAACGGATTCGCGCGAGTGGCTGGTCGTTCGAGGCCATCTGGCACGAGACACCGGATACCAACGAGGGCAAGGAGCTTCGACGCCTGGGAAAGGCACTGGAGCGCCCGCTGGAGTCGGCACTGCGCAAGGCTGGCGCGCTGCGCGAAGAGCGTGAGGCGCAGGGTCGTCGTCTGCATTGTTTCTGGACGGCCGGCGACCGTGTGCAGCTGGGTCTGGCCGCGCCGGAGAGCAGCAGCGACCGACCGGGGGGCATCCTGCGGCTGAAGGCCCCGCGCGCAGCGCCCAGCCGTTCCGCACTGAAACTCGAGGAAGCCTGGTTCCACTTCCTGACTCCCGAGGAGCGCGAACAGCGACTGGCGGAGGGCATGACGGCGGTGGATCTGGGGGCGGCGCCGGGGGGCTGGACCTGGCAGCTGGTGCGCCATGGCCTGCATGTCCAGGCCGTGGACAACGGGCCGATGGATGCCGACCTGATGGCCGGGGGCCAGGTGGAGCATGTGCGCGAGGATGCGTTTACCTGGATGCCGTCGCGTCCGGTGCACTGGCTGGTGTGCGACATCGTGGACCGGCCGGGACGGGTGAGCGAGCGAATCGGGGACTGGCTGGAGGCGGGCTGGGCCGAAGAGGCGATCTTCAACCTCAAGCTGCCGATGAAAAAGCGCTACGAGACCGTGCGCGAATGTCTTGATCGACTGGAGGGCCGGCTGGTCGGGTACGGATTTCGCCTGCGCGCGCGCCAGCTGTATCACGATCGCGAGGAAATCACCGTGCACGCCCGTCCGGCGCGCGGCGCGGCCGGCTGGTGAAAAACGGGCTATTCGCCCTGCACGGTCACCGTGAGCCGCCGGTCATGGCCGGCATAACGGTGTTCCCACAGGAAAATGCCCTGCCAGGTGCCCAGCGCGGGCCGCCCGCCGGTCACGGGTACGGTCAGGTCATTGTGGGTCAGCATGGCCCGGGCATGGGCGGCCATGTCGTCGTCGCCTTCCATGTCGTGGCGGTAGGCGGGGTCGCCGTCCGGGGCCAGCCGGGCCAGGATCGTCTCCAGATCGCGGCGGACGTCCGGGTCGGCGTTCTCGGTGATCAGCAGCGAGGCACTGGTGTGGTGCTGGAAGACGTGGCAGGTGCCGGTGGTGATGCCCGAACGACGGATGATGTCGCGCACGGCATCGGTGACGGCGATGCTGCCGCGGCCCCGCGTGGTGATCGTCAGATCTTCCTGGTAAACGCTCATAAGCAACAAAAAAAGGCGCCCTCAGGCGCCTGATTGTCTTCAGAATGTGGTGGAGGCGGCGGGAATCGAACCCGCGTCCGCAGGCCCTCCGCCCTCGGCTCTACATGCTTATCCTGTCTTTGCGTTTAACCAGCCGCTACCCGACAGGCAGGGAAGACGTCTGGCGATCCCGGTTGAGTTTTAACGGATCCGCGCCGGGCACGCTTCACCGCGAGCTTGTGAGAGTCGACGCCCGATACTGGACGCACAAGCACGGCTCCAGTCGGACGGCACCCTACCGGGTTTTAAGCGGCGAGTGCGTAGTTGTCGTCGTTGGCAACTATTTTTTTGCAGTGATTTTTACGAGGCTCACTACATCCTCGGCATGCACCTCAGGTTTCGCGACCCGCGTCGAATCCAGGTCGCCCCCTTTGCAACTACTGGGACAGGGTACCGCAGTCGGAGTTCCCGTGCACCTCCAACATTCTCCCGGAGGTGGCGGTGCTCCGGTACAATGCGCGGCTCGAAACAGGTCCAACCACGGCACACCGGGTGAAGATGATGCGGGTTTTTGAAGGCGGCACGGCGGTTTCCTCCTTTCGACTGCGGACGCTGGAAACGGCGCTGGAGGAGCGCACCGGGGTGCCGGTTCGTCTGGCGGCGCGTCATCTGTATTTCGTCCAGCTGCACCGCCGGCTCCATGCGGACGAGGAGAAGCGTCTGGCTGCGCTGCTGGACGAAGGCGAGGCCTGGTCCGCTCCTGCATTCGAGGCGGTGCGCGAACCCGTGGTGATCCCGCGCCCGGGCACGATCAGCGCCTGGTCATCCAAGGCCACCGAGATTGCCCATCATGCGGGACTGGAATCCGCCGTCGAGCGGATCGAACGGGGTACCCACTGGTACGTGGGTGGTGAGCTGCCGCAGGGGCTGGATCTTGTGGACATGGCTGCGCCGCTGTTCGACCGCATGACCGAGGCGGTCATCGAGGATCCCGCGGACGCGGGCGCCCTGTTCCGCGCGGAGACGCCGCGTTCGCTGCAACGGGTGAGGCTGGAGCCGGATGCCCGGAGCGCGCTGGCGCGCGCCAACGGGGAGCTGGGGCTGGCGCTGTCGGAAGAGGAGATCGATTACCTGGCCGAAGGCTATCGAGCGCTGGGGCGGCCCCCGACCGACGCCGAGCTGATGATGTTCGCGCAGGCGAACTCCGAACACTGCCGGCACAAGATCTTCAACGCCCGCTGGGTAGTGGATGGCGAGGAGCAGGACCGCACGCTTTTCGGAATGATCCGCGAGACCCATCGGCTCCATCCGGACGGGGTGCTGTCCGCCTACAGCGACAATGCCTCGGTGATCGAAGGCCACCGGGGGGTGCGGCTGATGCCCGGGCCCGATGGCGAATACCGTCGCGAGGACCTGGATCTTCCGGTGCTGATGAAGGTGGAAACTCACAACCATCCGACCGCGATCTCGCCGTGGCCGGGGGCGGCCACGGGCTCCGGTGGCGAGATCCGGGACGAGGGCGCCACCGGGCGCGGGTCGAAACCCAAGGCCGGGCTGACCGGTTTTACCGTGTCCAACCTGCGCATCCCGGCGCATCTACAGCCCTGGGAGCGGGATTTCGGACGGCCCAATCGGATCGAGAGCGCGCTGAACATCATGCTGGAGGGGCCGATCGGCGCCGCGGCCTTCAACAACGAATTCGGACGACCGGCGCTGTGCGGGTATTTCCGCACACTGGAGTCCGCGTTGCCGCAGCCGGACGGTGGAGAGGTCCTGTACGGTTACCACAAGCCCGTGATGCTGGCCGGCGGGGTGGGGTCGATGCGCGCCGAGCACGTGCACAAGGGCGAGGTGCCCGCACAGACGCCCATCGTGGTGCTGGGCGGTCCCGCCATGCTGATCGGACTGGGGGGCGGGGCCGCGTCGTCGATGGCCAGCGGCTCGAGCAGCGAGGCCCTGGATTATGCCTCGGTGCAGCGTGGCAACCCCGAGATCCAGCGGCGCTGCCAGGAGGTGATCGATCGCTGCACCGCGCTGGGCCAGGGCAACCCCATCCGTTCCATCCACGACGTCGGGGCCGGCGGACTGTCCAACGCGATCCCGGAGATCCTGGATGATGCCGGTCGCGGCGGGCGCATGGAACTGCGTGAAGTGCCCACCGCCGAACCGGGCCTGTCGCCGATGGAGCTGTGGTGCAACGAGGCGCAGGAGCGCTATGTGCTGGCGGTGGACGCCGCGGCCCTCGAGACCTTCCGCGCGATCTGCGAGCGCGAGCGCGCGCCGTTCGCGGTGGTGGGGCAGGCGACCGATGACGGCCACCTGCGAGTGGATGACCGGCTGTTCAACGAGCCGGCGGTGGACATGCCGATGGGCATGCTGCTGGGCGCCACACCAAAGATGACGCGCGAGGACGCGCGCCGGGCCGCGCCGGTCACGACGCTGGAAACGGCCGGTACGGATCTGGCCGAGGCGCTGGAGCGAGTCCTCAATCTGCCGGCGGTGGCCGCCAAGCACTTCCTGATCAGCATCGGTGACCGCTCGGTGGGCGGCCTGGTGGCGCGGGATCCCATGGTCGGTCCCTGGCAGGTGCCGGTGGCCGACTGCGCCGTGACGCTGACCGACTTCGACGGATATACCGGCGAGGCCATGGCCATGGGTGAACGTTCGCCGGTGGCGATCCTCTCGGGGCCGGCCTCCGGACGCATGGCGATCGGCGAGGTGGTGACCAACCTGGCCGCCGCGGACATCGATGGCACCCGGGCGATTCGCCTGTCGGCGAACTGGATGGCCGCTGCGGGGGTGCCGGGCGAGGAGGCCGGCCTGTTCGATACCGTCCGGGCGGTCGCCGAGGATCTGTGCCCGCAGCTCGGCATCAGCATCCCGGTAGGCAAGGACTCGCTGTCGATGCGCACGGTCTGGCAGGACGCCGACGGTCACGAGCGCCACATGCATGCGCCGGTAACCCTGGTGGTATCGGGTTTCGCGCCGGTGACGGACGCGCGCCGGACCCTGACCCCGGAGCCGGATGCCCGCGAGGGGGGCAGCCTGTGGTTCGTGGATCTGGCGGCCGGCCGGATGCGGCTGGGCGGCTCGGCCCTGGCGCAGACGGCGGGCGGCATCGGTGAAGTGCCCCCGGATGTGGAAGATCCGGCGGCGCTGCGCGCATTCGTGGACGCGGTCGGCCACCTGCGCCGCGAGGGGCTGCTGTGTGCCTACCACGACCGCTCGGACGGAGGCCTGATCACGACCCTGCTGGAGATGGGTTTCGCTGGCCGTCTCGGCCTGGACATCGACGTGCCGGCGGGGATGGACCCGGCTGCCTGGCTGTTCAACGAGGAACTGGGGGCGGTCCTGCAGGTGCGGGCCGGAGCGGAGGAGGCCCTGCGCGAGGCGATGCAACAGGCCGGTCTCGGCGCGCATCTGCACGAGGTGGCCCGTCTGCGCAGAGACGAGACGGTCACGGTCGCGCAGGCCGGACAGAACCTGCTGGAGTCGACGCGCGCAGGGCTCCAGCGCCAGTGGCAGGCGACCACCCGACACATGCAGCGGTTGCGCGACAATCCCGAATGCGCCGACGAGGAATACGCACGCATCGACGCCGATGACGGACTTACCGAACGCCTGCATTTCGATCCGTCGGAAGATATCGCGGCGCCGTTCATCGCCAGCGGGGCGCGGCCACGCGTGGCGATCCTGCGCGAGCAGGGGGTCAACGGTCAGCTCGAGATGGCGGCGGCCTTCGAGCGCGCCGGTTTCCAGCCGGTGGACGTGCACATGACGGACCTGCTCGAGGGCCGGCGGGATCTGGCCGACATGCAGGGCCTGGCGGCCTGCGGCGGGTTTTCCTACGGTGACGTGCTGGGCGCCGGCGGGGGCTGGGCCCGCACGATTCTCAATCACGAAGGGCTGCGCACGCAGTTTGCGTCCTTTTTCGAGCGCAACGATACCTTCAGTCTCGGCGTGTGCAATGGCTGCCAGATGCTGTCGCGGCTGGCGCCGCTGATCCCGGGGGCCGGGCACTGGCCCCGCTTCGTGCGCAATCGTTCGGAACAGTTCGAGGCGCGCCTGTCGCTGGTACGGGTGGAGCCGGGGCCGTCGGTGCTGCTGGACGGGATGGGGGGCTCGGTGCTGCCGGTGGTGGTGTCGCACGGAGAAGGGCGCGTGGAATATCCCGGCGAGGCCCCGGTGTACGATCAGGCGGCGCTGCGCTACGTGGAGGCCGACGACTCCCCGGCCGAGGCCTACCCGGCCAACCCCAACGGTTCGCCGCGCGGGGCGACCGCCTTTACCAGCGAGGATGGCCGCGCGACCATCATGATGCCGCATCCCGAACGGGTGTTCCGCACCGTGCAGCACAGCTGGCACCCCGCGGAGTGGGGCGAGGACGGTCCGTGGATGCGTCTGTTCCGCAACGCCCGGGCATTCGTTGGCTGACCGACGGCCGCACAGGGGGAAATAATGAGCGAACAGGACTGGAGCGACTGGCTGGGGGAGACCCTGACAGTGAACACATCGCTGGCGGTGGGCCCGACCAGCCGTCCGCTCACCCACGGCGAACTGGCCGAGCGTCTGGTGGACGGTATCGAACTGTTCGAGGCCGGCGGTGGACGCAACCACGCCGCCCACGGGGTGGCGGACGAGACCGCCCAGGAACTGCAGCGGCTGGAACGCAAGCTGGACCTGCTGGTGCATCTGCTGGCCGAATCGCTGGAGCCCGAACGCCCGTCGGTCCGGCCGGTCGTCATCAGCCGTGGCGGGATCGTGCTGCCGGAGGGCACGCTGCCCGAAGATGCCGATCGTCTGGCGTTGTATTTGAGCGACTTTCTGCCTCAGCCCCTGGTGCTGGGTGTCGAACCCCCGACACGTCGTAACGAGGCCCAGTTGATCCGCTGGACCACGCATGATGACCGCATGCACGACGCCCTGGGGCGGTGGATTTTCCGTCTGCATCGACGCGACGTCGCGGAGAAACGACAGAAAGTTGACGGGGGCGGGTGATCGCTATAATACTGTGATCGGCTTCAGGTATGAGGCCACTCATACCCTGACCGGAGCCCTCACGGCATGGCGACACCCGAGGAAGACGACACCGGCCTTCACATCGCCCTGGGTGGCGAGCCCGATGCCGCCCGCGACACACGGGCCGTTCTGGCCTCCATGGGGTGCGAGGCCGAGACGCGCATCGACGCGAACGGACTCACCGATGGCCCTCGCGAACCTGCCGCCATCTGGTTGTGCGGCCCGGCATCCACGGTCGCGGCCCAGGCGGATGCCGCACCCGACAGCCTGCCAGTGGTGGCCCAGCCGACCGACGGCGGCAAGGTTGAGCACCAGGCCGTGGACTGGGTGGTGGAACACCCGGTGTCGGTTTCCCGGGTGACCCAGATCCTGCAGTGGTTGCGGTTCGGCGGTCAGCGCGTGCATGACGACGTGCCCGGACTGGTCGGTCACCATCCGACCATGGTCGGGGTCAAGCGGCTGGTGGCGCAGGTTGCGCGAACCGATGCCACCGCGCTGATCCTGGGCGAGACCGGTTCCGGCAAGGAGGTGGTCGCTCGGGCGATCCATGATGCCTCGGATCGCGCCGACAAGCCGTTCGTCGCGGTCAACTGCGGCGCGATTCCCCCGGATCTGCTGGAAAGCGAGCTTTTCGGTCACGAGAAGGGTGCGTTCACCGGGGCCTTCACCGCGCGCACCGGACGCTTCGAGCTGGCGCAGGACGGCACGCTGTTCCTCGACGAAATCGGGGACATGCCCCTGCCCATGCAGGTCAAGCTGCTGCGGGTGCTGCAGGAACGGGTGTTCGAACGCGTGGGCTCGAACAAGTCGATCACCACCCACGCGCGCATCATTGCGGCGACCCATCGCAACCTCGACGAAGCCGTGGCGGAGGGGAATTTCCGTCAGGACCTGTTCTTCCGCCTCAACGTCTTCCCCATTGAACTGCCGCCGTTGCGCGAACGCGCCAGTGACATTCCGCAGCTGATCACGGCGCTGGAGGAGCGGCTGCGCGAACAGGGGGGCAGCCCCGCGCACCTGACGCCGGCGGTGGTGGCTCACCTGGAACGTCTGGACTGGACCGGCAACATCCGCGAACTGGGCAATCTGCTGGAACAGCTGTCCATCATGTACCCCGATCTGCCGGTGGACCTGGGGCAGCTGCCGCCGCGCGTGCGTCCGGAAGGGGTGGAGGATCGCAGCGGTGCGGCGCCCGAACCGGGCGGGACATCGGCCGGGTCGTTGGCCTCGGCCACCGGCCCGAACATGCCGGGACCGGATGGCCTGCCACCGGAAGGCGTCGATCTGCGTGATTATCTCAACGACCTGGAACGCTCGATGATCGAAGCGGCGCTGGCCGATACCGGTCATGTGGTGGCGCGGGCCGCGCGGCGGCTCGGCATGCGGCGGACGACGCTGGTTGAGCGCATGCGCAAGTTCGGATTGGGACGGGATTCTGACGGCTGAGCCTCCGTGGCAAGGCGTTGCCGCTGTCGAGATCCCGACGAAAACCGGCAACCTTGTTTGCAGGTCCCTGAATAACCGGGGTTTATTCATGGTGGCACACTAACTGCTTGAGGCAGTCCGAATCCCATCGACAGGACTGCACCGATGCCTCGAGCGACCCTTCTTCTGGTCAATGCCGACGCCGCCCTGCGTGAACGCGTGGTGCAGGTGCTGGCCACCATCCCGCGGGTTCGCCTCCAGGACTGCAACGACGGGGAGCTCGAACGTTCCCTGGAAGCGCAGCGCCCCGAGGTCGTCCTGATCGCGCATCCCGCGACCGCCGCGCTGCGTGAACGGATCCCGGCACGGTTGCCGGTCGCGGTGATCAGTCCGGATGCGACCCATGAAAACGAGATCGCCGCCATGCGCGCCGGCGTGGATGCCCATTTCGGCCTCCCGGACATGGCCGCGCCGCTGGCGCAGTGGCTGCGCGATCAGCTCCCCGGCCCCGGCACCCGGGCCCGGATCCCGGAAATGGTGGCGCACAGCGAGCGCATGCGTTCGCTGGATGCCTTTGCCGAACGGATCGCGCAAACCGCTGCGACGGTCTTTATTACTGGCGAGTCGGGGGTCGGCAAGGAGGTGCTGGCGCGGCAGATCCATGCGCGCTCGGCCCGGGCTCAGGGGCCGTTCGAGGCGATCAACTGCGCCGCTCTGCCCGAGGCCATGCTGGAGGCCCTGCTGTTCGGGCACGCGAAGGGGGCCTTTACCGGCGCGATCGAGGCGCGGCCCGGCAAGTTCGTACAGGCGGACGGGGGCACGCTGCTGCTGGATGAGGTGACGGAAATCCCCGTGCATCTGCAGCCCAAGCTGCTGCGTGTGCTGCAGGAACGGGAAGTGGAACCGCTGGGCGGGCGGCGCACCCGTCCGGTCGACGTGCGGGTGATCGCAACCTCCAATCGTGATTTGCGCAAGGCGGTGGCGGAGGGGGTGCTCCGCGAGGACCTGTATTACCGCCTGAGCGTGTTCCCGGTGCGGATCCCGCCGCTGCGCGAGCGGCCGGAGGACATTCCGTCGCTGGCGCGGGCGCTGCTGACCCGCGCAAGCCAGGGCCGGCTGGTGGAACTGGCACCGGAGGCCGAATCGCGGTTGATGGGGCATGACTGGCCCGGGAATGCCCGCGAGCTGGCCAACGTGATGGAACGGGCGGCCACCCTGGCCGGCGAGCGCAGCGACGGGCGGGTCACCGCCGAGTCCATCTGGCTGGATGCCGACATGCTGGAGCATGGCGAAGGTGTCAGTGCGGCTGGCGCTCCTTCCGTTCCGGCGGCTTCGGATGACGACATCCCGTCGGCCCCTCTGCTGGAACAGACCCTGCAGACCCAGGAAAGCCGGGTGATCCTCAACGTGTTGCGAGAAGCGGGAGGGCGACGCAAGGAGGCCGCGGAACGGCTGGGAATCAGCCCGCGCACCCTGCGCTACAAGCTCGCCCGACTGCGCGAATCGGGCATCCATGTCCCCCGCACCGGAGTGGTCTGAGAACTGGCCCGGCATTTGCTTGGGATTGGGTTGAGCGGGGGCGAGGCACCGTCGTCCCGTGTGGAAGCCGGAGGTAACGCATGAGTGAAATGCAGATCCAGAACGTGTTGCAGCAGATGCGGCAGCTCTCGGAAAGCGGGAGCGTCGAGGCTCCTGCGTCCGGAGGTGGAACCGGTCAGGCCGGCGGCGCCGACTTCCAGAACGTCCTGCGTGACTCGCTGCGCAACGTGAACGAGGTGCAGCAGGAGGCGACCGATCTGCAGACCCGTTTTGAACTGGGTGATGAAAACGTGTCCCTGCCGCAGGTGATGGTGGCGATGAACAAATCCAGCCTGGCATTCGAGGCCACCAATCAGGTGCGCAACCGCCTGCTGGATGCCTATCAGGAAATCATGCGGATGCAGGTGTAGGCCTGTAATCCCTCCGGAGAGACGTGATCATGGCCGCAGCACAGCAGACTCTGCCCGCCGTCGTCAGCGGCGGCATCAAGGATTTCGGCACCATGCCGGCCGGCCGGCAGCTGGCCCTGATCGGCATGCTGGCCGGTGCGCTGGCCGTGATCGCGGGGATCGTGTTCTGGGCGACGAGTCCCACCTTCGTCCCGCTGTATTCGTCGCTCGAGCAGGACGAGGCCGCGGAGGTGGTGACCGCGCTGGACGGGGCCGGCATCCGCTACCGCATTGATACGGATACCGGTCAGATCAAGGTACCGCGCGGCGATGTGGGTGAAGCCCGCCTGCATCTGGCCGGTGAAGGGCTGCCGCGCTCCGGGGATGTGGGCTTCGAACTGCTGCAGGAGGACACCGGCATCGGCACCAGCCGGATGATGGAAAGCGCGCGCCATCGCCGGGCGATGGAAGGCGAGCTGGGCCGTACCGTCTCCTCGCTGGACGCGGTCGAGCGTGCCCGCGTGCACATCGCCGAAGGACAGGATTCGGTCTTCGTGCGTGAACGCACGCCGGCGACCGCCTCGGTCACCGTGCACCTGCACGGGGGCCGCTCCCTCAGCGAATCCCAGGTCCGGGCCATCGTCCACATGGTGGCCTCCAGTACCTCGGACCTGTCGCCCGAAAACGTGACCGTGGTCGACCAGCAGGGCCGGCTGCTGACCGAGGACGGGCTGGAAGAGGGCGGCATGCGCAGCAGCGGCGACCGTCTGTCGTTCCAGGGTCAGGTGGAGCGCCGTTATGCCGAGGCGATCCGGGACCTGCTGTCGCCGCTCGTGGGCGGCGACCGCGTGCGGGTCCAGGTATCGGCGGACATCGATTTTTCCGAAATCGAACGCACCGAAGAACTCTACGATCCCGACACCATCGCGCTGCGCTCGGAGCAGATCTCCGAGGATATCCGCGGGGACGCGGGCGAAGGACCGATGGGCGTGCCGGGCGCGCTGACCAATCAGCCGCCTGCCGGGGGTGCCGTGGGCGAAGAAGAAGGCGAAGGTGCCGAGAACGCGGAGAACGGGGCGACCGGTGAACGTTCGGGCTCGGCGACGCGCAATTACGAAGTCGACCGGCGCATCGCTCACATCCGCGAAATGCCCGGCGGCGTCGAGCGTTTGTCGACCGCCGTGGTGGTCGATTTCCGCGAGGAAGTGGGCGAGGATGGAGAGGTCCAGCGCGTCGCACGAGACGCCGAGGAGATCGAGCGTCTGGAGAACCTGGTCCGCCAGGCAGTGGGCTTCAGCGAGCAGCGCGGGGATTCGATCAACGTGGTCAGTGCTCCGTTCGAGGCGCCGGTGGAAGAAGAAATCGTCGAGGAAGAACGCCCGTTCTGGACGCAGGCCTGGTTCATGGAGCTGGCCAGGCTCATCGGGGCGCTGCTGCTGGCCCTGATCATCCTGCTGACCGTGATCCGTCCGGCCCTGAAACATCTGATGAGCGGTGCAACCGCGCGCCCGGCACAGCAGCCGCAGGCGGAATCGGACGAGAATCTGGCTCTGACCGACCAGAGCGGGGAATCCGCGGCCGGTGGTGGCGGTCCCAGCGGTGAGGGCTCCGCGGTGGCTTCGCTGACCGGGCCAGAAGAGGATCAGCAGGAGATGGACCTCGAGGCCGTGCGGGGGATGGTGAAGGAAGATCCCAAACGCGTGGCGCAGGTAATGAAGACCTGGTTGAACGAAGATGGCCGATAGCAAGAAGTCCAAACTGGATGGCGCGGAACGGGCGGCCGTGTTCATGATGAGCCTCGGTGAGGATTCCGCCGCCGAGGTCATGCGCCACATGGGGCCCAAGGAGGTCCAGAAGATCGGCGCGGCCATGGCCAACATGGAGCGCATCTCGCGCACCGACGTGAACGCGGTGCTGGAGGACTTCTCCGGGCACGTGCGCGAGCAGACCGCGCTGGGTATTGGCGCCGATGATTATGTACGCAGCGTGCTGCAGAACGCGCTGGGCGAGGACAAGGCCGAGGGCCTGATCGATCGCATCCTGCTGGGGCGCAATTCCAAGGGCATCGACGCGCTGAAGTGGCTGGACCCGCGCGCGATCGCCGACATGCTGCGCAACGAGCACCCGCAGATCGTGGCGATCGTGATGTCGCATCTGGATGCCGACCAGGCCGCCGAGACCCTGAGCTACCTGCCCAAGCGGGTGCAGTCCGACGTGGTGATGCGCATCGCGACCCTGGACGGGGTGCAGCCATCCGCGCTGCAGGAGCTGGATGACATCCTCGACCGTCAGCTTTCCGGCAACAACACGGCCAAGACCTCGATGGTCGGCGGGGTCAAGACCGCCGCGGACATCATGAACCTGATGGACGGGTCGCGCGAGGCGGAGATCATGGATACGGTCAGCGAGATGGACCAGGACCTGGCCGGGCGTATCGAAGAGCTGATGTTCGTCTTCGACAATCTGATCGACGTCGACGACCGCGGGATCCAGACCCTGCTGCGGGAGGTGTCCACCGAATCCCTGGTGCTGGCGATGAAGGGTGCCGACGACGACCTGAAGGACAAGATCTTCAGCAACATGTCCAAGCGCGCCGCCGAAATGCTGCGCGAGGACCTGGAGGCCAAGGGTCCGGTGCGGGTCTCCGAGGTCGAAGGGGCGCAGAAGGAGATCCTGCAGGTCGCTCGCCGCCTGGCGGAGAACGGTGAGATCGTGCTCGGCGGCAAGGGCGGGGAGCAGATGCTGTGAGCGTGCACGACGCCGGGTCCGCCAGTGCGGCCTCCCTGTGGGAGCCGCCGGAGTTCGACGAGAACGGCAACGAGCCGGAACAGCGGCGCCTGCCCACCGCCGCCGAGATCGAGGCGATCGAGGAAGAGGCGCGCCAGAACGGTTTCGAGCGGGGCTACGCCGAGGGCCATGAACTGGGCAAGCAGGAGGCCGAAAAGGCGGCGCGGGCGCGCGAGGAAAAGAAGCTGCGCGAGGCCGTGGCGGCCCTGGAGTCGGTGGGTCAGGGCCTCAGTGATCCACTCGCCGAGGCTGCCGATGCACTGGAACCGGAACTGCTGTCGCTGGTGACCGCGCTGGCGCGCCAGGTGATCCGGGTGGAGCTGCAGACCCGACCGGAGATCATCCGTGAGGTGCTGGACGAGGCGATGCGGCAGTTGCCGGGACGCAACCGCAGCGTGCGGGTGCATCTGCATCCCGAGGATCAGGCCCTGGTGGAGCAATGGGGGTCCGCGCAGGCGGGCGAGATCACCTGGATCCCGGACCCGGAACTGGCGCGCGGTGGCTGTCGGGTCGAGGCGGGTGCGTCCGAAGTGGATGCCAGTCTGGAGCGTCGCCTGCGGCAGGCCGTGGAGGCCATCTGGGACGGCCACGCGAGCGTGCCGGACACGGATCCGGAGCCGCGCGAGCCGGTCACGGAGTCGGCACATGACGGGGCGGGTACGGAGAAGCGAAAGGAACCCGGGGACGATGCGTCGACCCGTGATGAGGAGGATCCGGCATGACCGCCAGTATTCGCGATGCCCATACACGTCAGCGAGACGGGCTCACCGCGGGCCTGCGCGAACGCCTGGAGCAGTCGCGCGGGCGGGTCGAACGGGTGGCGGCCCCGCAGTCGCAGGGGATCCTGTCGCGCGTGACCGGTCTGACCCTGGAGGCCGAGGGCCTGCGCCTGCCGCTGGGCGGCCGCGCCCTGATCCATGGCGAACGCGGCGAAACCGTGCCCGCCGAGGTTGTGGGATTCCAGAACGACCGGACGTTCCTGATGCCGGAGGAGGCGGTCGCCGGGCTGGTGCCCGGGGCCCGCATCGAGCCGGTGGACACCCAGCGTTCGATCCCGGTGGGCAATGGCCTGCTGGGGCGGGTGATCGACGCCCGTGGCGAGCCACTGGACGGCCTCGGGCCGATCCGGACGCATGATCGTGCCACGCTCAACGGACAGCCGATCAACCCGCTGTCGCGCGCCCCGGTGCGCGAGCCTCTGGATACCGGCGTACGCGCGATCAACGCCCTGCTGTCGGTCGGGCGCGGCCAGCGGCTCGGGCTGTTCGCCGGTTCCGGCGTGGGCAAGAGCGTGCTGCTGGGGATGATGACCCGCCACACCAGCGCCGACGTGATCGTGGTCGGGCTGATCGGGGAACGCGGGCGCGAGGTCAACGACTTCATCCACGAGATCCTCGACGAGGAATCCCGCCGGCGTACGGTGGTCGTGGCGGTGCCGGCGGATCAGTCGCCGCTGCTGCGCCAGCACGGGGCCTGGGTGGCGACCACGGTGGCGGAACAGTTCCGCGATCAGGGGCTGAACGTGCTGCTGCTGATGGACTCGCTGACCCGCTTCGCCCAGGGCGCGCGCGAGATCGCGATGGCCATCGGCGAGCCGCCGGCTTCCAAGGGCTATGCGGCCTCGGTGTTCGCGCGCCTGCCGCAGCTGGTGGAGCGTGCCGGCAATGGCGACGTGGGCGGGGGCTCGATCACCGGATTCTATACGGTGCTGGCCGAGGGAGATGACCCGAACGATCCGATCGTGGACGCCGCGCGGGCGATCCTTGACGGGCATGTGGTGCTCTCGCGCGAGATCGCCGAGACCGGTCGCTACCCGGCCATCGACGTCGGTGCATCGATCTCGCGCGTGATGAGTGCGCTGACGACGCCCGAACACGAGAAAGCGGCACGGCGGTTCCGTGATCTGGCCGCCACCTATCAGCGCAACCGCGACCTGATCTCGGTGGGGGCTTACCGCAAGGGTGCCGATCCGCACCTCGACCAGGCCGTGGCGATGCATGACCGGCTGGAGCAGTTCCTGGCGCAGGGCACGACCGAGGCGGTGGATTTTGCCACCGCGCGGGATCAGCTGGTCGCACTCACCGGGGGCGGGGCATGAATCCGCAGCGCATCGAACGGCTGTTGCGCATCCGCCAGATCGGCGAGACCGAGGCGACTCGCGAACTGGGCGAACGCATCGCTCAGCTGAACGCCGCCGAGGCCCAGCGCGAGCAGCTGGAAACCTTCCAGCAGGAATACCTGGCGGCCTCCATGCCGCAGGACCCCAACACGCTCAAGTGGCTGGCCGGCATGCGGCAGAAGCTGCGCGAGGCGCTGGAACAGCAGGCCCTGCGCATCCAGGCGGCCGAAAGCCAGGTGGAGACGGCGCGCGAGCAATGGCTGGAACACCATCGCGACTGCATGTCGCTGGAAAAGCTGCTGGAACGCACGCGAGCCGAAGAACAGCGTCATCAGGCCCGGCGGCAGCAGGTGGAACAGGACATGTGGGCGACCCGCCAGGCCTTCGCACGGGAACCGGAATCCGGCGAACGCACGGTGAACTGGCAGGAATCTTGAAAGGTATGGATACGCAGACCCCGCAGGGGCGGACGCGCGCGGTGCGCGCAACAGGCGAGGACGGGACATGATCGCAGCACAGGCATCGGGACAGGGGCTGGGAGCGCTGGCACAGCTGCTCGACGGCGGCGAGGGCATGGATCGGCTCAAGGAATTGAAAGACAAGGGAAAAGGCGGGGAAGACGGTTTCCTGAAGGCACTCCGCCCGCAGCTGGAAGCGATGCTGGGCGCGCTCGGGGTGGATGATTCCGAGCTGGCCGAGCTGGATCTGGAAGGACTGATCCAGCGCTTCCAGGATCTCCTGCAAGGGCAGGATCTGACCGCTGTGGACGGCATGCAATTGCCGCCCGGCTGGCTGACCGGCGAGGAAGGTGACGGAGAGATCGACGGCCGCGAGCTGCGCAGTCTGCTGGAAGACGGGCCCGGGTCCGGAGCGGCGGGCGACGGCATCCCGGTTTCTCTGATGCGCCTGTTCCTGCAGGCCGGTCCGGAAGGGCAGAACCAGGGGTCGCGGCTGCAGGAACTGGCTCCGGGGACGCTGACCGGCGGTGGTTCGCGTGAGGGGACCACCGAGGTCCTGGCCCAGTGGCTGACACAGGCCTCGGAATCGGCGCGCAGCGGCCGTGAGAATGCCCAGGCACTGGCCCAACCGGCAGCCCAGGCCTCCGATGCCGAGGGTGCGCGGGGCGGCGGGATGCGGCTGGATCTGACCCGGCTGCTGCAGACTTCGGGCGATCGCCAGCTCGCGGAGCAGATCCAGATGATGGCGCAGGCCCGTGGCGGGCGCACCGAGATGAAACTGCATCCGCCTCAGCTGGGGGTCCTGGATGTGCGGGTCAGCATGGAGGGGGACCGTGCCAGTGTACAGTTCTTCAGTACCAACCCCGTGACCCGTGAGGTGCTGGAAGCGGCAATGCCGCGCCTGCGTGACAGTCTCGCCGACAGCGGGCTCGAGCTCGCCGATGCCTCGGTGTCGGATGAACCGCCGGACGATTCCGCGGATACCGAGATGGCCGGCGACGGTTACGGAAGCGGGGATGAACCCGGCGTCGCCACGGGTGCGGAGGGCGAAGAGAGCGACGACGAAGAAGGTCCCGTCGCTCCCGGCAGCACCCTTTCCTTCCTCAACCGTCGGGTGGACCTGTTTGCCTGAGGTCCGTTCCGGCAGGCCGGCCGCCAGAATCTCGACTTCTCCATCGATGGAGCGTCCGGTTCGTTGACGCATACGCCGGACGCTCGATCCTCCGGATAACGCACCACACCCCCTCAGATGGATTCAACTCCCTGTTTATAAAACAGTAATGATTCATGGCACCGCGCTTGCTTGGGTTCCGGCAGCGAATCCACGCAATGCGGGTGTGTCATGGCGGAGAAGGAAGTCGAACTCGAGAACAAGGGGGGCGGCGGCAGGAAATGGATGATCATCATCCTCCTGGTCGTTGCGGTTCTGCTCGCCGGCGGCGGGGGCGCGGCCGCCTGGTTCCTGCTGTCGCAGGACGCCGACGAAACGGCGGAAGATCAGCCGCCCGAGCGCCACTATTCGTCGCTCGATCCCATGACGGTGAACATCGATGCCCCGGGAAGCGTGCAGTTCCTGCGCGTGCAGATCGGTCTGGTGTCCACCGACCCGGCGGTCCTGGAAGCCGTGGAAGATCACCTGCCCGTAGTCCGCAACGACATCCTCGGCGTCCTCTCGGATCAGGAATATACCGAGCTGAACACGCGGGAAGGCAAGGAAGCGCTGGCGGAGGATCTGACGGCCACTGTCCGTGCGATCCTGGAGTCGCGCGAAGCGCCCTCCGATCTGGAGCGCGTGGTGTTCACCGAACTGGTCATGCAGTAAGGCGCGCGTCATGGCACAGCAAACCGACATCCTGAGCCAGGACGAGATCGACGCGCTGCTGCACGGCGTCGATTCCGGCGACGTCGAGACCGAGGAGGAAGAGTTTCCCCACGACGGTCAGGCGCGCGAGTTCAATTTCGCCACCCAGGACCGGATCGTGCGCGGGCGCATGCCCACGCTCGAGATGATCAACGAGCGATTTGCGCGGCACCTGCGCGTGCGACTGTTCAACATGCTGCGGCGTTCGGCCGAGATCTCGGTCAGCGGCACCCGGCTGACCAAGTTTTCCGAGTACATGCACTCGCTGTTCGTGCCCACCAGCCTGAACCTGGTGCGTGCGCATCCGCTGCACGGCACCGGCCTGTTCGTGTTCGACCCCAAGCTGGTGTTCATCCTGGTGGACAACTTCTTCGGCGGCGACGGGCGCTTCTATACCCGCATCGAGGGCCGTGACTTCACCCCGATGGAGATGCGGGTGGTGCACAGCATCCTCGAGGGCGCGTTCGAGGACATGACCAAGGCCTGGGAGCCGGTCATGGACATCGACTTCGAGTTTCTCAACTCCGAGGTCAACCCCCAGTTCGCGAACATCGTGAGCCCCACCGAGATCGTTGTGATCAACGAATTCCACATCGAGCTGGATGGGGGCGGCGGCAATCTCCACGTGACCCTGCCCTATTCGATGATCGAACCGATCCGCGAGCAGCTGGATACCGGTATCCAGTCGGATCGCTCCGATGTCGATCAGCGCTGGATGAACGCCCTGCGGGAAGAGGTTCAGGACGCGGACGTGGAGATCGCCTCGGTGCTCACCGAGGCGGAGGTCACCGTGCAGGAGCTGCTGGACATCAAGCCGGGCGACATCATTCCGGTGGACATCCCCGAAGAAGTCACTCTGAAGGTCGAGGACATCCCGCTACTGCGCGGCAAGTTCGGGGTTTCGAATGGCCAGAACGCGATCAAGATCACCGGTCGCGTACAACGATAGGCAAGAGGACAGGACGATGGCAGACGACGACAAGCGTCCGGATCAGGAAACCGAACAGGGCGACGGCGAGGAGTCGGTGGATCAGGATGCCCTGGCCGATGAATGGGCTGCGGCCCTGGCGGAGCAGGATGACAGCTCCGGGGGCGAGGCGGAGGACCCCGACGCGCTGCTGGCCCAGGCGCAGTCCAATTCGCACGAGAGCGATGCGGCCAACGCCGCCTCCACTGGCACCGGCGGCCGCAGCAAGGCGGCCGCCGGGGGCGAGCGGGAACGCAAGCACAAGCCGGATCCGAATGCGCAGCCGCTGGAACCGGATGAACTGACCGATTCCGGGGGCGGCGAAGAAGAAGACGTGAATCTGGACATGGTGCTGGACGTGCCGGTGACCATCTCCATGGAGATCGGCCGCACCCGCATCCCGATTCGTAATCTGCTCCAGCTCAACCAGGGTTCGGTGGTGGAACTGGAACGCCTGGCCGGGGAGCCGCTGGACGTGCTGGTCAACGGGACCTTGATCGCGCACGGCGAGGTCGTGGTGGTGAACGAGAAATTCGGGATCCGCCTGACCGACGTGATCAGCCCCAGCGAACGCATCCGGAAGCTGAAATAGTCATGTGCTCGCGTGTTCTTTCCGGATCGCTCTGGCTGCTGGCGTGGCTGCCGGCCGGCGCCCTGGCCGACGAGGACGGCGGCGCAATGAACGCCGCAGCCTACCTGACGCAGCTGATTGGCGGGCTGATGATCGTGATCGTGGCGATCGTGGTGCTGGCCTGGGTGCTCCGGCGCACCCAGGGGAGCGTGGGCCACGGTCGGCAGATGATCGATGTCCAGTCGGTCCGCTCGGTGGGTGCGCGTGAACGGCTGATGCTGGTTCGCGTGGGTGATGAACAGGTGCTGATCGGCGTGGCGCCCTCGGGGATCCGCACGCTGCACACCATGGAGACGCCGGTCGAGGTGCCCGCCGGCGGCGAAGGCCCCGACTTTTCCGGCGTGCTGAAGCGCGCGGTACGTTCGCGCCGCGCCAGCGGGGGAGGACAGGAGTCGTGAGTCTGCGGAGCTGTTTGCCCTGGCTGCTGCCGGGGTTGTGGCTACTGCCCGGCCTGGCGGGCGCTCAGGTGGGGCAGGGCATCGAGGCGGTGACCATCACCACGGACGAGGACGGCGGGGAGACCTGGTCGGTGACCCTGCAGATCCTCGTGCTGATGACGCTGCTGACCCTGCTGCCGGCGGCCCTGATCATGATGACCGCCTTCACCCGGATCCTGATCGTGCTGGCTATCCTGCGCCAGGGCCTGGGCACGTCCCAGACACCGTCCAACCAGATCCTGATCGGGCTGGCGTTCTTTCTCACGCTGTTCGTGATGGCGCCGGTGTTCGAAGAGATCCACGAGGTGGCGGTGGAGCCCTACCTGGCCGAGGAGATCGGCACCGAAGAGGCCCTGGAAACGGGTATCCAGCCGCTGCGGGGTTTCATGCTGGAGCAGACCCGCGAAAGCGATCTGCGCATGTTCGCGGAGATCAACGGCATCGACGGCTTCGAGGATCCGGACGACATCCCGCTGTCGCTGCTGGTGCCGTCGTTCGTGACCAGTGAGCTGAAGACGGCGTTCCAGATCGGCTTCCTGATCCTGATCCCGTTCCTGATCATCGATCTGGTGGTGGCCTCGGTGCTGATGTCGATGGGCATGGTGATGCTGTCGCCGCTGATCATCTCGCTGCCGTTCAAGGTGATGCTGTTCGTGCTGGTGGACGGCTGGGCCCTGCTGATGAACACGCTGGCAACCAGCTTTTTTGTTTAGGAGAGGCGGATGACACCCGAAACGGTCGTGGATATCGGGCGCGAGACGCTGATGGTGGTGGTCCTGCTGGCGGCGCCGCCGCTGCTGACGGCGCTGGCCGTGGGCCTGGCGATCGGCATGCTGCAGGCGGCGACCCAGATCCAGGAAATGACCCTGTCGTTCATTCCCAAGCTGCTGGCCATGTTCGCCGCGCTGCTGATCAGCGGACACTGGATGCTGTCACTGGTGATCGAGTTCACCGAGCGCCTGTACGAGAACGCGCCGGGGATGGTGGGCTAGGGGGCCTCGTGGAGATCACCACCGACCAGATGCTGGTGTGGGTGGCCGCCGTGATGTGGCCGCTGGCCCGGATTGGCGCGATGCTGGTGGTCATGCCGATCTTCGGCGGCGACCAGCTGAACGCGCGCATGCGCATGGGCCTGGCGCTGGTGCTGGCGGTGGTGGTGGCGATGCAGGAGCCCGCCCTGCCCGAGGTGGACCCGATCAGCCTCGAAGGGGCGATCGTGACCCTGCATCAGGTCCTGATCGGCCTGACCATGGGTTTCATCCTGCAGCTGGTGTTCTCCGCACTGACGCAGGCGGGGGAGGTGGTGGCCCTGTCGATGGGGCTGGGCTTCGCCTCGGTCATGGATCCGGCGCAGGGTATTCAGGTACCGGTGATCTCCACGGTGTTCGTGACCATGGCGACGCTGATCTTTCTCGCCCTGAACGGCCATCTGATCCTGTTCGAGCTGCTGCTGGCGAGCTTCGAGACCATGCCGGTCGCGCCGTCCGGACTGGATGCGGAGGCCTTCATGCAGGTGGCGCTGTTCGGCCAGACGATGTTTGCCGGGGCGGTGCTGGTGGCGCTGCCCGCAGTCGCCTCGCTGCTGGTGGTGAACATCTCCATGGGGGTCATCACGCGGGCCTCCCCTCAGCTCAACATCTTCGCCGTCGGGTTCCCGATGATGATCCTGATGGGCTTCGTCCTCCTGCTGCTGATCCTGCCCGGGCTGCCCGAGCGCGTGGGCGAGCTGGCCATGGAAGGTTTCGGACTGATGCAGGTCCTGCTGGGGTTCTGACATGGCCGAGAACGAGAACGGACAGGAAAAAACCGAAGAGCCGACCCAGAAACGGCTCCGCGAGGCGCGCGAGAAGGGTCAGGTCCCGCGCTCGCGGGAGTTGTCGACCTTTCTGGTGCTGATCACCGCCGGGATCTTCATGCTGTTCTTCGGCCCGACTCTGGGCGGACAGCTGGCCAACCAGACCCGCGCGCGCCTGGATTTCGAGCCGGAGCTGGCCCATGACCCGGATCTGCTGCTGCCGTACCTGGCCGATCAGATCTTTCAGACGCTGATGGCTCTGCTGCCATTGTTCGGGATCCTGATGGTGGCGGCGGTGATGGCGCCCATCCTGATCGGCGGCGCCAATTTCTCCTGGCAGGCGGCGGCGCCCAAGGCATCGAAGCTGAACCCCATCAAGGGCCTGCAGCGGATCTTTTCCTGGCAGGGGCTGATGGAGTTCGGCAAGACCCTCGCCAAGTTCACGCTGGTCGGCTCGGTCGCGATGCTGACCCTGTGGACGTTCTCCGACCGTCTCCTGGGACTGGGCTACGAGCCACTGCACCAGGGCGTGTCGCATGCGGCCCAGATCGCGCTCGGCACCTTCATCGCGGTGTCGGCGGCGCTGATCATCGTCGCGGCGATCGACGCGCCGTTCCAGATGTGGAATCACCAGAAGCAGCTGCGGATGACGCGGCAGGAGCTCAAGGACGAGTACAAGGAGACCGACGGCAAGCCCGAGGTCAAGCAGAAGATTCGCCAGCAACAGCAGGAAATGGCCCAGCGCCGGATGATGGAAGAGGTGCCGAAGGCCGACGTGGTGATCACCAACCCCACGCACTATGCCGTGGCGATCGTCTACGAGGCCTCGAAGATGTCGGCGCCGAAGGTGGTGGCCAAGGGCGTCGACGAGGTCGCGGCGAATATCCGCGAGATCGCCGACGAGCACGAGATCATCCGGGTCGAGGCGCCGAAGGTGGCGCGCGCGCTCTATTTCACCACCGACCTCGACCGCGAGATTCCCGACGGGCTGTTCGTGGCCGTGGCGCGCATCCTCGCCTACGTTTACCAGCTCAAGCGGGCCGACCAGGGCGTGGACATGCCGGACGACCTGCCGGTGCCGGACGAATATCTCGATCCCCACCAGGGACGTTACGGCCGGCGCCGGGAGGGTGACGCATGAACCTCTTCGATCGCCTGAGCGGCATGGGCCGCTGGGGGCTGGGGGCCCCTCTGCTGCTGATCGCGATGCTGTCGATGATGGTGCTGCCGCTGCCGCCGGTGGCGCTGGACGTGCTGTTCACCTTCAACATCGCGCTGTCGCTGGTGGTGATCATGGTCGCGGTGTACACCCCGCGGCCGCTGGAATTCGCGGTGTTCCCGACGGTGCTGCTGGTGGCAACCCTGCTGCGTCTGGCACTGAACATCGCCTCCACCCGGGTGATCCTGCTGGAAGGGCACACCGGGACGGACGCGGCCGGGCAGGTCATCCAGGCCTTCGGCGACTTCGTGGTCGGCGGCAACTACGCGGTCGGCCTGGTGGTGTTCGCGATCCTGATCATCATCAACTTCGTGGTGGTGACCAAGGGCGCGGGGCGCGTGTCCGAGGTCAGCGCCCGCTTCACCCTGGACTCCATGCCGGGCAAGCAGATGGCGATCGACGCCGACCTCAATGCGGGACTTCTGACGCAGGAGGAGGCGCGCCGGCGGCGCGACGAGATCGCCCAGGAGGCCGACTTCTACGGTTCCATGGACGGGGCCTCGAAGTTCGTGCGCGGTGACGCCATCGCCGGCATCCTGATCCTGTTCGTGAACATCATCGGCGGACTGACCATCGGCGCCCTGCAGCACGGGATGTCGATCGGCGATGCCGCCACCAACTATGTGCTGCTGACCATCGGCGACGGGCTGGTCGCGCAGATCCCGTCACTGGTGCTGTCCTCGGCCACCGCCATCATCGTGACGCGCGTGTCCACCACCCAGGACATGGGCCAGCAGGTGGTCGGGCAGATGTTCTCCAACCCGCGCGTGATGTACGTGGTCGGCGGGGTGATCGCGTCGCTGGGCATGGTGCCGGGGATGCCCAATGCGGTGTTCCTCGGACTGGCCTCGCTGGCCGCCGGAGGTGGCTATCTGATGTCGCGCCAGCGTCGTGAGGAGGCGGCCGAGGTGGAGCGTCTGCCGGAGGCCGAGCAGGAACCCTCGCCGGAAAACCGCGAGCTGTCGTGGGACGACGTGCCGCCGGTGGATCTGGTGTCGCTGGAGGTCGGCTACCGCCTGATCCCGCTGGTCGACCGGACCCAGGACGGGCAGCTGATGGGGCGGATCAAGGGCGTGCGCCGCAAGCTGTCGCAGGAGCTGGGCTTCCTGCTGCAGCCGGTGCATATCCGCGACAACCTCGAACTGAGTCCGAACACCTACCGCATCTCTCTGCTGGGCGTCACCGTCGCCGAGGCGGAGGTGTTCCCGGACAAGGAGCTGGCGATCAATCCGGGCGAGGTCTTCGGCGAGGTGCCGGGCACGCCGACCAAGGATCCGACGTTCAACCTGGATGCCCTGTGGATCGACCCCGAGAACCGCGAACAGGCGCAGGGGGCCGGCTACACCGTGGTGGACGTATCCACGGTGATCGCCACTCATCTGTCGCAGGTGTTCCGCGAGAACGCCCACCGGCTGATCGGCCACGAGGAGGCCCAGCACCTGCTGGACCAGCTGGCGCAGCGTTCGCCCAAGCTGGTGGAAAACCTGGTGCCGAAGACGCTGTCGCTGAGCGTGATCCTGAAGGTGCTGCAGAACCTGCTGGCCGAACAGGTCTCCATCCGCGATCTGCGCACGATCGCCGAAACCCTGGCAGAGGAGGGTGCCAAGAGTCAGGATCCCGGCACTTTGACTGCCGCAGTCCGGGTCGCGCTGTCGCGCTCCATCGTCCAGGACCTGGTGGGACCGGAGGAGGAGCTGCCCCTGATCGCCCTCGACCCCTCGTTGGAACAGCTTTTGCATAAGTCTCTGCAGGGCAGCAATGGCGACACCGTCGGACTGGAGCCGGGCCTGGCCGAGCGCCTGCAGCGATCGGTGGGCGAGGCCGCCCAGCGTCAGGAGGCGGCGGGACAGCCGACGGTGCTGGTGGTGGCCCCGGAAATCCGCTCCTGGATCGCCGGATGGCTGCGGGGCGCGGTGCGCAACCTGACCGTGCTCGCATTCACCGAGATCCCGGACAACCGGCGGATCCGGGTGGTGGCCACGGTGGGACAGGATGAAGCAGACAAGAAGTCGGCGTGATGTGCGAACGGGCATGGCCTGAAGCACCAGTCAACGATCGGCGGGAGAGCGAACGATGAATGTCAGACGATACCGGGCACGGGACATGCGCGACGCGATGCGCCAGGTCCGCGAGGAGCAGGGCGAGGACGCCGTGATCCTGTCCAGCCGCCGGGTCGACGGCTGGCTGGAGGTGGTCGCCGCCCTCGATGGCGGCGAGGCGCCCGCCGGAACGGCGGAGGGTGACGGCCGGGGTGCCCCGCGGCAGGACGACGCCGGCAGCGGGGCACGCCCCGCCCGGGGATCGATGCGCCAGGGCGTGCGCGATGAACCGGCGCCACGTGCTGAGCAGCCCCGCGCACCGGAGCCCGCGGCGGCTTCCACCGGCGGGGGGGCGGGTGCCGCGTCCCGGCAGCGGCCGGCCCCGCAATGGCCCACCGACCCCGAGGTGTCCGCGATGCGTCAGGAACTGCGGGATCTGCGCAGCCTGCTGACGCGGCAGTACGAAGAGAACGAGCAGGCCCGCTGGGCGGCGCGGCATCCACTGGCGGCCGAATGCAAGGCGCGGCTGATGGATCTGGGCTTCCGCGAGCCGCTGGCGCGCAGCCTGGCCGGCAGCATCCTCGACGATCATACCTCGGAGGAGGCATGGGAGCGCCTGCGGGCGCGCCTGTCGGGCGCCATCGTGACCGCGCGCGCCTCGATCCTCGACGAGGGCGGGGTACTCGCGCTGGAGGGACCGACCGGGGTCGGCAAGACCACCACCATTGCGCGGATTGCACTGCGCCAGATCCGCCGCATGGGGCCGGATTCGGTCACCCTGGTCACCATGGACGCCCAGCGCATCGGCGCGACGCGGCAGTTGCAGGCCTTCGGCCAGATGGCGGGCACCGCGGTGCGTGTGGTGGAGACGGAGGCCGAGCTGCGCGAGATGGCGCGGCGCTCGGCGGGCAGCGGGCACCTGATCCTGGTGGATACCGCCGGACAGTCGCCGCGTACCGCCCCGCGCGAACCCCTGCTGACGGACATGCCTGCCGACGTGCGCGCGGAGACCTGGCTGGTGATCGCGGCCACCACCCAGGGCATGGCCCTGCGGCGGGTGCTGGAGGCATTCGCCCCCACGGAACCCTCGGCCCTGGTGCTGACCAAGCTGGACGAGGCGGAACAGCTGGGGGAGGTGCTTTCGGTGCTGCTGGACCAGCCGCTGGGTGTCGCATTCATGAGCGACGGCCAGCGCATCGCCGAGGATTTCCATCGCGTGGATACCGGACATCTGACCCGCCTGGCGCTGCAGGAGGAACCCGAACACGGGGCGGCCGATGCCTGGGTCGACGAGGCGATGCAGGCCTGGCGGCGGCGCCAGGCGACGGAACGCGAGGCCCGGCGGCCGCGATCCGCGGACGAGCCGGCCGCGGGCGAGGAACCCGCCCCGCTGGAAATGATTCAACCGGTGCTGAAGGGACGTCATGTCACACAACACTAAGCCCCTGAAGGTGGTCGCGGTGGCCTCGGGCAAGGGCGGGGTCGGCAAGACCAATGTCTCGGTCAACCTGTCGGTCGGACTGGCCCGTCTGGGACGCGAGGTCATGCTGTTCGATGCGGACCTGGGGCTCGCGAACGTCGATGTGCTGCTGGGCCTGCGTCCGCAGCGGACGCTGCACGACCTGGTGACCGGGGACGTCGAGGATCTGGAGGACGTGATCATCGAGGGCCCGGAGGGAATCCGTGTGGTGCCTTCCGCGTCCGGGATCGCGACCATGGCCAACCTGAGCCGGCCGGAACATCACGGCCTGATCCAGGCCTTCAGCATGTATACACGACCGCTGGACGTGCTGGTGGTGGATACCGCCGCCGGGTTGCAGGAGTCGGTGACCAGTTTCTGTCAGGCCGTGCAGGAGACCCTGGTGGTGGTCACCGACGAGCCGGCATCGATGACCGACGCCTATGCGCTGATCAAGGTCCTGCATCGGGATCATGGCGTGAACCGGTTCCGCGTGGTCGCGAACATGGTGCAGGGCCGTGCCGGCGCGGAACGGGTGATGCAGAAGCTGCAGGCGGTTTGTTCCACCTATCTGCCGGAGGTCATACTGGATCTGGTGGGCGTGATTCCGCTGGATGATGCCCTGCGCCAGGCGGTGCAGAAACGGGCGCCGGTGGTGCAGCAGTCTCCGGGCAGCCCGGCGGGACGGGCGTTCCTCGAGCTCGCGCGCAAGGTCGACGGCTGGCCGGTGGCCCGCGGCGCCAGCGGGGGGGTTGGATTCTTCGTCGAGAGGATGCTGCAAAGCGCATGAACACGCCAAAGAACAGACTTTCGGGATACGCCCGGGCGGGGACCGGAGGACCGGATCAGCTGGTCGCGGACCACGTCGAGCTGGTGAATCGGATCGCCCATCACCTGATGGCCCGGCTGCCGGCCTCGGTGCAGGTGGATGACCTGGTGCAGGCGGGCATGGTGGGGCTGATCGAGGCCGCGCGGCAGTTCGAAGGCGGCCAGGGGGCGACCTTCGCCACCTACGCCGGGATCCGCATCCGCGGGGCGATGATCGACGAGCTGCGTCGCAGCGACTGGACGCCGCGCTCGGTGCACCGCAACAGCCGGCGGATCTCCGAGGCGATGCAGACGGTGGAGGCCCGCGAGGGCCGCGCCGCCCGCGCCCCGGAGATCGCCGAGGAGCTGGGCGTCCCGGTGGAAACCTACTACCAGATGCTGGATGATCACGCCGGTGCCCATCTGTTCGCGCTGGACGAGGTGGGCGGCCCGGAGGGCGAGGCGGATCGCGTGCTGGAAGGGCAGGAGCAGTCCCCGTCGCGGCGCATCGAGGCCGGGGAGTTCCGCGAGGAACTGGCCGGCGCACTGGGCGATCTGCCCGAGCGTGAACGACTGGTGCTCAACCTGTACTACACCGAAGAACTCAACCTGCGCGAGATCGGTGCCGTGCTGGACGTGACCGAATCGCGCGTCAGCCAGATCCGCAGCCAGGCGGTGCACCGTCTGCGGGCGCGTCTGGGCTCGTGGCTCGAAGACGTCGAGTCCCTGCAGATATTCTAAGGTTCAAACACATTCCCGGAGCGAACTGTGGACAAGGGTATGAAAATCCTGATCGTGGACGACTTCTCCACGATGCGGCGCATCATCAAGAATCTCCTGCGGGATCTTGGCTTCAACAACACCATGGAGGCCGACGACGGGAGCACCGCCCTGCCGATGCTGCAGAACGGCGACTTCGATTTTCTGATCACCGACTGGAACATGCCCAACATGCCGGGCATCGACCTCCTGCGCGAGGTGCGCAAGGACGAGCGGCTGAAATCGTTGCCGGTGCTGATGGTCACGGCCGAAGCCAAGCGCGATCAGATCGTGGAGGCGGCAGAGGCCGGCGTGAACGGTTACATTGTGAAGCCCTTCACGGCCGAGACGCTCAAGGAGAAGATCGAAAAGATCTTCGAACGTATTGAAGCTCAAGGCTGAATACCGCGACCGGCTGACACGGCAAGAGAGACCCGATGACCGAACAAGAGAATGCCTCCGGGGAAGACCGGCTCGCACTGGCGCGGGAGCTGGTGGGCGCTCTGGAAGGCGGTGACGAGGAGGCTTCGCGCCGCCTGATCCAGGAGCTCGCGCGGCCTTACGAGCGCGAACTGTTCGACGAACTGGGCAAGCTGACCCGCGAACTGCACGAGGCCCTGGAGAGCTTCCGGGGCGATTCGCGTCTGGTCGAGCTGGCACAGGACGAGATTCCGGATGCGCGCGAGCGTCTGAGTTACGTGGTGACCCAGACCGAACAGGCCACGCACGAAACCCTGAATGCGGTGGAATCGTCCCTGCCGATTGCCGAGGCGTTCGCCGGGCGCGCCGCGGAACTCACCGAGAAATGGACCCGGTTCCGCAACCGCGAACTGTCGGTGGAGGAATTCCGCGAGTTCGCGCGCGAACTCGATGCGTTTTTCGAGCAGACCGGCAAGGACACCGAAGAACTGCGCCGGTTGCTGTCGCAGGTCCTGATGGCACAGAGCTACCAGGATCTCACCGGGCAGGTGATCCGGCGGGTCATCCGTCTGGTCACGGACCTGGAGGAAAGCCTGGTCTCGCTGATCCGCCTGTCTTCCGGGCGCCTGGAGAAGGATGCCCGGGCGGCGGCCGAACAGGCCCCGGAGGCGGAACAAACCGCGCGCGAGGAGGACCGCCGCGGGCATGGACCCGCGGTGCCCCACACTCAAGATTCCGGCACGGATGTCGTTCAAGGACAGGACGAGGTGGACGATCTGCTGTCGAGCCTGGGGTTCTAGGGTCCGTCCCGGGATCCCCTTGCACCGGCAGCCATCTGCCGACGATTCGAGTCACCGGAACGGAGAGACCGCATGGCCATCGACCCCAACGACGAAATCCTCCAGGACTTCCTGATCGAGGCGGGGGAGCTGCTGGAAGGCCTGAACGAACAGCTGATCGACCTGGAACAGCATCCGGACGATACCGATCTGCTGAACGCGGTCTTCCGCAGTTTCCATACCATCAAGGGCGGGGCCGGTTTTCTCGGGCTGGACCCGCTGGTGACGGTCTGCCACAACGCCGAAGACGTCTTCAACCTGTTGCGCAATCACGAGCGCCAGGTGGACGGCCAGCTCATGGACACCATGCTGCGGGTGCTGGACACCCTCAACGTGATGTTCGGCGAGCTGCGCGACGGCCAGGAGCCGACGCCGGCGCCCGAAGATCTGGTCGACACCCTGCGACGCATGGCCCGCAACGAAACGGTCCCCGTCGGCGGCGGGGACGAAGCCGCCCCGGTCGCGGAAGAAACGCCGGACGCGGCACCGGCCGGGGAGGCAGCGCCGGCGACGGCCGACGACTGGCCGTCGGAGGCGCTGGAGGAAGCGGCCGAGTCGCCGTCCGCGCCGGAGCCGGCAGCCGATGACGCGCCGGGCGATGACGAAGTCCGCGTGGGTGCCGGGGACGAGATCACCGACGACGAGTTCGAAGCCCTGCTGGACAGCCTGCACGGAGACCAGCCACCGAAGCCGGTGGATCCGGGCACGGCAGCGGAGTCGGCCCCGGAGGTCGCGGCCGCGGATGGCGGTGACGCGGGTGGTGGCGACGACGAGATCACCGACGATGAGTTCGAGAGCCTGCTCGACGAACTGCAGGCGAAAGGAGCCGGCCCACCGACCGCGCCGGCCGAGCCGGGCCCGTCCGCCGCCGCGGCGGGCGGGACCGGAGATGCGGACACCGGGCCCGCCGCAGAACCGGCGGCAGCCTCGCCCGGGGACACGGCCGGGAAGGAAAAGGAACAGAAAGCGGAAAGTTCCGGTCCTGCGCCCGCCTCCGGCGGTGCGCGCGGCGGCGCTTCCGGCGGTGGCGGCGCCGGCGGGAGTACCGGGGGCGGCGGCCAGGGCGGCGGTGGACACCAGGGCGAAACCTCGGTGCGCGTGGATACCGAGCGCCTCGACGAGATCATGAACCTGGTGGGCGAACTCGTGCTGGTGCGTAACCGGCTCAGCATGCTGCGCTCGGAGCACGTGGACGACGAGCTGGGCAAGGCGATCAGTTCGCTGGCGCTGGTGACCTCGGATCTCCAGGCCTCGGTGATGAAGACCCGCATGCAGCCGGTGAAGAAGGTCTTCAATCGCTTTCCGCGGGTGATCCGCGACCTGTCCCGCAACCTGGGCAAGGAAATCGATCTGGAGATTTTCGGCGAGGAGACCGACCTCGACAAGAACCTGGTCGAGGCCCTGGCGGATCCGATGGTCCATCTGGTACGCAACGCGGTGGACCACGGGATCGAGATGCCCGAGGAACGCGAGGCGGCCGGCAAGCCTCGCCGGGGTACGGTAGTGCTGGGCGCGGCGCAGGAAGGCGACCATATCGCCCTGATCATCAAGGATGACGGGCGCGGCATGGACCCGGATGCGCTGCGCCGCAAGGCAGTGGAAAAGGAGCTGATGGAGCCCGCGATGGCCGAGCGCATGACCGACCGCGAGGCCTTCAACGTGATCTTCATGGCCGGTTTCTCGACCAAGGCCGAGATCTCGGATGTCTCCGGGCGCGGCGTGGGCATGGACGTGGTCAAGACCAGCCTGAACCAGCTCAACGGCACCGTGGAGATCGAATCGGAGGTCGGCGTCGGCACGACGTTGCGGGTGAAGCTGCCGCTGACCCTGGCGATCCTGCCGGCGCTGATGGTGATTCTGGGCGAACGCCGTTTCGCGATCCCGCTGGCGGCGGTCTCCGAGATCCTTGATCTGGATCTCACCCAGACCCATTACGTGGACGAGCAGGAAGTCATTGTGGTGCGCAACCAGACCCTGCCGATCCATTATCTGTCGCGCTGGGCGAAGCCCGGCGTGGAGCCCGAACCCCGCGAGAACGCCCATGTGGTCGTGGTCCACGCGGCCGATCGCAAGGTCGGCCTGGTGGTCGACGGTCTGGTGGGGCAGGAAGAAGTTGTCATCAAGCCTCTGGGCCAGAATCTTCAGGGGGTCAAGGGCCTGGCGGGGGCGACCATTACCGGCGATGGTGGCATTGCACTCATTCTGGATGTCTCGGACCTGGTCACCCTGCTGGTGAATCAGGTACCGGGCAGCGGGCGCGCGCGCCGGGCCGCCCGACGAGCTGAGGGCTGAGGATGCCGGTCAAGGTTCTGGTGGTGGATGATTCCGGGTTTTTCCGACGCCGGATTGCGGAGATCCTGAACGCGGATATCGGGATCGAGGTCGTGGGTACGGCCGAGGATGGCCAGAAGGCGGTCGACGCCGTGAAGGAACTGGACCCGGATGTCGTGACCATGGACATCGAGATGCCGGTGATGGACGGCATCACGGCGGTCCGCAAGATCATGGCGGACCATCCGCGACCGATCCTGATGTTCTCCAGCCTGACCACCGAGGGTGCCCAGGCGACCCTGGACGCGCTGGAGGCCGGGGCGGTTGACTTTCTGCCCAAACGCTTCTCCGACATGGCCGGGGACGAAGACAGTGCGCGTGCCCTGCTGCGCCGGCGGGTCCGCAGTCTGGCGCGCAGCCGCGCCCGTTCCTCCAGTGCGCCGGGAGGGGACCGGCCGAAAACCGAGGCACCCGTGTCGGAACGCCGGCAGGCGGCGGACCGCAAGGCGAGCGAAACCGCGCGCGAGACGCCCAAGCCGCCGGTGGCCCGTCCGCCGGCACCGCTCAGTTCCCTGCGCGCGGTACTGATCGGGACCTCCACCGGCGGCCCGGTGGCGTTGCAGGAGGTGCTCAAGCACCTGCCGGCGAACTTTCCGCTCCCGGTGGTGCTGGTCCAGCACATGCCGGCAAGCTTCACCCCGGCGTTCGCCGAACGACTGGACGCGATCTGCCCGATCCGCATCAAGCAGGCGGTGGACGGCGATTTCCTGCGTCCGGGCACGGCTCTGCTGGCCCCCGGTGGCCAGCAGCTGACGCTGGAACGCGGTTCCCAGACCCGCGTGCGGGTGACCGAGAGTCCGGCGGGCACCATCTACAAGCCGAGCGTGGACGCGGCCTTCGAATCGGCCGTCGATGCGCTGCGCGGCCAGGTCCTGGCCATCATCCTGACCGGCATGGGGGCGGACGGCCGCGAGGGCGTGCGCGCGCTGAAGGGTTGCGGGGCCCAGGTCTGGTCGCAGGATGCGGCGACCTCGGTGGTGTACGGCATGCCGGCGGCGGTCGCCGAGGCCGGATTGACGGACCACGTGTATCCGTTGCCGGAGATTGGACCGGCCCTGGTCAAGGGGTTCTGCTGACATGGATATCCTGAGCCTCATCGGGATTCTCCTGGGGCTCGTTGCGGTGCTGGGCGGAAGCATCGCCAAGGGAAGCGGGATCGGCGCGCTGTGGAATGCCGCGGCGTTCATCATCGTGGTGCTGGGCACCCTCGGCGCGACCCTGGTGCAGGCGCGTCTGGGGGTCTTCATGCACGGCATGAAGATGCTGCCGTGGGTCTTTCGTCCGCCGGCGATCGACAACGCCGCGATGATTCGCCGCGTGGTGGAATGGTCGAACATCGCGCGCAAGGAAGGACTTCTCGGACTGGAGAGCGTAGCCGAAGAGGAACGCGACCCGTTCGCCCGCAAGGGGCTGCAGCTGCTGGTGGACGGAACCGAGCCGCAGGTGATCCGGCAGATCCTGGAATCCGACGTGGACAACCGCGAGGCCTTCGATCTGCAGGGCGCCAGGGTCTTCGAGAGCATGGGGGTGTATGCGCCCACGCTCGGCATCGTGGGCGCGGTCATGGGGCTGATGGCGGTGATGCAGAACCTGACCGATCCGGATCGTCTGGGCGCCGGGATCGCGGCCGCGTTCGTGGCCACGGTCTACGGGATCGCTTCGGCGAATCTGCTGTTCCTGCCGGTGGCCAACAAGCTGAAGGCACTGGTGCAGGAGCGCTCCCGTCACCAGGAGATGCTGATGGAGGGTCTGATCGCGATCGCGGAGGGGGAGAACCCCCGCAATATCGAGAGCAAGCTCGGCGGCTACGTGCACGGGTAGGACGAACATGGCCCGGCGCAAACGTCAGGAGGAGGAAGCCAACCACGAAGCCTGGGCGATCCCCTACGGCGACCTCGTGACGCTGCTGCTCGCGTTTTTCGTGGTGATGTATGCGATCTCCTCGGTCGACGAGGGCAAGTACCGGGTGCTGTCCGATTCGCTGGTGGAAGCCTTCGGGACCCCGGGGCAGCTGGAGCCGATCCAGGTCGGCGATCCCGGCGTGGTCGCGCCACCGTCGGACGCGGACGTACCGCGTACGCTGGCACCCATCGACATCCGGCCGGGGTTGCTGGACGACGGCCCGCAAGCGCTGGACCGGGCGGCCTCGGGTCTGTTCGAGGAGCGCGGTGACGAAGACCTGCAGGGCCTGCTGGACGAGATCGCCGAGGTGGCCGCCGAGATCGAATCGGCGATGGCACCGATGATCGAGGACGGGCAGGTGGACGTGACGCGGGACACCTACTGGCTGGAGATCGAGATCACCAGCCAGTTGCTGTTCCCCAGCGGCGAGGCCACCCTGAACCCGGATGCGGAGCCCGTGCTGGAAGATATCGCGGGGGTGCTGGCGCCGCGCGCGGCGCGCATTCACGTCGAGGGGCATACCGATAATGTCCCGATCACCACGGAGGTCTATCCTTCCAACTGGGAACTGTCCGCCGCGCGGGCGGCCACAGTAGTCAGGATGTTCGAACAGCAGGGCATGGACCCGGCCGACATGGTGGCGCTGGGGCACGGGGAACACCGACCCGTGGCCGAC
Source organism: Thioalkalivibrio sp. ALE11 (assembly GCF_000381205.1). NCBI lineage: Bacteria > Pseudomonadati > Pseudomonadota > Gammaproteobacteria > Chromatiales > Ectothiorhodospiraceae > Thioalkalivibrio > Thioalkalivibrio sp. ALE11. The sequence continues at coordinate 44,446 of NZ_KB906168.1, read as the reverse complement.
AACGAGACCGCGGCCGGGCGGGCGGAAAACCGCCGGGTGGCGATCGTGGTGCTGCCCGGGGCCCCCCCGCGCGAGGACGGACAACGGGAACCGGAACAGCTGCGTGACGAATTGCCGTCGCCTTAGCCACGAGAGGACGTCGCATGAAGATCTGGGCAGTAGCCAACCAGAAGGGCGGGGTGGGCAAGACCACAACGACGGTGACCCTGGGCGGACTGCTGTCCGGTCCGGACCAGCGGGTGCTGCTGGTGGACATGGACCCGCACGGCTCGCTCACCGCGTACTTCGGACACGACCCCGAGACCGCGACGCGTGGCGTGTACGAACTGTTCAATCAGGCGGTGGAAGGCGAGCGTCCGGACCCGGCCGGGCTGATACGCGAGACACCGTTCCCGGGACTGGATCTGCTGACCGCGAGTACCGCGCTGGCGACGCTCGACCGTCAGCTCGGTACGCGGGGCGGCATGGGGCTGGTGCTGCGCCATGCCCTGGAGGGCGTGCAGGACGACTACGACTATGTCCTGATGGATTGCCCGCCGATGCTGGGCGTGCTGATGGTGAACGCCCTGGCGGCCTGCGACGAACTGCTGGTCCCGGTACAGACGGAATTCCTCGCCCTGAAGGGGCTGGAGCGCATGATCAACACCCTGACGATGGTCCAGAAATCGCGCAAGGCACAACTCAACTACCGCATCATCCCGACCCTGTTCGACCGGAGAACCCGCGCGGCACACGAAGCGCTGGCCGAGTTGCGGCGGCAGTACGGCGACGAGGTCTGGTCCGGGGTGATTCCGGTGGATACCAAGTTCCGTGATGCCTCCAGCGCAGGACAGCCGCTTTGCTTCATGATCCCGGATGCCCGCGGCGTGCTGGCCTATGCCGACCTGCTGGAAACCATCGGCGGACGGCTGCCACGGACCCACGGGGAGAGGAGACAGGCGAAATGAGCCGTCACCGGCAACAGAACGGGCCGCTGCTCGCCGAGCCACAGGCCCTCGAGGACTACTTCGGCGACCTGCTGGACGCGCCGGAGCCGGCCCCCGCCGAGCAGAAGGAGGAACGGTCCGCGCAGGATTCGCGTACACCGGTGGCCGAGGCACCGGCCGGCCCGCGCAGCCTGATGCGCGACGACATCCTGGAGCCGGTGGACAGCCCGGTGGAGGTTCCGGCGAGCGAACCGGCGCCGGTTTCCGGCCCCGCCGCGCCGCCGGAATCTCCCGCGGGTCCGACGTATCCCCGGCCGGAAAAGCCGTTTTCGGCCCTGGTCATCGAAGCCGGGCCTCTGACCCTGCTGGCCCCCCTGGTGGACCTCGGAGGCGTGACGCCGCTGGATCAGCTGAACATCCGCCCGACGCCGGCGCATTCTCCGTGGTATCTGGGCATCGCGGACAGCAAGCAGGGCCGGGTGCAGTTGATCGACCTCGCCGCCATCGTGACGCCATCGGACCGGGAGTACGAACCGGACACCGCGCGTCAGGTGGTCTTCCTCGCGAACTCGCGCTTTGCGCTGGCCTGCCGGGCGATCCACGGGACCCGCACGATCGATCCCGAACAGCTTCGCTGGCGCAGCGAACGGCGCCGGCTGCCGTGGCTCGCGGGCGTGGATCGCGAGAAGATGGCGACCCTGCTGGACCTGACGGCATTGCACGGCAGTCTCGAGGCCGGGGACTGGGAGTCCGGCCAGGGGTGAACCACCGGCCGGACCAGGTGGCCTTCAAGCCGCCCGCACGTCGGCCGTTACATTGAAAAAGAATCCATGTTGCGTGTCCGTCCCGCCGGACACGACCGCTCCAAGAGGATGAGCATGAGCGCACAAGACGTTGAATCCATGGCCAAGGCCGATACCGCTCCGTACGTGACCTTCAGCCTGGCCGACGAGACCTACGCCATCGACGTGCTCCAGGTCCAGGAGGTGCTGAAGGTGTCGGATATCGCGCCGGTGCCCGGCGTACCGGATTACATCCTCGGCATCATCAACCTGCGCGGCAACGTGGTTACGGTAATTGATGCGCGTCGGCGCATGGGGCTGGAAGACCGCGAGCCGGACGATGCCTCGCGCATCGTGATCATCGACGTGGACGACCAGAACGTGGGCATCCTCGTGGATTCGGTGTCCGAAGTGGTGCGGATTTCGCCCGACAGCGTGGAGGCGGCGCCGGAGGTCGGCAACGACGAAAGCAGCCGTTTCATCCAGGGCGTCACCAGTACCGAAGCGGGTCTGACCATCCTGGTCGACCTGAACAAGCTCCTCTCCGACGAGGAGTGGGCGCAGCTGCGGGAGCTGTAGCCCGGCGCCGGATTCACCCGGTCGGGCGGGACGGCGCACCGATGCACGGACCGCCCGTGCGGGAGGTGAAAAAATGGTGGACGAGCTCCAGCACGACCGTTCCGTACGGCCGCTTTACCCGGTCCTGAGACCACCTCGCGACGTGCGTCCGGTTCACACCAGTGTGGCCGGCCACGCCCTGAGCGACGACCATGATCGCGACCCGATCCTGCGCCCCGGGATCCCCCCGGCCCAGCAGAAACCGCCACGCCTGGCCGAACGCGAACGGCGCCGGGGCGGGCGGATCGACGAATACGCCTGATTGCCGTCGCATCGCATCTCCGGACTGGCCTCGGACCGTGACTTCACGCGACAATCGGGCCAGCCAACGGGGAGCACGGGTTGATGGGAGAGAATCTACTGGTCTGGCTTGCGGCGGGGATCGCGCTGCTGGCCACCATCGTGGCGGGATTCGCCGTTGCGCTGGTGCTGCTGCTGCGGCGGCAGCTCACGGCTCTGCGGCAGGACTACCAGCGCCAGGCGACCTCCCTGATGGCCCTGCAGGGGGCGATGAAGGTCCTGTCCGAAGGGGTGATCAATCACGGTCAGGCGCAGGCTTCGGTACAGCGGGCGCTGGAACGCCTGCACGACCAGCACACCGAGCTGCGCGCGCGTGACCCTGATCAGGGCTCGTACGAGAAGGCCATTCAGCTGGTCCGCGAGGGTTATCCGCGCGAGGAAGTCCGCCGGCTCTGCAGCCTGACCGCTGCGGAACTGGACCTGATCTACAGCCTGCACGGTGCCGGGAGTGCGCGTGACGACGACTGACGGGGGCTGATGACGGGGGCTGATCAGGATCGTCCGAGGTCCTCCGGGGTGATCCCCGCCAGCAGGAACACGAAGGCCAGTACCTCCGCCACGGCCACATAAAGCTCCTCGGGGATCTCCTCGCCCAGCGGGACCTGGGCCAGGGCCTCGGTCAGGGCGGCGTCCTGATGCAGCGGGATATCGTTTTCCTCGGCGATCCGGAGGATCTCCTCCGCGGTCACTCCGGCGCCCGAAGCTGTGATGCGCGGTGCCTGCCGGCGATCCCACTCCAGGGCGACCGCCCGGTCATGCCCCGGCGCCCCCGTGGCCCCGCCCGTTCGCCTGTCGCGGCCACGAGTCATGCGCGTTCGTCCAGCATGCCGTGCACCCGGTCCGGCCGGGCCTGCGGATCGGTATCCACGTCGCCCTGACGCACCGCAAGACTCGCCGGTTCCAGGTCGCGCGCGGCGAGGTTGTCGCGCAGGGACCCCTGGCCGGCCTGCAGGCGTTCCACGGTCTCCGCATGTTCGGCGGTAAAATGTATGTGCAGTTGTCCGGCCCGTGAATGCAGCACGATGAGGGTCGGGCCCAGGGCCGGCAGATCGAGGGTCAGGCGACAGCGCCAGTCCCCTTCGGTGGCCCCGTCGTGTTCGCCGGCGTGTTTTTCGATCTCGCCATGCAGGCCCTGTATACCCTGCGGGGTCCGAAATGGCAGTTCGAACAACCAGCGCTGAGGATCCGCTCCGTCGCTGGCGGCCTGCAGCTGGAGACTGGCGAGGCGGGCCAGCATGCCCTCCAGCAGCGGGCCCGTCCCGCCCGCGGGGGCCGACCCGGCACTGACGCCCGGGCCGGTGCCGGGCATCTGCCGCAGGGCGTCGGCCGCCCGCAGCAGCCGGGCCTTGAGGTCGCCCGACACGTTCGGGCCCGCGCTGCCCGGTGTACCGGACTGGGCCAGCATGGACTCCAGCCACACCCCGGAGGCACGCGTCGCCTGCTGCAGGCCTTCGGGGCGGGTCAGGCCGGAGACGTCGGGGAGACCGCGCACCAGGGCGTCGATGCGCATCGAGGCCGTGTCGGAGCGGGCGTCCGCGGGCGTTGCGGCGGCGGAGAGGGCCTGCAGCGTTGGTGCCAGGGCGCGCGCCGCGGGCAGGGTCCGGCGCAGCAAGGCCGCCAGGCGATCCATCTCCGCCGGCGACCCGGTCCCGACGCCCGGTGAACCCGCGGACGGCAGGAGCCGCACTTCCAGCGAGGGCGAGCTGCGCGTGACCTCGGCCATCAGGCGCTGGCCGCTTTCGGCGCGGGCAGCCAGCGCCTCGGACATCGCGCCGGCCAGCCGAGCGACCATCACGCCGGGGCGATCGCCGCTGCCACCGCTACCACCCCCGGTTGCGGGCAGCTGCAGCCGGACGTTGCCGTCCGCCAGGCGCTCGATCATGCGGACCTCCATCCGCTGTCCAACGGCGGCCAGCGGATCGCGGACCCCGCCGGCACGCGCACCGTCCGCGGGGGCGGGGAGGGGTAGCAGAGGACGCGAGCCGGTGAAATCGCCCATGGGGAACGCTCTTCTCGCTGGAATGCCGGATCAGCATGGCACAAAGCCCGGCTCGGGCGGAATCTCGGGTGCGAGCATGCCTGCTTGTCACAACGGCCGCGGCAGGGCAGGCTCCCGCCGCGTCGAGTCATTTATTCATCAACAGAGGAAACAACATGTCCAAGCTGCGTGTACTCATGGTCTGCATGGGTAACATCTGTCGTTCGCCGATGGCACATGGCGTACTCGAACAGCGCCTGCGCGAGCGCGGGCTGGAGAACGCGATCGAAGTCGATTCGGCCGGGACCCATGGCTATCACATCGGCTCCGGGCCGGATCCCCGGGCGCGCGATGAAGCCCGGGGCCGCGGCTACGACATCAGCCACCTGCGCGCGCGCCAGCTGGAACGCGAAGACTTCGATGAATTCGACTACATCCTGGTAATGGACGAGGCGAACGAGCGGATTGCTCGCCAATTGCAGGGCAAGGATACGCGCGCCCGCCTGCAACGCTTCCCCGAGTACGCCGTGAACCGGCCCGAAACCGAGGTCCCGGACCCGTATTACGGTGGAGGGGAGGGTTTCGTCCATGTGATGGACCTGGTCGAGGCGGCCGCGGACGGCCTGCTCGAGCACTTCGAACGCGAGCACGGCATCCGGCCGGGGAAGGGATCCACCGGCTGACCGGGAATCCCGCCGCCACAGGGGCGGGCCTGCGGGGGCGGGATTCATGGAACCGGGCCTCAGTCCTTCTTGGATCCGGAACCGTCTGCGTCCGTCTCGCCACCGGTGTCCGCGGGCTCACTGTCCGCGGGCTTGCTGTCCCCGGCGTCCGCCGCCGGGCTGGCGTCGGAGGCCTCGCTCGCGGGTGCGCTCTTGCGGGACCGGGTCGAACTCGTGCGGCGACGGCGGCTGGACGGGGCCGTGCTGGACTCCGGGGATCCGTCGGATGATCCGGTTTCGGGCGCGGATGCAGTAGCCGCTTCGCTGGCGGGCTCCGTCACCGGCTCCGCGCTGCCCTCGTCACTCGTATTGCCCTCCGCCTTTTGCGCGGCCCGCGAACGTCCGCGGCTCCCGGAGGAACGCCGCCGACGGCTGCTGCTTCCACTCGCGTCTTCGCCGGTGTCATCGCTGGCCGCCTCCGGAGCCTGTTCCGCCTGTACCTCGGCCGTGGCCTGGTTGTCCGCGTCCCCTTCGCTGGCGGCGGGTTCCTTCTTTTTCGCCGGTTTGCGGGTGCGGGGCTTGCGACCGCCGGATGCCGGTGCCGCCTCGCTGTCTTCCTGCGAGGGGCTCGCCTCCGGTGCTTCGGCGTCGGAGCGGACCGGGGTCGGGGCCCGCGATCCGGATTCGCTGTTGTCGGTCGTGGGCTCGCCGGAGTCGGTGCCGCCGGAATCGGTGGCGCTGGCGTCCTGGTCGTCACGGGTCTCCTGGCTGTCAGCTGCCGCGTCGGCGCTGCGGGAACGGCCACCACGACGCCGGCCACCACGGCGGGAACGCCGGCTGCGCGTCCGCCCCTTGCCGTCATCCCCGCTGTCCACGCCGCTACCGGAGGTCTCCGGCGCACGATCCGCGGCTTCCTGTGTGGTGGCCTCCACGGGCGTTTCGGTGCTGGTTTCGGCCGTTTTCGCGCCTTCAGGGGCGGTCCTGGCTTCGCTCTTGTCTTCACCCTTGCGGGACTTGTCGGCGCCGCCGCTCTTCCCGGAACGCCCGCCGCCGGGGGACTGGTCCTTGACTTCGCCGGGGTCGCCGGTCTTCTCCTTGCGCGGCTTGTCATCACCTTCGGGCTTGCCGCCGCTCCGGCCGCCACCCTTGCCGGTGCGCGTTTCCTCCCCGGACTTGTCGGGTTTGTCGGACTTGCGGGACTTGTCACCCTTGCCGCCGCGGGAACGGCGGCTGCCATTGCCACCGCTGTCGCCGCTCCTGTCGCCGGACTTGCGGTTGCGATCCGGCCCGCGCTCGCCACCCTTGCCACGGCGCCGGCCACGCCCTTCGCCCTCTGGCGCCGTGTCCGATTCGGCCGGCGTGCCGGCAGTGCTGGCCGGGGGACGGCTGTTGGGGAACAGCGCGGACCAGATGCGTCCGAAGAATCCGGGCTGGGCCACCGGTTCCGGCGGCGGCCCGGCCGGAGCGGAGGAACCCGCACCGGTCGGCGGCGCGGCCGGGGACTCCGGCGGTGGTGCGGATACCCTGACGCCCTGAACCAGCGGTTTTTCCGGCTTCTGCCGGCGCTCCTGGTGCGGGTCCGGGTCTTCCTCCACGATCTCCACCAGCTGGTGGCTGCTGCGATCGCTGACCACGTCCTCGCGTTCGTCGCCGCGCACGCGCTGCACGGTGAAATGCGGGGTAAAGAACTGCGGGTTGGGGATGATGCTGATCTCGACCCCGTGACGCTCTTCGATCTCGCCGATGGCCTGGCGCTTCTCGTTGAGCAGGAAGGTGCCCACATCCACCGGGACCTGGGCCAGGACCAGGCCCGTACGGTCCTTCATGCCTTCTTCCTCCATCAGGCGGAGGATGGACAGCGCCATGGATTCCACGCTGCGGATCTGGCCGTGGCCGTGGCAGCGCGGGCAGGTGATCTGGCTGGATTCGCCCAGCGAGGAGCGCAGCCGCTGGCGCGACATTTCCAGCAGCCCGAAGCGGCTGATGCGGCCGACCTGAACGCGCGCGCGATCCATTTCCAGCGCCTCGCGCAGGCGGTTCTCGACCTCGCGCTGATGCTTGTTGGCGCTCATGTCGATGAAGTCGATGACGATCAGGCCGCCAAGGTCGCGGATCCGCAGCTGCCGCGCGACTTCCTCTGCCGCTTCCAGGTTGGTATGGAAGGCCGTCTCCTCGATGTCGCCGCCCTTGGTCGAGCGCGCCGAGTTGACGTCGATGGAGATCAGCGCCTCGGTGTGGTCGATCACCAGGGCGCCGCCGGAGGGCAGCTGCACCTCGCGGTCAAACGCACTCTCGATCTGGCTTTCGATCTGGTAGCGGTTGAACAGCGGGACCGGGTCGGTGTAGTGCTTCAGCTTGCGCAGGCTGTTGGGCATGACCATGCGCACGAACTCGTCGGCCTGTTCGTAGATGGTGTCATCGTCGATGATCACCTCGCCGACATCGGTGCGCATGTGATCGCGCAGGGCACGGATGATGACGTTGCTTTCCTGGTGGATCAGGGCAGGGGCCCGGGCCTTTTTCGAGGCCTCGGTCACCGCCGACCACAGCGCGGTCATGTAATCGAGGTCCCACTGGAGCTCTTCGGTGCTGCGGCCGACACCGGCGGTGCGGGCAATCAGGCCCATCTCTTCGGGGATGTTCAGGCCCGACAGGGCCTCGCGCAGTTCGGCCCGGTCCTCGCCCTCGATCCGGCGCGACACGCCGCCGGCCTTCGGGTTGTTGGGCATCAGGACCAGGTAGCGCCCGGCCAGGCTGATGAAGGTCGTGAGCGCTGCACCCTTGGTGCCACGCTCTTCCTTTTCGACCTGGACCAGGATTTCCAGGCCTTCCTTCAGGAACTCGCGGACGGGCTTGTCGCTGTCGGCTGGTGCTCCCACCGCCGAGTGGGCGATTTCCTTGAACGGCAGGAAGCCGTGGCGGTCAGCCCCGAAGTTGACGAAGGCTGCTTCGAGGCTGGGCTCGACGCGGGTGATCTTCGCCTTGTAGATGTTGGCTTTCTTGCGCTCGCGCGAGGGAAGTTCGATGTCGAGGTCGTACAGCCGCTGGCCGTCGACCATGGCGACGCGCAGCTCTTCCGGCTGCGTTGCGTTGATCAGGATGCGTTTCATGCGATGGACTCGTTGGGGCGTCCCGCTGCTCCCCGACAGGGCCGGTCGGGCGGGCGGTGACCGTGCGGCACGGATGCTGTGCTGAAAGAGTGCGCGCAGGGGCGGCGCGTAGCGTGAGCCAGCGCGCCAGCCAGGTATTCACCAGCAGCCACGGGATCAGCCGTCCTTCTGGACAGCGACCGGGGAAGCAGGACTGGGTTAAAAGAAATAGTGTCACGCGTTCGCTCTTGGCGAGGGCCGTCCGGCCCCGGCGCCTGAGGCGCGGGCCGGAGCGGTGGATGATTCGTGGCGGCGTACGCCCGAAACGGGGTACCGCCAGCGGGCAATGTAGGATACAAGGCCCTGCCGCGGCAAGTTTTTTGCTACTTTATGACGACGCACGGCAGGACCCGTTCTGTGCCCCGGGTGACGATCGCCGCGGCGTCGGCAGGCGCGGCGCGCATGGCCGCGGGGAGGGGACTGCGGTAGCATTCCGCGCATGAAATCCCGATCTTCCGACGCCGGCGCTTCCGGCCCCCGCGAGCTGGTGGTGGGCGAGCGCGCCGACGGCCAGCGTCTCGACAATTTCCTGTTGCGCGAACTCAGGGGAGTGCCGCGGAGTCTGCTCTACCGGCTGATCCGCAAGGGGGCCATCCGCGTGGACGGCCGGCGGGCCAGCGCGCGCCAGCGCCTCGCCACGGGCTCGAAGGTCCGCGTGCCGGACCTCGAGCGTCCGCAGGAGACCGGCACCCCGGATGTTCCTCCGAAGGTGCTGGAACGCCTGCGCGGGGCGATCCTGTTCGAGGACGACGACTACCTGGTGCTGGACAAGCCCTCGGGTCTGGCGGTGCACGGGGGCAGCGGTCTGCCCTTCGGGATCATCGAGGCGATGCGGGTGTTGCGGCCGGATGCGTCGCTGGAACTGGGTCACCGCCTGGACCGCGAGACCTCCGGGTGTCTGGTGCTTGCCAAGGGGCGCGAGCCGCTGCAGGCCCTGCACGAAGCCCTGCGTGACGGGCGCGTGGACAAGCGTTACCTGGCGTTGCTGGTCGGCCGCTGGAAAGATGACCAGCCCATCCATTGTGATGCCCCGCTGAGCGCGGATCGCGGCGACGACGGGCGCCGACGCATGTCCGCGGCGGGCGACACCGGCGGACGCCAGCGCGCAGCGAACAGCGTGTTCATGCCGCTGGAAGCCCATGGCGCCTTTCAGCTGGCCGAGGTCCGCATCGGCACCGGACGGACTCACCAGATCCGGGTGCATGGCCGCGAGATCGGTCATCCGGTCGCGGGCGATCATGAATACGGCCTGCCGGATGCCAATCGCAGGCTGCGTCAGCTGGGCCTCGGACGCCTGTTCCTGCATGCCCAGGCGTTGCGCTTCGAGGACGGAAGGGGCGAGGAGCGGATCTTTTCCGCTCCCTTACCGGACGAACTGCAGCAGGTGCTGGAAAATCTGGACACGGCGGACACGACGACATGACGGCAACGGGCACGGATACGCAGGTGGCATTGCTTCCGCCCGACACCGGGGAACTCCGCCTGGTGGTCTTCGACTGGGACGGGACGCTGATGGACTCGCCGCGGCGCATCATCCATTGCCTGCGCCGTGCGGCCCGCGAGCACGGCCTTCCCGAGCGCGAGGAAAGCGCGCTGCGTGGCATCATCGGGCTGGGGGTGCAGGCGGCGGTACGTCAGCTCCATCCCGAACTGGACGACGCCGGGATACAGGCGTTCGCCGCGAGCTACCGCCAGTGTTACCTGGAGGCCACGGATGCCCCGGACGAGCCGCTTTACCCCGGCGTGGAGGCGCTGCTGGAGGACCTGGACCGGCGCGAGATCCTGCTGGCGGTAGCCACGAGCAAATCCCGCGCCGGGCTCGACCGGACGCTGGCGGCCAGTGGACTGGGCCCCCGCTTCGTGGCCACCGTGACCAGTGACGAGCAGCCGTCCAAGCCCGCCCCCGCGATGCTGGAGGACCTGTTGCGGCGTACGGGGGTCGCCCGCGAGCGGGCGCTGATGGTGGGCGACAGCATCTACGATCTGCAGATGGCGCGGGCGGCCGGGGTACGGGCGGTGGGGATCACCCACGGGGCCCATTCGGATGCGCGCCTCGCTGCCGAGGAACCGGCGGCGCTGGTACCGGACATTCCCGCGCTGCACCGCCGACTGATGGAACCGTGACGGAGCGCGGCTAGAAGAGGACGAACGAGATGGGATGGTCGAAAGACGACAAGCCGGGCTGGGAACGTGAAACCCTGGAGAATCTGGTCCAGGCGCAGGTCATCGAACAGCGCCGCGCGCGCCGTTGGGGCATCTTTTTCAAGATCCTGCTGTTCGCCTATCTGTTCGCCCTGCTGATCCTGGTGCGGGGCGACGGCTTCGACAGCTGGTTCGAAACCGACAGAAAACCCGGGGAACACGTGGCCGTGGTGGACGTGGACGGCATGATCGCGGCCTCGGCCCGCGCCAATGCGGAGGACCTTACCCGGACGCTCAAGCGGGCGTTCGAGGATGACGGCACGCAGGCGGTGATGCTGCGCATCAACTCCGGTGGCGGCAGTCCGGTCCAGGCCGGAATCATCCATGACGAACTGCTGCGCCTGAAGGAGGAACACGAAGACATCCCCCTGTACGCGGTGATCGGCGACATCGGGGCCTCGGGCGCGTATTACATTGCGGTAGCGGCCGACGAGATCTACGCCGACCGCGCCAGCCTGGTGGGCTCCATCGGCGTGCGTCTGGACAGCTTTGGCGTGGTGGACCTGATCGACAACATCGGTGTCGAGCGCCGGCTGTTCACCGCGGGCGAAAACAAGGCCTTCCTCGACCCGTTCCTGCCCCTGGAGCCGGACCATGTGGATCACATGGAAGGCCTGATCACGGACGTCCATCATCAGTTCATCGATGTGGTCCGTGCCGGACGCGGCGAACGTCTGGACGAAGACGCCGATATTTTCAACGGGCTCACCTGGACCGGCGAACGGTCCGTGGAGCTCGGGCTGACCGACGGTCTCGGCAATCCGCGCAGCGTGGCTCGCGACGTGATCGGAATCGAGGAAATGGTGGAATTCCGTCCGCGCCGCACGCCCATCCAGCTGTTCCTGGAGGACCTGGGCACGGTGGTGATGCAGCAGATGCTGAACCTGGAATCCACGCCTCAGTGGCGATGAGCCGGTAAACCGGAACCGGCCGGGGGCGGCCCCCGCCCCGCGGACTCCATGTCCGGCGGGCGCGCGCGTCAGTCGCTGGTGTCGATGCGCGTGACGCGCGCGATCATGCCGACCACCGGGTGGTCGAGGTAGAACAGATCGTCGCCCGAATTCATCCGCTGATGGCCCCGGACGGCAATGGCGCCATTGCCGGCGGTCGCGTCATGGAAGATCAGGTCGGTCTCCAGATGCAGGAAACGACCGACCCAGACCCGCAAACGGCCTTCGAGTTCGTGACGTTCCTCTGCCGGTTCCTGCAGGATCGGCGAGGCCGGACCGCGATCGTCGTACAGCGGCGTGCGGCGGTCGAGCGGGCGCCCCTCACGTACCGTCAGCCACGGCGTGGAGGCATGGTCCCGGCCGCGCTGGTCCCAGGCGAGGGTGGCTATCAGGCGGCTGTCGCGATCGTCCTCGATGCGCCGGACCACATGGCCAAGGTCGAAGCCCCGGCGCGAATGCCGGTAGGTCCCTTCGCCGATCGGGCCGGATCCCGGCGATGGCTGCAACGCGGCCTCCGTGGTTTCCAGTAACCGGCGGCCTTCTTCGGTCAGGTGCTGGAAGATCACCAGCTCGATGCGGTACTCACGCCCGACCTGGGCCAGCGCCGGGCCGGCGGGCGCCAGCCAGGGCAGGGCCACCAGCGTGCCCAGCAGCCGGCGCCGACCGGGGCTGTGCGGACCGGACCGGACGTCGGTCGTCGGGGACTCGCGATGTTTGCGTGACATTCAGGCCGCCTCCTGATTGCGGCTGATGGTGTTCAACAGGCGGTGAACCGCCTCGGTTCGGGCTTCCAGCGTCTCCATGCTGCCATGGAAGTGGAAGGCCTTCTGTCCGTCCAGACGATACCCCTGCGGGTCCGACTGCACCAGTTCCACCAGGGCCCCGATGTCCAGATCGGGATCCGTTCCAAAGACCAGGCGACCGCCGGCCGGCCCCATCTCCAGCTTGCGGATGCCCAGCGGCGTCAGGCGCAAACGCAGGCGTGCCGCCGCGAACAGGGCGCGCGCCGGATCCGGCAGCAGGCCGAAGCGGTCGACCAGCTCCACTTCCAGATCACGCAGGGCGTCCTCGGAATCGGCGTTGCTGATCCGCTTGTACAGGATCAGCCGGGTATGCACGTCGGGGACGTATTCGTCCGGGAGCAGCGCCGGCATTCCCAGCTCGACCTCGGTCCCGGTTGGCTCGGGGGCCTCCAGCTCGGGCATCTTGCCGGAGCGCAGCGCGCTCACCGCGCGGTTGAGCAGGTCGTTGTACATGTTGAAGCCGACCTCGGTGATCTGCCCGCTCTGCTCGTCACCCAGCAGCTCGCCGGCACCGCGGATCTCCAGGTCGTGTGAAGCGAGGGTAAAGCCGACTCCCAGGTCTTCCAGCGAGGCGATCGCCTCGAGGCGCTTCTTCGCGTCCGCGCTGAGGCTCTTCCACGGCGGGGTCAGGAGATAGGCGTAGGCGCGGTGATGCGAGCGGCCGACGCGCCCGCGCAGCTGGTGCATCTGCGCCAGACCCAGCTTGTCGGCGCGGTTCATCACGATGGTGTTGGCAGTGGGCACGTCGATCCCGGTCTCGATGATGGTGGAGCAGACCAGGATGTTGTAGCGACGGTGATAGAAATCGAGCATCACCTGTTCCAGCTCGCTCTCGCGCATCTGGCCATGCGCCACCCCAACCCGCGCGCCGGGCAGCAGTTCGCGCACCTGCGCGGCGGTCTTGTCGATGGTGTTGACCTCGTTGTGAACGAAGTACACCTGTCCGCCGCGCCGGATCTCGCGCAGGCAGGCCTCCTGGATGACCGCGTCGTTCCATTCGTTGACGAAGGTCTTCACCGCCAGACGCTCGCGCGGCGGGGTGGTGATGACCGACAGGTCACGCAGCCCCGCCAGTGCCATGTTGAGCGTGCGCGGTATCGGCGTGGCGGTCATGGTCAGCATGTCCACCTGCGCGCGCAGCTTCTTCAGGGCCTCCTTGTGGCGTACGCCGAAGCGTTGCTCCTCGTCGACGATCACCAGCCCGAGGTTGTCGATCTTCAGATCCTTCTGCAGCAGCTTGTGGGTGCCGATGACGATGTCGACCTTCCCTTCGCGCAGGCCCTCGAGCACGGCTTCCTGCTGTTTGGCCGAGCGGAACCGCGACAGCGATTCGATCTGCACCGGCCAGTCGGCGAAGCGGTCGATGAAATTCTGATGATGCTGCTGCGCGAGCAGGGTAGTGGGCACCAGAACCACCACCTGCTTGTGGTTCTGCACCGCGACGAAGGCGGCGCGCATCGCCACTTCGGTCTTGCCGAAGCCCACGTCGCCGCAGATCACCCGGTCCATCGGCTGATCCGCAGCCATGTCGGACAGCACCGCATCGATCGCCTGCTGCTGGTCGAGGGTCTCCTCGAACGGGAAGCCGGCGGCGAAGGCGTGATATTCGGGGGTCTCGGTCTCGAACACCGTGCCCTGCGTCGCGGCCCGGCGGGCATGGATATCCAGCAGCTCCGCGGCCACGTCACGCGCCTTCTCCGCGGCCTTGCGCCGGGCCTTGCTCCACTGCTCGCTGCCGAGCCGGTGCAGCGGGGCGTGTTCAGCATCGGCCCCGGCGTAACGGCTGATCAGATGCAGCGAGGAAACCGGCACGTACAGCCGCGCCCCATCGGCATACTCGAGGGTGAGGAATTCGGAGGGCTGGCCGTTGATCTCCATGGTCTGCAGGCCCAGATAACGGCCCACGCCCTGTTCCTCGTGCACCACCGGGGCGCCAATGGTCAGATCGGAGAGGTTCTGGATCACCGCCTCCGCGTCGCGGGTCGGGCGCGCCCGCCGCCGGGTCTGTCGTGCGCGCTCGCCCATCAGGGCGGATTCGGGGACGACGATGCGGTCATCCGGCAACCGGAATCCTGCCGCCAGTGTACCGACGGTCACGTGCAGCCCCGGTTCGCTCGCGAGGAAGTCCTCCCAGCCAGCCACCGCATGATGGTCCAGGCCGTGATCCCGCAGCAGGGTCAGCAGGGCCTCGCGGCGTCCGGCGGACTCGGCGGTCACCAGCACACGCGGGCCTCCGGAGAGCACGTCCTGCAGCCGCCGCGCCGGGTCGTCGCGGGCCGGTTCCAGGGCCATGTCGGGGGGATCCTCGCACTGGAATCTCACCTCGCGCCCGCGCCCGGCGGGCAGGGGAGCGGGGTTGGCTCCCAGGGCGAGCCCGGACGTGTCCCCCAGTGCTCCGGCCAGCGCCTCGGGGTTGAGATACAGCTCGTCCGGAGGGAGCAGGGGCCGGTCCACCTGATGACGCAGCTGGTCATAGCGCTGGAAGACCTCGTCGGCGAACTGCGCGGCTGCGGTGGCGATGTCGCCCACCTGCACCACGCGGGCCTGCGGGCAGTAGTCGAATACCGTGTCCAGGGTCTCGAAGAACAGCGGCAGGTAGGACTCGATGCCCGGCGGCACCAGACCCTCGGAGATGTCGCGGTAGATCGGGTGCTTGCCGGGGTCGCCTTCGAAGCGCGTGCGATAGCGGCTGCGGAACTCGCGGATCGCCTCTTCGTGCAGCGGAAATTCGTGGCTGGGCAGGATCTCGAGGCGCTCGGTGGTCTCGGTGGAGCGCTGGGATTCCGGGTCGAAATGACGCAGCGAGTCGATCTCGTCGTCGAGGAACTCGATGCGCACGGGCTGTTCCGCGCCCATCGGGAACAGATCCAGGATCTCCCCGCGCACCGCGAATTCGCCGTGGCTGATCACCTGCTGTACCGGGTTGTAGCCCGCCTGAACCAGGTCCTCGCGCAGCTGCATGCGGTCAAGACACTGACCCTTGTGCAGCGCGATGCCCTGTTCCGCCAGCCACTGGCGCGGGGGCAGGCGCTGCATCAGGGTGGCGACCGGCATCAGGATGATCCCGCGTTCGAGTCCGGGCAGGCGGTACAGGGTGCGCAGCCGCTCGGAGATGATGTCCTCGTGGGGCGAGAACACGTCGAACGGCAGGGTCTCCCAGTCGGGCAGGCGCAGCAGGGGGATGTCCTGCCCGGCGGTGAAGAACGACCACTCTTCCTCCCACTGGTCCGCGGCCTCGTTGGATTCCGTGATCACCAGCAGCGGGTGCGGGAAATCCGCGGCGGCCCGCGCCAGTGCCAGCGTGCTGGCGCTCGGTCCCAGGCCGGCCCAGGTCTCGAACCCGGAGCGGGGAAGGCGGGCTGGATTCAGGGGGTTGCGCAGTTCTTCGGACATGCGGTGTGAAGCTTCCGGAATGGCGGACGCGGCATTATACGGATTCCGCGCTTACGATTCCGGGTCGATGTAGCGCTTCAGGATGGGATCGTAGGCGTCGATGCGCCGGTCCCGCAGGAACGGCCACATGCGCCGGACAGTGTCCACACGGGCGATGTCCAGGGTAAACGCCAGGACCTCGGGCGCCTGCTCGCCGGCGCGGGCGAGAAATTCGCCCTGCGGGCCGGCCACAAAGCTGCTGCCCCAGAAATGGGCGCCGGCAGACGCGCCCGAAGGGTCGCGTTCGTGCCCGGTGCGATTGCACGCGACGAGCGGCAGACCGTTGGCCACCGCGTGCCCGCGCTGAACCGTGATCCAGGCCTCGCGCTGGCGTTCGCGTTCGTCCGGAGTATCCTCCGGATCCCAGCCAATGGCCGTGGGGTAGATCAGTACCTCGGCCCCGGACAGGGCCATGATCCGGGCCGCTTCGGGGTACCACTGGTCCCAGCAGACGAGCACGCCCAGCCGGCCGACGGAAGTATCGATCGGCCTGAAGCCGGTATCGCCGGGGGTAAAGTAGAACTTCTCGTAATAGCCCGGATCGTCGGGGATGTGCATCTTGCGGTACGTGCCCACCAGGCGCCCGTCGCTTTCCAGCACCACCGCGGTGTTGTGGTAGAGGCCGGGTGCGCGGCGCTCGAACAGCGACCCCACCAGCACCACGCCGTGGCGCCGGGCGATGTCGCCGAGGCGGCGGCTGGAGGGGCCGGGGATCGGCTCGGCGCGATCAAAGGTCGCGGCGTCCTCGGTCTGGCAGAAGTAGGGGCCGGTGTGCAGCTCGGCCAGGACGACCAGCCGTGCGCCACCGGCCGCGGCCTCGGCCACCGCGTCCTCGGTGGCCTGCAGGTTGGCGTCGACGCTGCCGGCATCGCGATGCTGGACCAGTGCGGCCGGCAGGGGCGCCCGGCGATCGGGACGGGGTGTGGCGGTCATGCGCTGGCGGCTTCGTTTTCCTCCGGGATGCCGAGGGCGCCCCGCGGATAATGCATGGTCAGACAGTGCAGACTGCCACCCTGACGCAGTACCGCACGGGCGTCCAGCAGCAGGATGTCCCGTCCGGGAAAGGCCTCGGCCAGACGTTCGCGGGCCACGGCATCGGCCGGATCATCGTGCGCCGGCACCAGCACCGCACCGTTGAGCAGGACGAAATTGGCGTAGGTGGCCGGCAGGCGCCGGCCGGCATGCTCCAGAGGCCGCGGCCAGGGCAGGGGGATCAGGTGGTAGGGCTCACCCGAGGCCTGATGCAGTGCCTCGAGTTGTCGCTCCATCGCCGCCAGTTCCGCGTAGTGCGGGTCTTCGGGGTCGTCGCAGTGCTGGTAAGCGATGGTGTCCGGGGCGCAGAAGCGCGCCAGGGTGTCGATGTGGCCATCGGTGTCATCGCCTTCCAGATGGCCGTGCTCCAGCCAGAGGATCCGCCGCGCGCCCAGGTGCTGGCGCAACGCGGCCTCGATCGTTGCATCGTCGAGCTCCGGATTGCGACCGGCGTGGCGCAGGCAGGAACGGGTCACCAGGAGGGTGCCCTGACCGTCACTCTCGATGCTGCCCCCCTCCAGCACCAGGGGGACATCTTCCACCGGGCTGGTGCCGAAGACCCCCTGCGCGGCGAGGGCGGCGGTGATCGCATCGTCCCGGTCGGCGGGGTATTTGCCGCCCCAGCCATTAAAGGTGAAGTCCAGCAGATGTGGCCGACCCTGGTGATACACCGTGATCGGGCCGTGATCGCGCGCCCAGGTGTCGTTGGAGTCGGCGAGCGCGAACCACAGACGGTCGCTGCGGATGCCGGCTTCCACCAGCCGCCCGGAAAACGACTCGATATGTTCGGGATCGCGGGCCACGATCAGGACCGGTTCGTACTGGCTGATGGTGGCCGCAAGTCGGGCGAACACCGGCTCGACCTCATCCAGGCTGTCGGCCCAGTCGCTGTCCGCATGCGGCCAGGTCAGCTGAATACCCGCATGCGGCTCCCATTCCGCCGGCAGCCGGCGGATATTTTCGTGTCCGGTTTCCAAGGCGGCGTCAGTCGTCGTTGCCGTGGACGATGGTGTGGATCACCCAGCGGTCCTCGAACACCACCGAAAAACTGTCGTAGTCCCAGCGGGTGATCGGTGGCTCGCCCACGGTCGGATGCCGGGTTGCCGGCTCGCCGTAACGGCCGCGTACCGTTTCCTTGGTCTGCCCGCGAGTTGGCACGCTCTCGCGTTCCTTGATGGTGAACGAACCGTCCTCGAGCCGCAGGATATCGGCCTGGGCGGTTCCGGCAAGCCCCGCGCCGCCGGCGAGAAGGAGGGCGGCAAGCACTCCGGTCGCACGGTGGATCGGGGATCGGGAGGCAACGCGTTTCCCTGGCATGGCCATGTCTCCGTCTGGATGTGGGTCCCGGGGTCGGACCGGGCTGGCTCGCACTTATAGTAGGGGAATACGGCATTTTGTGCATCCGCGCCTTGTCCCGGAAAACCCGGGGGTGCCCGGCGCGAGCGTGTACATCAATCAGTGTTTCTCCGGGGTATGGGCGGACGTTCGCAGTTCTGGCATTCTTGCCGAATGTTCCGACCCCTGTCCGTTGCGATCGGCCTGCGCTACACGCGCGCCAAACGTCGCAATCACTTTATTTCGTTCATCTCCGTGGTCTCGATCCTTGGCCTGATCCTGGGCGTGATGGCGCTGATCACGGTGCTGTCGGTGATGAACGGCTTCGAGAAGGAGCTGCGCGAGCGGATCCTCGGCATGGCGTCGCACGCCACACTGGAGGAGAGCCGACGGGCCCTGGCGGACTGGGAAAGCGTGAAGGAGCGCGTACTCGCCGCCGACGAACGCGTGCAGGCCGCGGCCCCCTACGTCCAGCGCGAGGCCATGCTGAGTGCACGCAACCGGATTTCCGGCGGCATGATCCGGGGTGTGGATCCGGCACTGGAGCTGGAAGTGGCGCCGATCGGCGAGCACATGGAGGAGGGGGCGCTGGAACAGCTCGAAGGCGGCGCCTACCGCATCATCCTGGGCCGCGAGCTGGCCGCGGAACTGCAGGTGCGGGTGGGTGAATCGCTGATTCTGATGGCCCCGCAGGCGAGCGTGTCTCCCGCCGGGGTGATGCCGCGCATGCGGCGCTTCGAGGTGGTCGGGCTGTTCGAGGTCGGCATGTATGAATACGACCGGGGTACGGCCTTCATCCATCTGGACGACGCCCGCGCGGTGTTCCGCACCGGCGAGGATGTCTCCGGGCTGCGCCTGCGCGTGGACGACATGATGCAGGCGGGCCGGATCGCTCAGGACCTGACGCGCGAACTCAACGGCGCCTATTTCATCTCCGACTGGACCCGGCAGCATGCGAATCTGTTCCGGGCGATCCAGATCGAGAAGATGGTGATGTTCATCATCCTGTCGCTGATCGTCGCCGTGGCGGCCTTCAACATCGTTTCCACGCTGATCATGCTGGTCACCGACAAACAGGGCGATATCGCGATCCTGCGCACCCTCGGGATGCCACCCTCCGGCATCATGGCGGTATTCGTGGTTCAGGGGATGGTGATCGGTCTGTTCGGGATCCTTCTGGGGACGGCGGCGGGTGTTGCGCTGGCGCTCAACATCGACGTGGTCGTGCCGTTCATCGAACAGGTGACCGGGGTCGAATTCCTGTCCGCCGATGTCTATTACATCAGCGATCTGCCATCGGAACTGGATCCCGCGGATGTGCTGCGCGTGGGCGGGGTGGCGTTCCTGCTGACCGTGCTGGCGACCCTGTTCCCGGCCTGGCGCGCGGCTCGGACTCAGCCGGCGGAGGCGCTGCGCCATGACTGATCACGACGTGCATGCAACGGTGCTGGAGGCGCGGGGTCTGGAACGCCGCTTTCGCGACGGCAAGCTGGACGTGACCGTGCTCGGCGGGGTGGATTTTACCCTGGAGCCCGGTGCGCTGGTGGCAATCATCGGCGCCTCCGGCAGCGGCAAGAGCACGCTCCTGCATCTGCTCGGCGGCCTGGACCGTCCGACCGCCGGCGAAGTCCGGCTGCTGGGCACGCCCTGGTCCGGGATGAGCGAGGCCCGTCGCGGGCGCCTGCGCAACCGCCATCTGGGCTTCGTGTACCAGTTCCACCATCTCCTGCCCGAGCTGACGGCGGCGGAAAATGTCGCCATGCCGCTGCTGATCCGCCGGACTTCGGGGCCACAGGCTCGGCGCGAGGCGCTGCACTGGCTGGAGCAGGTGGATCTGGGTGATCGTGCGGAGCACAAGCCCGCGGAGCTTTCCGGTGGCGAGCGGCAGCGCGTCGCCATTGCCCGGGCGCTGGTGACACGACCCTCGGCGATCCTCGCGGACGAGCCCACCGGCAATCTCGACCAGGAACGGGCACAGCACGTGTTCGCACTGCTGCGGGAAATGAACCGCGCCACGGGCACGGCGCTGGCCCTGGTGACCCACGACACCACGCTGGCCGCGCAGATGGACCGTTCGGTTCACCTGGTCAAGGGACACCTGCAGGGCAACGGCGACTGAGCACGGCGGTACGCCGGGTCAATGCGGGCGCGAATGGTCGTCGCCGTCGGAACGAGTGCCGGAAGCCCGGGAGTCCGCTTCCGGTTCGGCGGCCTTCGTCTCGCGTGATTCCCGCGGGGCTTCCGGATCCACCGGGGTGCGGGAGAAGACCTCGCGCAGCTCGGCCTCGCGCTCGCGCCGCTGGCGTGCGAGGTAGCGCCGATGGCGCACGCGCTGGATCACGTTCAGGCGCCAGAGACCTCGCACCAGCAGATAGCCGGCCAGGCCTGCCACCGCGCCCAGTACCAGTGAACCGGTCGTCAACGGCTTCCATACCGTCAGCATCTCGGTGGCGAACCATTCCCAGGTGATCTCGGTGCTGAATTCGCGCCGTTCTTCGCCCAGGAGCTTGCGGCCCACGGTATAGGCCGTATACAACATTGGGGGCATGGTCACCGGGTTGGAAATCCACACCAGGATGACCGAGATGGGCAGGTTGACCCGGGCCAGAATGGCGATCGCCCCCGCGATCAGCATCTGCATCGGTAGTGGCAGGAAGGCCACGAACAGCCCCACGGCAAAAGCACCGGCCACGGAGCGGCGGTTGAGATGCCACAGATCCGGCGAGCGCAGGCGTGGCCCCAGCGGGGCCAGCGCACGGTGTCCCCGCAGGCGATCCATGCCGGGGAACAGCTTCTTGATGATGTGTCGGGCCATGGTCTCGGGTTCGACTCCTGCCGGCCTTGCGCGTCACCGCCTGGGGCAGGTGGACCCTACCCCGTGGATGCCCCGCGGACAATGCCGGGGCGGACATGATTCCCTTCGCCGCGGGTTTTGTGGCCGTTCTGTGGCTGGTGCACCAGCTGCCGGCCCTGCCGCCACCGTGGATCTTCGTGGCGCTCGCCACCACTCTGGTCGCTTCCATGATAACGCGCCGTCCGGTGGCACTGTCCGCGGTCCTGGCGGGGAGCCTCGCGGGGCTGCTGCTGGGAACCGTTCATGCCACGACCTGGCTGGACCGGGTGGTGACGCAGGTCGAACCGGAGTCCACGCTGAGTGGCCGGGTCGTGGACCTGCCGCGCCACGGCGAACGGAGCTCGCGATTCCATCTGGCGACGCATGGCGACCCACCGCGCCGGCTGGAGGTCTCGGTCTACCCCCCGCGGGCGGATGTCGGGGCCGGGGACGTGCTGCGCCTGAAGGGGCGCCTCTATCCACCGCAGGGCCGTGCCAATCGTGCCGGCTTCGACCGTGAGGCGTGGTTCTATCGCTCAGGCCTCCATGGTCGCCTGAACGTCTCGGCCGCTGACCTGCGTCACGCGGTCGATGACACGGCCCCGGGGGGCCTGCGCGGAGCCCTGCACCGACAGCGCGCCACGCTCCGGGACCGCCTGCAGGCCGCCGCTCCGGAACTGCGCCACCCGGGACTGGTGCAGGCGCTGGTGATCGGCGAGCGCAGCGGCATGACGGATGCCGAATGGACCGCCTTCCTGCAGACCGGCACCAATCACCTGATGGCGATCTCGGGGTTGCACGTGGGCCTGGTGGCGGGGTTCTCAGCCCTGCTGGCCACGCTGCTCTGGCGTCATGTGGCCGGCGTACGGGAACGCTGGCCCCGCCGCGTGCTGGCGGCCACCGCGGCGGCCCTGGCCGCGCTGGGATATGCGGCGCTGGCGGGTTTCAGCATCCCCACCCAGCGCGCTCTGCTGATGCTGCTGGCGGTGCTGGCTGCGTTGCTGCTGGGGCGGGGCGGAGCCCCGTGGCGGGCGCTGGTGCTGGCAGCGCTCATCATCCTGATCCGTGACCCGCCCGGCGTACTGGCGCCGGGCTTCTGGTTCTCGTTTGGTGCCGTGGCGGTGATCCTCGGCCTGCTTCAGGGGCGCCGCGCTCGCCCCGGGCTGCGCGAAGCCATGGCGATCCAGGTGCTGCTGGCGCTCGCCATGCTGCCGCTGGCGCTGGCATGGTTCCAGCTGGGATCGTGGATCGCGCCGCTGGCCAACATCGTTGCCGTCCCGTTGATCTCCTTTGTGGTGCTCCCGGCACTGCTGACAGGGGCCGGACTGGCCATGCTGTGGCCGCCCCTGGGCGGCCCGCCGTTGTGGCTCGGCGATGCGGTGCTGGGGCTGCTGGTCACGCTGCTGCAGGCCCTGGCCGACCTGCCGGCCGCGGTGGCCGAACGGGGCGTTCCGCTGGCGGCGGCCCTGCTCGCCGGCCTGGCGGTAATTCTTCTGCTCCTGCCCGGACGTCGCCGGATGGCCCCCTGGGTGCTGCTGGCGGCCCTGCCGCTGGGCTTGCCCCTGCGCCCGGACCTGTCCCACGGCGAGCTGCGGGCGGAATTGCTGGATACCGGGCACGAGGCGGTGGTGTTGCTGGAGACCCGCAACCACGTGGTGGTCTACGGGCCGGGGCGTGCCCGCGACGTGGAATCGGCCTTGCTGCCTGCGCTGCGGGCACGCCAGCGAAACCGGGTCGACCGGGTCATCGTGGCCGACGGGCTGCTTGACG
This sequence comes from Thioalkalivibrio sp. ALE11, assembly GCF_000381205.1. Classification (NCBI taxonomy): domain Bacteria; kingdom Pseudomonadati; phylum Pseudomonadota; class Gammaproteobacteria; order Chromatiales; family Ectothiorhodospiraceae; genus Thioalkalivibrio; species Thioalkalivibrio sp. ALE11. The sequence continues at coordinate 21,674 of NZ_KB906168.1, read as the reverse complement.
ACAGCGGGTCGCGCGCCGCCGCACTGCAGGCCCTGACCGCGGCCGTGGAGGTCGAGCGGGTGCTGCACCGTGACGAGCGACACCCCCGACGGATCGGCGAGTCCGGTCCGGTCTATCGGGCCTGCCGGGCCGGGCAGCAGTGGCAACGGGACGGGGTAGTGTTTCGCGTCCTGCATCCACCACGCGGCTGGGATGCCTCGCGCGCCGCCAGTTGCGTGCTGCGCATCGAGAGCGCCGGTGGCGCATTGCTGCTGACCGGCGGGCTGCGCGGACTCGGTGCGGCGGTGCTGGGCCACGAAACGCCCGACGAGGACCTGCAGGCACGCCTGCTGGTGACCGCCGAACCCGCGATGGCCGTCGACGGTGAAGAGGGGCTGGCCGGGGTGCGGGCACCCACCCGCTGGCTGGCGGGCACGATGCCCGACGGTCCCGACAGGCCGGGCCCCGTCGACCTGCGTGCCACGGCCACGGACGGGGCCCTGCGCCTGCGGGCCGGAACCGCCTGGGAGGCGGGCGCGGGCTGGCGGAACGAACGTCGCCGGTTCTGGCAACGGCCGCACCCCTGAACGACCGAGGCAATCCATGTCACTCCAAGCCAGGGAAACCCTGATCAATGAACACGCTCGCGTTGGCACCCCGGGTTTTCCGAGACAAGGCGTGGCGCGCAGCCGGTAGTGGTTCTACCGGCAAGTGCCGCAACGCAGGATCGGGGAACCCGGGGTGCCAACCCCGAAGGGGCTCGGCCGCTTTTGAGCGCGCACGGCGTTGCGGCTCCCTTGTGCAGAATGACTGCACGGCGGTCACCGCGCCTTGTTCGCACGCAAAAGCGACTCGAGCGCGAACGTGGACATTGATCAGAGTTTCCCTAGACTGGGCGGATGAATGATTTTGCTTCCGATACGATTCGCCCCGTCCGCTTTGCCGACGACCGTCTTTGGCTGCTGGATCAGCGCCGTCTGCCCGCGGAGGAAACCTTCCTGGCTCTGGATGATGCCCCGGCGGTGGCGGACGCGATCCGCGAGATGGTGGTGCGCGGGGCACCGGCGATCGGCATCACCGCGGCGTTCGGGGTGGTGCTGGCCTGTCATCGGGCGCTGCAGGCCTCGGACTGGCGCGAGCGCGTGGGCGCCGACATCGCGACCCTGCGGGGGGCACGACCCACCGCCGTGAACCTGTTCTGGGCGCTGGACCGGATGCAGGCGGTGGTCGCGGCCGCCGGAAGCGCCCGGGCCGCGCTGACCGCGACGCGCGAGGAAGCCATGGCGATGCTGGAAGCCGACATCGCCGGCAATCGCGAGCTCGGCGCCCATGGCGCCGCGCTGATCGAACCGGGCCGCGCCGTGCTGACCCATTGCAACACCGGCTCCCTGGCGACCGGGGGCTACGGGACCGCGCTGGGAGTGATTCGCGCCGCCTGGGACCAGGGGCGCATCACCGGGGTCTACGCCGACGAGACCCGTCCCTGGATGCAGGGCAGCCGACTGACGGCCTGGGAGCTGGTGCATGACGGGATTCCGGTGACCCTGCTGTGCGAAGGCGCCGCGGCGCGGCTGCTGCAGAGCGGCGAGGTCGGCTGCGTGGTGGTGGGCGCGGATCGCATTGCGGCCAATGGCGACACCGCCAACAAGATCGGTACGTACGGGCTGGCATTGCTGGCGCGAGCGCACGGCGTGCGTTTCATGGTCGCCGCTCCGGTCGCCACCATCGATTATGCAACCCCCGCCGGCGATGCCATCCCGATCGAACAGCGCGATGCCGGTGAAGTACTGACGCTCGCGGGCCAGCCCCTGGCAGCCGCCGGGGCCGCCGCCTACAACCCGGCATTCGATGTCACTCCCGCCGGGCTGATCGACGCCATCGTGACCGAGCGGGGAGTGGTCGAGAACCCCGACGCCGAACGCCTGGCGGCCTGGCGGCCGGACCCCGGAGATACCCCCGAACCGCGAGGCGTTCACGAGGGAACCTGACCGCCCCGGCAGGGCGCCTCCGGCGGGGGAATATGGTATGATCGCGGGCTTGTTCTAACGGACGGCGTGACCCATCGATGGCTGAATTCGCCAAGGAAATCTTCCCGGTCAATCTCGAAGACGAGATGCAGCAGTCCTACCTCGATTACGCGATGAGCGTGATCGTGGGACGCGCACTCCCCGACGTGCGCGACGGCCTCAAGCCCGTCCATCGTCGTGTGCTCTACGCCATGCGCGAACTGGGCAACGACTGGAACAAGCCGTACAAGAAATCGGCCCGCGTGGTCGGTGACGTGATCGGTAAATACCACCCGCACGGCGACTCGGCCGTATACGACGCCATCGTCCGCATGGCGCAGTCGTTCTCGATGCGCTACATGCTGGCCGACGGACAGGGCAACTTCGGCTCGATCGACGGCGATTCGCCGGCTGCGATGCGCTATACCGAAGTGCGCATGGCGCGCATCGCCACCGAGCTGCTGGCCGACATCGACAAGGAAACGGTCGATTTCGTCGACAACTACGACGGCTCCGAACAGGAGCCCTCGGTCCTGCCCGCGAAGTTCCCCAACCTGCTGGTGAACGGCTCCTCCGGGATCGCCGTGGGCATGGCGACCAACATCCCGCCGCACAACCTGCGCGAGGTCATCCATGCCTGCGTGGCGCTGATCGACCACCCCGAGATCGATGTCGACGGCCTGATGGAATACCTGCCGGGCCCGGATTTCCCCACCGCCGGGATCATCAACGGCGTCGAGGGGATCCGCGAGGCCTACCGCACCGGGCGCGGTCGGGCGGTGATCCGTGCGCGTTCGCACGTGGAGCCGCTGGAAGGCGGGCAGCGCGAGGCCATCGTGGTCACCGAGCTGCCGTACCAGGTGAACAAGGCGCGCCTGACCGAGAAGATCGCCGAGCTGGTCAAGGAAAAGCGCATCGAGGGCATCTCCGAGCTGCGCGACGAGTCCGACAAGGACGGCATGCGCCTGGTCATCGAGCTCAAGCGCGGCGAGATGAGCGAGGTGGTGCTCAACCACCTGTACATGCACACCCAGATGCAGAACGTGTTCGGCATCAACCTGGTGGCGCTGGTCGACGGCCAGCCGAAGGTCCTGGACCTGCGCCAGATCCTCGAGGCGTTCCTGCGCCACCGCCGCGAGGTGGTGACCCGCCGCACCATCTACGACCTGCGCAAGGCACGGGAACGGGCCCATGTACTGGAAGGGCTGGCGATCGCGCTGGCCAACATCGATCCGGTGATCGAACTGATCCGCAACGCACCCAATCCGGCCGAGGCGAAGGCCGGACTGCTGGCGCGCAGCTGGCCGCCGGGCATGGTGGAAGGGATGCTCGACCGCGCCGGGGCCGCGGCCTCGCGCCCGGAAGACCTGGAAGCCGAATTCGGCATGGGCGAGGACGGTTACCGCCTGTCCGAGACCCAGGCCCAGGCGATCCTCGACCTGCGCCTGCACCGCCTGACCGGTCTGGAACAGGACAAGATCGTCGACGAATATCGCCAGCTGCTGGATACCATCGAGGACCTGCTGGACATTCTCGGCTCGCCCGAACGCCTGCAGCAGGAGATCCGGGGCGAGCTTCTGGGCGTGGCCGAGCGCTTCGGCGACGACCGCATGAGCGAGATCCGCGAGCAGCAGGCCAACCTGACGCTGGAGGATCTGATCGGCGAGGAGGACGTGGTCGTCACGCTGTCGCACGCCGGTTACGTGAAGTACCAGCCGGTGGCGGACTACCGCGCGCAGCGCCGCGGCGGCCGCGGCAAGGCGGCGGCCAGCTTCAAGGAAGAGGACTTCATCGACCGCCTGCTGGTGGCCAACACCCACGATACGGTGCTGTGTTTCTCCAGCCGCGGCCGGGTGTACTGGCTGAAAGTCTACGAGCTGCCACAGGGCTCGCGCGCATCCAGGGGCAAGCCCATCGTCAATCTGTTGCCTCTCGAATCCGACGAACGCATCAATGCGATCCTCCCGGTGCGGAGCTACGATCCGGATCATTACGTGTTCATGGTCACCGCCCAGGGCACGGTCAAGAAGACCCCGCTGACGGACTTCTCGCGACGGCGCGCCAGCGGCATCATCGCCGTGGATCTGCGCGAGGGCGACCACCTGGTGGACGTATCGCTGACCGACGGCAGCCAGGACGTGATGCTGGTGACCACCGCGGGCAAGGCGGTGCGCTTCTCCGAGACCGACGTGCGCGCCATGGGTCGCACGGCCTGCGGGGTGCGTGGCGTGCGCATGGACGACGACCAGCGGGTGATCGCGCTGCTGAACGTGGACGAAGGAGCGGCGCTGTTTGCCACCGAGAACGGCTACGGGAAGCGCACCCGCTTCGACGAGTTCCCGGTCCACCGGCGCGGCGGCCAGGGCGTGATCGCGATCCAGACCGAAGGGCGCAACGGCGCCCTGGTGGGAGCCGCCCGGGTGCAGGAAGACGACGAGGCGATGCTGATCACCAATGGCGGAACGCTGGTGCGCATGCCGGTGGAAGAGATTCCGCTGATCGGCCGAAACACCCAGGGCGTACGCCTGATCCGTCTGGATTCCGGCGAACAGCTGGTGGAACTGGCACGGGTGGCGCGCTTCGCCGGCGACGAAGACGATACTGACGCGGAAGCCGACGCGGAGAATCAACAGTCGGCCGCCCCGGAAACGCACGAGGACGAGCCGCAGGGCGGCCGCGAACCCAGCGAAAAGGGAGATGAAGAATGAGCCGAATCTGGAACTTCAGCGCCGGTCCCGCGGCCCTGCCGCAGGCGGTGCTGGAACGGGCACGCGACGAGATGCTGGACTTCCACGGTGCCGGGATGTCCGTGATGGAGATGAGTCATCGCGGCAAACCCTTCATGGAAGTCGCTGAAAAGGCGGAAGCCGATCTGCGCAAGCTGATGGGCATCCCCGACGACTACGCGGTGCTGTTCCTGCAGGGCGGGGCCACCGGCCAGTTCTCCGCGATCCCGATGAACCTGCAGACCGGCGGCCAGCCGACGGACTACATCGACACCGGGGCCTGGTCCGGAAAGGCCATCAAGGAAGCGCAGAAGGTCGGCCCGGTGAACATCGTCGCCAGTTCCCAGGCCGAGGGCTATGCGTCCATCCCCGAGCGTTCGACCTGGAAACTCGATCCGAACGCCGCCTACGTGCACTACACGCCGAACGAGACCATCGGCGGCGTGGAATTCCACGAGGTCCCCGATGTGGGCGACAAGCCGCTGGTCGCGGACATGTCCTCCACCATCCTGTCGCGTCCGATCGATGTCTCGAAGTTCGGCGTGATCTACGCCGGCGCCCAGAAGAACATCGGTCCGGCCGGCGTGACCGTGGTGATCGTGCGCAAGGACCTGCTGGAACGCGAGAAGGGCCAGGTACCCGCCGTCCTGGACTGGAAGCTGCAGGCCGACAACGACTCGATGTACAACACCCCGCCGACCTTCGGCTGGTACTTCGCCGGCCTGGTCTTCGAATGGCTGCTGGAGCAGGGCGGTCTGGAGAAGATGGCCGAGATCAACCAGCGCAAGGCAGAGAAGCTCTATCGTTTCATCGACAACTCGGCGTTCTATCGCAACCCGGTGGAACCGAGTGCGCGTTCGTGGATGAACGTCCCGTTCATCCTCGCGGATGACAGCCTGGATGGTCCGTTCCTGAAGGAGGCCGATGCGGCCGGTCTGTCCTCGCTGAAGGGCCACCGCTCGGTGGGCGGCATGCGCGCGAGCATCTACAACGCGGTGCCGGAAGAGGCCGTCGACGCCCTGATCGAATTCATGGCGGATTTCGAGGAACGCCACGCCTGAAAAGGAGGTCGTGATGTACCGCGTCAAGACCTACAACAACATTGCGCTGCGGGGGCTGGAACGCTTCCCGCGCGAAACCTACGAAGTCGCCTCCGGTCTGGAAGACCCGGATGCGATCATGCTGCGTTCGCATGACCTGCACGGGGAGACCATCCCGGATTCGGTGCTGGCCGTGGGGCGCGCCGGCAGCGGGGTGAACAACATCCCCGTGCAGGATCTCACCGAGCGCGGGGTTGCGGTGTTCAACGCCCCGGGGGCCAACGCCAACGCGGTCAAGGAGCTGGTAATCGCGGGGCTGCTGCTCGGGGCTCGCAATCTGGTCCCCGCGGCGGGTTATGTGCAGTCCCTGGATCCCGATGACTCGAGCTTCACCGAGGCGGTGGAACACGGGAAGAAGCGCTTCAGCGGCTTCGAACTGCCGGGACGGCGGCTGGCCGTGCTCGGCCTGGGAGCGATCGGGGTCAAGGTGGCGAACGCCGCCCGCTCCATGGGGATGGAGGTCGTCGGCTTCGACCCCAAGATCACCGTGGAGAGCGCCTGGCAGATGGCCTCGGACATCGAACGTGCGCGGTCGGTGGATGCGGCACTGGAAGGGGCGGATGCGGTCACGGTGCACGTGCCCCTGACCGAAAACACGCAGAACCTGGTCAACGCCGAGCGCATCCGTTCGATGAACCCCGGTGCGATGGTGCTGAACATGGCCCGCGACGGGATTGTGGATGATGCCGCGGCCGGCGAGGCCCTCAACGAGGGCCACCTGCACGCCTACGTGACCGACTTCCCGGTCCCCGGGCTGCTGGATCACCCGCGGGTGATCACGCTGCCGCACCTGGGCGCGTCGACCACCGAGTCGGAAGAGAACTGCGCGGTGATGATCGCCGATCAGCTGCGTGACTATCTCGAAAACGGTAACGTCGTCAATTCGGTGAACCTGCCGACCCTGGTGCTGGAGCGCAAGGGGCAGGCGCGCATCGCGGTGGTCAACCGCAACCTGCCGGACCGTGTGGCGCAGATCTCGCATGTCATCGGTGAATCCGACATCAACATCCTCCATCTGATGAATGACTCCCGCGGGGACATCGCCTACACCATGCTGGACGTGGACGGACATCCCAGTCCGACCACGCTGGATGCGCTGTATGGCATCGACGGTGTACTGCGGGCGCGGGTGCTCTAGGTCGTGAGCGAAGGGGAGTCCCTCGCGTCGCTGCGCGCGCGGATCGATGCGATCGACGGCGAGCTGCTGGCCCTGCTCAGCGAGCGGGCCCGCTGCGCGGAATCGGTCGCGCGGGTCAAGCGCGACAACGGCGAGGAGCCGGTGTTCTACCGACCGGAACGCGAAGCCGAAATCCTGCGTCGGGTGCGGGAGGAAAATCCGGGGCCGCTGGCGGATGACGTGATCGTCCGGCTGTTCCGGGAGATCATGTCCGAATGTCTGGCCCTGGAGCATCCGCTCACGGTGGCTTATCTGGGGCCGGAGGGGACCTTCACCCACCTGGCCGCGCGCAAGCATTTCGGCCATGCGGTCACGACCACGCCGCTGGCGTCCATCGACGCCGTGTTCGGCGCGGTGGAAACCGGGCGGGCGCAGTTCGGCGTGGTTCCGATCGAGAACAGTTCCGAGGGCGTGGTCACGCATACGGTGGACTGCTTCATGGACTCGTCGCTGCAGATCTGCGGCGAGGTCGTGACGCCGATCCACCATCACCTGCTGTCGCAAAGTTCCGATCTCGGCGAGGTCCGCCGGGTACTGGCCCACGCTCAGGCGCTGGCGCAGTGCCGTGAGTGGCTGGATACATGGTTGCCCCACGCCGAGCGCCATGCGGTGGCCAGCAACGCCCGCGCGGCGGAACTGGCGGCCGGAGATGGGTCCGCGGCGGCGATTGCATCGCGCGTGGCGGCGGAGCACTACGGGGTTCCGGTACAGGTGGAGCACGTGGAGGACCGCGCCGACAACACCACCCGGTTCCTCATCATCGGGACGGCCACCACCCGTCCCAGCGGCGCCGACCGTACGTCAATCATGCTGAGCACGGCCAACCGGCCGGGCTCGCTGTATGCGTTGCTGAAGCCGATCGCCGAGGCCGGCATCAGCCTCACGCGCATCGAATCCCGTCCCTCGCGCTGTGCGCAGTGGACCTACGTGTTCTTCCTCGACCTGCTGGGACACCAGGAGGACCCGGAAATCGCCGGGTGCCTGGAACAGCTGAGGGAGACCGCCGACACGGTGAAGATCCTGGGCAGCTACCCCCGGGCCGCAACCTGAGAGGCATCCATGGCAACGAATCCTTCCGAATCCGCAGCCCCCGGGCCGGGTCCGGCCGCCCGGGCCGTGTCCGGCGTGCAGGGACTGCAGCCGTATCAGCCGGGCAAGCCGGTGTCCGAGCTGGAACGCGAGCTGGGCATCAGCGAGGCGGTCAAGCTCGCCTCCAACGAAAACCCGCTGGGCCCGTCGCCGCGCGCCGTGGAGGCGGCCCGGGGCGTGCTGGGCGAGGCCCATGTCTACCCCGACGGCAATGCGTTCGAGCTGAAGGCGGCGCTGGCCGCGCGTCATGGAGTGGATCCGGCGCAGATCACCCTGGGCAACGGCTCCAACGAAGTGCTGGAGCTGATCGCGCGGACCTGGCTGGCGCCGGGGCGGGCGTCGGTGTTTTCCGCCCACGCCTTCGCGGTGTACCCGCTGGTGACGCAGGCCACCGGGGCCGAGGCGCGCGTGGTCCCGGCCGTGTCGGCGGACGATGCCCGCCAGCCGTTCGGGCACGATCTGGATGCGATGCGCGCCCGGGTGGATGACGACGCCGCGGTGGTGTTCGTGGCGAACCCGAACAACCCGACCGGTACCTGGGTGGATGCGCAGGCGCTGGAGGCCTTCGTGGCGGCGATGCCGCCGCAGACGGTGGTCGTGATCGACGAGGCGTATGCCGAATACGTGGAAGAAGACGGTTATCCGGATGCCACGCGCTGGCTGGACCGCTATCCCAACGTGGTCGTCACCCGGACCTTTTCCAAGATCCAGGGGCTGGCGGGGCTGCGCCTGGGCTATGCCGTGAGTTCGGCGCCGGTGGCCGACATGCTCAACCGGGTGCGTCAGCCGTTCAACGTGAACGCGGTCGCTCAGGCGGCCGGTCTGGCCGCGCTCGAGGACAGCGACCACATCCGGCACTCGGTGGCGGTCAACCGGGAAGGCCTGGTGCAGCTGGATCGCGAACTCCGGGCCATGGGCCTGCGGGTCATCCCTTCGGTCGGCAATTTCATTACCTTCGACACCGGCACCGACGTCAACGCGGTACATGACCGCCTGCAGCGGCGTGGGGTCATTGCCCGGCCGGTGGAAAACTACGGGCTGCCCGGGCATCTGCGCGTCACGGTCTCGACCGCGGAGGATAACGAACGATTCCTGGCTGCCCTGCGCGAGGCCCTTGCATGATCGACCGGCTGGTCATTTTCGGAGTCGGCCTGATCGGCGGTTCGCTGGCGCTGGCGCTGCGCGTGGCCGGGGAGGTGGGGACGGTCGTGGGCTGTTCGCGCAATCCGGACAATCTGCGCGAGGCCGAACGCCTGGGTGTGATCGACGAATGGACCACCGATCCCGCCGAGGCCGCCCGGGGGGCCGACATGGGTGTGCTGGCCGTACCGCTGGGGGCCATGGAAGGGCTGGCGGCATCGCTCGCCGGGATCTGGCCGGAGGATGCGCCGCTGACCGACGTGGGCAGCAGCAAACAGGCGGTGCTGGAGGCCCTGGCGCGGGGGTTCGGCGAGGTTCCGCGGCAGTTCGTCCCCGGGCATCCGATCGCGGGCACCGAGCAGAGCGGGGTGGCGGCCGCCTTTCCCGAACTGTTCCGCGAACGGCTGGTGATCCTGACGCCGGCCGACGCCACCAGCGTAATGGCGACCAACCGCGTGACCGCGATGTGGCAGACCGCCGGCGCGCGGGTCGAATTCATGACGCCGGCGCATCACGATCACGTGCTGGCAGCCACCAGCCACCTCCCGCACGTGCTGGCCTTTACCCTGGTGGCGTCCCTGTCGAAGATGAGCGACCGCGACGAGATCTTCCATTATGCTGCGGGCGGTTTTCGTGACTTCACCCGCATTGCCTCCAGCGACCCGGTCGTCTGGCGCGACATCTGTCTTGCCAACGGGCCCTCCATCCTGGAGGTGATCGAACGTTACCAGGCCGATCTCGAATCCCTGCGGCAGGCGATCGAGCAGGGCGACGGGCAGCGCCTGGAGCAGGAATTCACCCACGCCAAGACCACGCGGGATCGTTTCTGTGATCCCGCCCGAGCTCAACTGGATACCTGAACCGATGGATACCCTGACCGTTCAACCCGGCGGCGTCCTCAGCGGGACCCTGCGGGTCGCCGGCGACAAGTCGATTTCGCATCGGGCCATCATGCTGGGGGCGCTGGCCGAAGGCACCACCCACGTGACCGGCTTCCTCGAAGGGGAGGACTGCCTCGCTACCCTGGAAGCGTTTCGCGCGATGGGTGTCCCCATCCGCCGCGAAGGGCCGGGCGAGGTCGTCATCGAGGGGGTCGGGATGCACGGCCTGCGTGCGCCCGATGGTCCGCTGGACATGGGCAATTCGGGTACCGCCATGCGACTTTTGTGCGGTGTGCTCGCCGGGCAGGCGTTCGACAGCGAGCTCACCGGAGACACCTCCCTGTCGCGTCGGCCCATGCGCCGGGTCACCGAGCCACTGGCACGCATGGGCGCGCAGATCGACACCGCCGAAGGCGGCACCCCGCCGTTGCGGGTGCGGGGCGGAAAGCCGCTGCAGGGCACGCAATACGCCCTCGAGGTCGCCTCGGCCCAGGTCAAGTCCGCACTGCTCCTCGCCGGCCTGTGGGCCGAGGGCCGCACCTGCGTGACCGAGCCCGCGCCAACCCGCGATCATACCGAACGCATGCTGGAAGGCTTCGGCGTCGAAGTGGAACGCGACGGGGCCACGGCCTGTGTGGCCGGTGGCGGGCGCCTGCGCGGTGGCGACGTGGACGTACCCGCGGACATCTCGTCGGCCGCCTTCTTCATGGTCGGGGCGTCGATCGCGCCGGGTTCCCACGTGATCCTCCGCCACGTCGGGGTCAATCCGACCCGTACCGGCGTGATCGAGATCCTCCGCCGCATGGGCGCCGATATTCGGCTGCTGGATCTGCGCGAGGTCAGCGGCGAGCCTGTGGCCGACATCGAGGTGCTGTCGCACGAGCTGCGCGGGATCGAGATCCCGGAGGATCAGGTGCCGCTGGCCATCGATGAATTCCCGGCCATCTTCATCGCCGCCGCCTGTGCGCACGGCGAGACCGTGCTGACCGGCGCCGAAGAATTGCGCGTCAAGGAAAGCGACCGCATCCAGGTGATGGCCGACGGCCTCGCGGCCCTCGGCGTCGACTGCGACGTTCGGCCGGACGGCATCCGCATTCAGGGGGGCGACGGCTTCCACGGTGGCAAGATCCAGAGCCACGGAGATCACCGCATCGCCATGGCCTTCGCCATGGCCGCACTGCGCGCCGACGCGCCCGTCACCATTCACGATTGCCGCAACGTCGCGACGTCGTTCCCCGACTTCGCCGACCTGGCGCGGCAGACCGGACTGCATCTGGAGGCCCGATGACACCGGTACTGACCATCGACGGTCCCGGCGGCGCAGGCAAGGGTACCGTCTGCATGCGCATCGCGGCGGCCATGGGCTGGCACCTGCTCGACAGCGGCGCCCTGTACCGCCTGGTGGGCCTGGCCGCACGCCGGCAGGGTGTGGAGCCGGACGACGCGGCGGCCGTCCCGGCTCTGGCTCAGGCGCTGGACGTGCGCTTTGAAATCGACCGCGATGCCACACGGGTCACGACCCTGCTGGAAGGCGACCCCGTGGACGAGGAGCTGCGCACCGAGCAGGCAGGCAACGACGCCTCGCGTGCAGCAGCCATTCCCGCCGTCCGCGAGGCACTGCTGCAGCGCCAGCGCGATTTCGCGGTGCCGCCGGGCCTGGTCGCCGACGGGCGCGACATGGGGACCATCGTGTTCCCGGACGCGGATCTGAAGATCTTTCTCGATGCGAGTGCCGAGGAACGTGCGCGGCGTCGCCAACTGCAGTTGCTGGAACAAGGACTTAGTGCTAGCCTTGAAGACCTTCGGGAAGAGATGGAAGAACGCGACCGTCGCGACCGCGAACGCAGCGTGGCGCCGCTCAAGCCGGCCGAGGATGCCTGGGTCCTGGATACCACGGATCTGGACATCGTCGCCGTGGTCGATCTCATCCTGGAGCGCCTGCGGGACGTACTCCCGGAAGACCGCCCCCCTGCCGACGAAACCCCGGGCAGCGGGATCGAAAACACTTGAAACCGGTTTCAGGAAGTTTCTGTAACCGCATTTAATTTAACAGGTTTTTAAATCCATGAGTGAAAGTTTCGCGCAACTGCTCGAAGAGAGCATGGCCTACACCCAGATGCAGCCGGGTGCCATCCTCAGTGCCACCGTCATTGAGGTGAATCCGGAAGTCGTCGTGGTGAACGCGGGCCTGAAGTCCGAGGGGGTCATCCCCACCGAGCAGTTCATGAACGACGAAGGGGAACTCGAAGTCGCCGTGGGCGATGTCGTGGAAGTTGCCCTGGAAACCCCGGAAGACGGCTTCGGCGAGACCCGCATGTCTCGCGAGAAGGCCAAGCGTGCCAAGGCCTGGGATCGCCTCGAACGGGCGATGGAAGACGAGGAATATGTCACCGGCAAGATCTCCGGCAAGGTCAAGGGCGGCTACACCGTCGAACTGGGCGACATCCGTGCGTTCCTGCCGGGTTCACTCGTGGATGTCCGTCCGGTGCGCGATACCGCGTATCTGGAAGGCAAGGAGCTCGAGTTCAAGCTCATCAAGCTGGACCGCCGTCGCAACAACGTGGTCGTCTCGCGCCGCGCCGTGGTCGAGCAGGAATACAGCGCCGAGCGCGAAGAACTGCTGAAGAACCTGCAGGAAGGCGCGGTCGTGAAGGGTATCGTCAAGAACCTGACCGACTACGGTGCGTTCCTGGATCTGGGCGGCATCGACGGCCTGCTGCACATCACCGACATGGCGTGGAAGCGCGTGAAGCATCCGTCCGACGTCGTTGAAATCGGCCAGGAAGTCGAAGTCAAGGTGCTCAAGTTCGACCGCGAGCGCATGCGTGTTTCGCTGGGCCTGAAGCAGCTGGGCGAGGACCCGTGGGAGAACATCACCCGGCGTTACCCGACCGGCACCCGCATCTTCGGCAAGGTCACCAACATCACCGACTACGGCTGCTTCGTCGAAATCGAAGACGGCGTGGAAGGCCTGGTGCACGTCTCCGAGATGGACTGGACCAACAAGAACGTGAACCCGGGCAAGGTCGTGGCCATCGGCGACGAGGTCGAGGTGATGATCCTGGACCTGGACGAAGAGCGCCGCCGTATCTCGCTGGGCATGAAGCAGTGCCAGTCCAACCCGTGGGACGACTTCGCCGCCAACCACAACCGGGGCGAGAAGGTCCGTGGCCAGATCAAGTCGATCACCGATTTCGGCGTGTTCGTTGGCCTGGAAGGCGGCATCGACGGCCTGATCCACCTGTCGGATCTGTCCTGGAGCGAGTCGGGCGAAGAGGCCATCCGCAACTTCAAGAAGGGTGACGAGGTCGAGGCCGTGGTCCTGTCCGTGGATCCGGAACGCGAGCGCATCTCCCTGGGCCTGAAGCAGCTGGACCGCGACCCGTTCGCCAACTTCGTGGCGGAACACAGCAAGGGCAGCATCGTGAAGGGTACGGTCAAGGAAGTGGACGCCAAGGCCGCGGTGATCGAGCTGGCCGACGGCATCGACGGGATCCTGCGCGCTGCCGACATCTCGCAGGACCGTGTGGAAGACGCGCGCACCGTGCTCAACGTCGGCGACGAGGTCGAGGCCAAGTTCATGGGTGTGGACAAGAAGACCCGTGCGATCAGCCTGTCCATCAAGGCGAAGGATCGTGCCGAGGAGGCCGAAGCCGTGTCCGAATACGGGCAGGGCGGCGGCGCCACCACCTCGCTGGGCGACCTGCTGAAGGAACAGATGGGCAAGAACGACTAAGCCCCGTTCCACCGCCCGCATCCGCGTCGTAACCGCGGGTGCGGGCCTTTTTTTGTCTTTCCTCCCCCTTTGCTGCGAGTGCCCGATGACCAAATCGGAATTGATCGACAATCTTGCCCGCAAGTCGCCCCACCTGCCGCCGCGTGACGTGGAACTGAGCGTCAAGGCGCTGCTGGAGCGGATGAGCCAGGCCCTGGCGAGCGGGGAACGGGTGGAGATTCGGGGTTTCGGCAGTTTTGCGCTGCATTTTCGTCCGCCGCGCATGGGCCGCAACCCGAAGACCGGCGAGGGCGTGGCCCTGCCCGGCAAATATGTCCCTCACTTCAAGCCCGGCAAGGAATTGCGGGAACGCGTCAATGCCGGCGCACAAAAGGACCAGTAGGCGGATACGACGAATGGCCGAGCACGGAAAGTCCCGGCTGCGGCACTGGGTCGCATTCGTGGTCCTGATCCTGATCTCCTCGGGCACCGGGATCCTGGTGGTGTTCAACGAGGGCTTCGCCACCCTTTATCTCCCCGGTCTCACCCTCGAAGCCCCCTTGATCGTGCTCCTGGGCCTGAGCGCCCTGGCGGGTGTACTGATTGCATCCCTGATCCTCTGGCTCAGGCTGCGGCGTCTGCAACGCAAGATCGACCGGCTACGGGATGAGAACCGTGCGCTGCGGGTCGAGGTAGAACAGCTGCGGACCGCGCCGATGCGGGATTTCTACTGAACCGGAATGATTGAGGACTGGTTCTGGCTGCTGTTGCCGGTTGCCGCCGCCAGTGGCTGGTGGGCCGCGCGCCGAGGTGTTCCCGAGGAGGAAGAAACTCGCGATCCCGCGCTGGACCGCTATCTCCAGGGCGTACGGTACCTCCTGGACGATCGTACCGACGATGCCCTGCAGACCTTCATCGAGATGGTCGAGGTCGACCATGAAACCTTTGAAACGCACGTGATCCTGGGGCGCCTGTTTCGGCGGCGGGGCGAGGTGGACCGCGCGATTCGAATCCACCAGAACCTGGTGGCGCGCCCGGCACTGAGCGACGCCCAGCGGGCACAGGCGCTGTGCGAACTGGGCCAGGACTTCCTGCTCGCGGGGGTGCTCGATCGGGCCGAGGGGGTGTTCCGCGAATTGATGAATTCGCCGAACCAGGCCTCCGAAGCACTGGAGGGCCTGCGGCACGTCTACGAGACCCAGCGCGAGTGGGCCAAGGCGATCGAGGTCGGCAACCGGCTGCGCGCCGAGGGCTCGCCACAGGAACCCCTGCGGGTTGCGCATTATCATTGCGAGCTGGCGAGCGAGGCGCTGGAACGCAATGACCTGGCCGAGGCCTCCGAGCGGGCAGGCCAGGCCGAAGCCCTGGTACCGGGCCTCTCGCGGGCCCTGCTGCTGAAATCGGAAATCGCCGAACGCGAGGGTCGCATTCGCGAGGCCATCGATTACGGCAGCGACGCAGTGGCCCGCACGCCGCGGCTGGCACCGTTGCTGGTGCCGCGGCTGGAACAGCTGCATCAGGCCCTGCCGGGCGAGCACCGTCTGGCGGCGCTGGAACAAGTACTGACCGACCTCGCCGAGACCCGCGGCGTGACCATGGCGCGGATCGCGCTGATGCGGCTGTATCGACGGACCGGACGCATGGACCGGGCGCTGCACGAGCTGGGGGTCATCCTGGCCCAGCGCCCGGTACCCACCTCGGGGCTACTGGAGGCGGTGCGCTGGATGAAGGTGCTGCCCGCGGTGCAGAGCTACGTAAGCGAGTTTACGGCCTTCGAGAAGGCGTTGTCGGACCAGCTGCGCAGTCAGCACCTGTATCAATGCACCAACTGCGGCTACCAGGGCCGCGGCCATGTCTGGCAATGCCCCAGCTGCCGGCGCTGGGACACCCTGCGGGGGCTGGATTTCGATATCGATCAGAATACTGAAGACGCCGAAGCGGCGCTGATTCGCGAGGAGAACCACTGAATGGACCCGGTAACGGAAAACCCGAACCTCCAGGAGCCGCGGCTGATCGTCGCCCTGGACTTCGCCTCCGGCGACGAGGCGCTGGGCTTTGCCCGCGGCCTGGACCCGCACCAGTGTGCGCTGAAGGTGGGTTTCGAGCTGTTCGTGGTCGCCGGACCGGACCTGGTCGAACGCCTGCACGCGCTCGGCTTCCGGGTGTTCCTGGACCTCAAGTTTCACGACATCCCCAACACGGTTGCCGCCGCCTGTCGCGCGGCGGCCCGCATGGATGTGTGGCTGGTGAACCTGCACGCTTCCGGCGGCCTGGCGATGATGCGGGCGGCCCGTGACGCGGTCCGCGAGGTCAATGAACGGACGGCCCTGCTGGCCGTAACGGTGCTGACCTCCAGTGACCGGGCGACCCTGGAGGAGACCGGCGTGCACGACACCCCGGATGGCCAGGTCATGCGCCTGGGGCGCCTGGCGGTGGAGCAGGCGGGGCTGGACGGGCTGGTCTGTTCAGCACGCGAAGCGGCGATGCTGCGCGAGGAGCTGGGGGCGGCACCCAGGCTGGTGACGCCCGGGATTCGCCTGGAAACGGCCGGGGTCGACGACCAGAAACGGGTAATGACGCCGGAACGGGCCCTGGAGGCCGGCGCCAGTGCCATTGTGGTGGGCCGGCCGATCACCCGTGCGCAGGATCCCGCCGCGGCGATGCGGACGATCGCGGGACGCATGCAGGGGGTTTCCCCGACGCAGTGATCGGGCTAGGATCCATGGTGAGCGCACGGGAGATGGCGCTCGCCACCATTGAAAAAACAAGGAGGTTCACCATGATCCGTACTGTATCCATGTTCCGTTCCGCCCGGGTGTTGCTGCCCGCCATGGCGCTGGGGCTGAGCCTCGGCTCGGCGGTCACTGCCGGCGAACAGGTGCCCGTCAACGTCAATTCGGCACCGCTGGAGGAGCTGGTCACCCTGAGCAATGTCGGTGAGGTCACGGCGCGTGCCATCCTCGAACATCGGGAAGAACACGGGGATTTCGAATCCGTGCAGGCCCTGACCGAGGTGTCCGGCATTGGCGAACGGACGGTGGAAATGAATCTGGATCGGATTGAACTGGAATAGGGAGAGCGGCCGGGGCATGACCGCCATTGTGCGGCCATGCCCCGCAGCCCGGAGGGCACATGACCGAAAAGAGCAAACGAATCCGTACCGCTGTCTTTCCCGTGGCCGGCATGGGGACGCGCTTTCTGCCGGCGACCAAGGCCAACCCCAAGGAAATGCTCCCGGTAGTGGACAAGCCACTGATCCAGTATGCCGCCGAAGAGGCCGTCGCGGCGGGGATCGACACCCTGGTGTTCGTCACCGGACGCAACAAGCGCGCCATCCCCGATCATTTCGACAAGGCCTACGAGCTGGAGAACGAGCTGGAGGAGCGGGGCAAGACCGAGCTCCTCGAACGCATCCGCAACATCGTCCCATCGAACGTCACCTGCGTGTACCTGCGCCAGGCCGAAGCCCTGGGGCTGGGGCATGCGGTCGCCTGTGCGCGCCCCGTGGTGCGCGAGGAACCGTTCGCCGTGATCCTCGCGGATGACCTGATCGAGGCCGTGGATGGCGGGGCCACCGCACAGATGGTGGAGCAGTACAACGGCCATGGCTGCAGCGTGCTGGGGGTGGAAGAGGTGCCCGAAGACCGAACCCATCAGTACGGCATCATCGATCCGGAACGCACCGGCCCCCGCAGCTGGGACGTGAAGGGCATCGTGGAAAAGCCCGATCCGGCCGATGCGCCGTCGAACGTCGCCGTGGTCGGGCGCTATGTGCTGACGCCGCGGATCTTCGATCTGCTGGAGCGGCAGGAGCCGGGAGCCGGCGGCGAGATCCAGCTGACCGACGCCATCGACCGCCTGCGGCAGGAAGAGCGGGTCACGGCCTGGGAATTCTCCGGGCGGCGTTTCGACTGTGGCAGCAAACTGGGTTATCTCGAGGCGACCGTCGAGTTCGCCCTCAATCACCCCGAACTGAAGGACGATTTCCGCGAATATCTGCGCACGCGGAAGGACGCCTGACGCGCCCGTACCCGGGGCTTACCACCACAGCCGGCGGTGGCGGGGGCGGATCGGCAAGCGCCCGCGCCAGTACTGGATCATCAGCAGTCCCACCACCATGCCACCCAGGTGGGCGAAATGGGCGATCCCCGACATGGTCCCGGACACCCCGAGATACAGCTCCAGGATGCCGTACCCGATCACGAAGTACTTGGCCTTGATCGGGATGGGCAGGAAAATCAGGAACAGGCGCTGGTTGGGGAACATCATCCCGAACGCCAGCAGCACCCCGAAGACCCCGCCTGAGGCGCCCACCGTCGGGTAGATGGCATCCCCGTTGCCGCCCGCGGTGACCACCAGCTGCACCAGCCCGGCACCGATCACGCAGATCAGGAAATAGGTCGCGAACATGCGCGAACCCCATGAATTCTCGACCTGAACGCCCAGCATCCACACCACGAACATGTTGACGAACAGGTGCAGCGGGCCACCGTGCAGGAAACCGTAGGTCACCAGCTGCCATACCTGGAAATCCGGCACGCGCATCATCGACCCGTCCTGCATGATCGTGGACGGGGTGCCGATCGGCCACAGGGCGAAATGGGCCATCAGCCAGTTGCCCAGCGCGGGCATGGCCAGGAACAGCAGGACGTTGGTGACCAGCAGAAAGCCGATCACCGGAGGCATCATGCTGAAGCGCGGCGAGCGCGGGTCAGGATGGGTCATGCGGAGGGTGCGCCGGTGCGGCTCAGAAGTCGTCGGTCACGGCGCCGCGGCTGGCCGAGCCCACCGTGCGCGCGTATTTGGCAAGTACGCCGCGGGCCACCGGGGGCTCCGGGGCCTTCCAGGCGGACCGGCGGCGCTCCAGTTCCTCGGGGTCGATGTCCAGATCCAGCTGGTTCCGGTCGGCGTCGATCACGATCGGGTCGCCTTCCTGCACCAGCGCGATGGGACCACCCGCGGCCGCCTCGGGCGCGACATGACCCACGACCATGCCGTAGGTGCCACCGGAGAATCGCCCGTCGGTGACGAGACCCACTGCATCTCCCAGACCGGCACCGATCAGCGCCGCGGTGGGGGCCAGCATCTCGCGCATCCCGGGCCCGCCGCGCGGCCCTTCATAACGAATGACGATCACGTCCCCTTCGCGGATCGAGCCGGCGAGAATCGCGTCCAGGCAGTCCTCCTCGGAGTCGAAGACCCGGGCGGGTCCGCGAATGCTGCGCCGCTTGAGGCCGGTCACCTTGGCCACGCCCCCCTCGGGGGCCAGACTGCCCTTGAGGATCGCCAGGTGGCCCTGCGGATAGAGCGGGTCGGCGGGTGTGCGGACCATGTCGGTGGCCTCCGCCGGCGGGGCGGCGGGCGCATCGCGAAGGGTTTCCGCCAGGGTCTCGCCGGTGATCGTCAGGCACTCCCCGTGCAGAAGCCCGGCGTCCAGCAGCAGGCGCATCACCAGCGGGGTGCCGCCGGCCTGATGGAAGGCGGTGGTGACGTAACGCCCGGAGGGCTTGAGATCGCACAGGACCGGGGTGCGGCGGCGAATCCGTTCGACATCGTCCAGATCCAGGGGCACCTCGGCGGCGTGCGCGATCGCCAGCAGGTGCAGCACCGCGTTGGTGGAGCCGCCCAGCGCCATGACCACCGCGAGGGCATTCTCGAAGGCCGGGCGGGTGAGGATGTCGCGCGGCTTGCGATCGGCATGGATCGCCTCCAGCAGGACCTCGCCGGAGCGTGCCGCGGATTCGCCCTTTTCCGGATCCTCGGCGGCCTGGGTCGAGGATCCGGGCAGGCTCATCCCCAGCGCCTCGAACGCCGAGGACATGGTATTGGCGGTATACATGCCCCCGCAGGAGCCGGCGCCGGGACAGGCGTTGCGCTCCACGCCCTGCAGGTCCTCGTCGGACAGCCGACCCGCGCCGTGCTGCCCCACGGCCTCGAAGGCACTGACAATGGTCAGCTCCTGTCCCTTGTAATGGCCGGGCTTGATGGTGCCGCCATAGACGAAGACGGCCGGCACGTTGAGGCGGGCAAGGGCGATCATCGCCCCGGGCATGTTCTTGTCGCAGCCCCCGGTGGCCAGTACCCCGTCCATGCTCTGCCCGTTGACCACGGTTTCGATCGCGTCGGCGATCACCTCGCGCGAGACCAGCGAGTATTTCATCCCCGGCGTGCCCATGGAGATGCCGTCGGAGATGGTGATGGTGCCGAAGGTCTGGGGCATGCCGCCGGCCTCACGCACCGCCCGTTCCGCGCGTTCGGCAAGCGCGCCGATCCCCGTGTTGCAGGGGGTGATCGTACTGTGCGCGTTGGCGATCCCGACGATGGGACGCTGGAAGTCGTCGTCCCCGAACCCGACGGCACGCAGCATGGCGCGATTGGGTGTGCGGCGTGGCCCTTCGGTGACCACGCGCGAGCGGCGGTTGTCCTGACTCATGGTGTCCTCAGTGTGTCCGGGTCTGGTTTTCGCGACTGTAACGCCCGTTCATGAAACGGTCGAAGAACTTGCCCAGGTCCGGGTGATCGATCTGTTCGCCCGAGGTGTCGCTTTCCAGATGACGCTCGGCCACATAGGTGCTGTGGGTGTAGCCATCCACCAGCACGTGGTACCACGGCTGGTCCTTGGGCGGCCGGCTCTTCGCGACCGTCTCGTACCATTCGTCCGAGCCGTTGTAGACCGGGTCGACATCCACGATGACGCCGCGGTAATCATACTTGAGGTGATGGACGATCTCGCCCACCGAAAAACGGGTGCCACTGGCCATGGTGCAATCTCTCTGCTCGCAGGGGTGAAAACGAAAGAATAGACCGGGCGAGCCCGGGGCGCGTCACGCCGTCTCAGGGTTCGTCCGGTTCCTGTTCGGATCCGTTCGGGGCCGCCTCCCGCCGCGGGCCGTACTGCCTGAACGCCTCCCGTACGCGCTGCATCTCCGCAGCATCCAGCAGGGCGGGGCCGCCGATGGACAGGCTCAGCACGTACTGCTGCGCCAGCAGTTCGACCTCCTCGGTGAGCCACAGCGCGCGTGCGAGGTCCGGCCCGGTGGCGATCATCCCGTGGTTCGCCAGCAGACAGGCGTAGCGGTCATCCAGTGCGGCAAGCGCATGTCGCGAGAGTTCCGGTGTCCCGAAGGTGGCATACGGGGCACAGCGGATGGAGTCGCCGCCGGCGGCCGCGATCATGTAATGCAGCGGCGGGATGTCGCGCTGCTGGATCGCGACCACGCTGGCGTACACCGAATGCACGTGCACCACCGCATGGATATCTTCGCGTTCCCGCAGGATCGCGCGGTGGAAATGCCATTCGCTGGAAGGCTTCTGGTGCGCGGACCAGCGTCCGTCGGCATCCATGTACACCAGGTCCTTCGGCGCCAGGTCCTCGTACGCCACGCCGGAGGGGGTGATCAGCAGGCCGTCACCGCAGCGTACACTGACGTTACCGGATGTACCCTGGTTGAGGCCGCGCCGGTTGGTTTCCAGCGCCGTGTCGATCACCGCCTCGCGCAACTGTTGCTCGTTCATGCGCCTGCCTTCGTCCGGAACCGTCTTGCGCATTCTGCCTGACGGCAGCGCTCGGGGCATCCGGCCGCAAGGGTTCCGGGGAGTTCGCCCCGGACAAGCACCCGTCCGTTCGCGGCCAAGGCCGCTCCCACACCTGCTCCCACACCTGCTCCCGCATCTGCAGGAGCCCTGCCGGCGAACAGAGTGTCTGTAGACATGATGGATTGACCTGCCCGACCTCGAGAGCGTGGGTTATGTTCTCGGGGTTGGGACAACCACCTTCAACACAGAGCCAATATCGAGGGGGCAGGTCATGAACCAGTTTAGCGCGGAAGGGATGAAGGATGCAGGGCCGGCGTCGGGTCTG